>DASSBN010000039.1:0-26562 GCA_035698665.1 Gaiellaceae bacterium
AGACGCGCGCCAGGCTCGCGTCGGTCGTCCCTCCGGAGGCCTCCGTCGTCAACCCCGTCGACCTGCTCGGGTCCGCCACAGCCGAGATCTACGCAGACGCGCTACCGGCGGTCGTCGAGGACGAAGGAGTCGACGCGGTCATCGTCCTCTTCGTCCCGGCCGCAGAAGTCTCCGCGACCGACGTCGCCGCCGCGATCGAGAAGGTCAGGAGCGAAGCCGACAAGCCGGTCGTGCCCGTCGTCCTGGCCGCCGAGACGCCGAAGGGCTCGTTCCCGTACCCGGAGTCAGCCGCCCGGGCGCTGGGCCGAGCGGTCGAGCGCGCCGAGTGGCTGCGGCGGCCGGCGGGGACGGTTCCCGACGTCTCCGGGATCGACCGCGCCGCGGGCGAGGCGGTGGTGGCCCGCGCGCTCGCCGGGTCCGAGGATCTCTGGCTCGAGGCGCCCGACGTGCGCGAGCTCCTCGAAGCGTACGGCATCCCCATCGTCCCCGAGCGGGTCGCGGACGGTCCGAACCAGGCAGCGGAAGCCGCACGCGAGCTTGGCCTGCCCGCGGTGGTGAAAACCGCCGCCGCCGGGGCGCACAAGACGGAAACGGGCGGCATCGCACTCGACCTGGAGGACGAGACGGCGGTCGCCGAGGCCGCGCGCCGGATCGGCGGGCCGGTGCTCGTTCAGCCGATGATCACCGGTGGCGCCGAGCTCCTGGCCGGCGTGGTGCAGGATCCGGTCTTCGGCCCGCTCGTCGCCTTCGGCCCGGGAGGGATCTTCGCCGAGCTCATCGGGGACGCCGGGTTCCGCATCGCGCCTCTCACCGACGTCGACGCCGAGGAACTCGTCACGGCGGGCAAGGCGGGAAGGCTCGTCGGCGGATTCAGAGGCAGGCCGGCTGCCGACCCCGCCGCCCTGACCGACCTGCTGCACCGGCTCTCACGCCTGGGAGCGGACCTCCCGCAGGTCGCAGAGCTCGACCTGAACCCGGTGATCGGCCTGCCCGCCCGCTGCGTCGCGGTCGACGCCCGCATCCGAGTCGCCCACCCGGGCCAGGCGCAGCGCCTGAAGACCTGGTGAAGCGCGCGGCTTGGCCGCAACCGGATCCGAGCCTTCCACGATGCCGCGGCCGGACCCCGCGGCGAGCATGGCTTCGAGCAAGAGACGGGAGGAGCCATGTTCAACCGAATTCTTTGCGGCGTCGACGAGACGCCCGAAGCGATCGAAGCGGTTCGACAGGCGAGGCGACTCGCCCAACCCGACAGCGAGCTCGTGCTCGTCGGCGTCCTCGACCTCGCAGCAGCCTTCCACGCGGGATGGGCCGCCACGGCCGTCCTCGAAGACATGCGAGACGCCGAGGTCGAGGCGCTCGCGGCTGCGCGCGGAGTCGACGGGGAGCTCACGGAGACGCGTCTCGTCCGGGGTGTGCCCTGGAGCTCGATCGCCGATACGGCGCGCGAGGAGGACATCGACCTGGTCGCGGTCGGTTCGCACAACCATAGGCGCTCCACGGGGATCGTCGGCGGAAGCGTGACCACGTACACCCTCCATGAAGCGCCGTGCTCGTCCTGATCGCGCGCCCAAGCGACGATCCGGAGAGCTTCCCCCGCTCCATCGTCGTGGGGTTCGACGGCTCGGAAGACGCTCTCGAGGCGCTCGCCGTCGCGAGGCGGCTCGACGAAGAGACAAACGCGAGCCTGCGCGCCGTCGCGGCGGTCGGCGGGCACAAGCTTCCCCTCGACCCGGTCCGCGAGCACGCGCCCGAGGTGGCACTCGATCACCGACCGCCCGTCGAAGCGCTCGTGGCAGAAGGTGAGGGCGCCGACCTCGTCGTCCTCGGAAGCCGTGTCCTACACGGCCTTGCCGCGGTCGGGAGCGTGAGCGAGCGAGTCGCGCACCAGGCGAAGTCCTCGGTGCTCGTCGTCCGAAGCCGGCCGCTTCCGTAGTTCTCCGTAAGGGGGATAGGCGCCCGCACGGATGCTCGGCGCGAGACGTGAAGCGACCATTGCGTCGAAGAAAGGAGCAGTGATGCAGCGCATTGCCGTCATCGCAAAGCTCAAGCCGGAGACGGAGAAGAAGGCAGCCGAGCTCATCGAGACGGGCCCTCCGTTCGATCCCGACCGGCTCGGGTTCGACCGCCACACGGTGTATCTGTCCGGCAACCAGGTCGTTTTCGTGTTCGAAGGCGGCCGGCTCGACCATCTCCTTCACGGGGTCGTTCGAGACCCGGACAACATTCGAGCGTTCGGAGCCTGGGAGCCCATCATCGAGGGATTCCCGATCGTGGCGCACGAGGCGTATAGCTGGCAGCGAGACTCCAACGGCGGAGGGTGGGGCGAGTAGCGTGGGGTCGATCGAGGACCGGCATCGAGTGCTCGTCGCCGGCGGAGGCGTCGCTGCCCTCGAGGCGATGGTCGCCGTGCGCGCGCTTGCGGAGGACCGCGTCGACGTGGAGCTCCTCTCGCCCGACCAGGACTTCTACTACCGGCCTCTCGCCGTCGCCGAGCCGTTCGGAAGGGGCGGCGCTCTCCGCTTCGACCTGCGCGCACTCGCAACCGGATGCGGCGCGCGGCACCGACTCGGCGCGCTCACGTCGGTCGACGCGGCGAAGCACCGAGCGAGGACGAGCCACGGCGAGTCGCTCTCGTACGACTCGCTCCTCCTCGCGACGGGCGCTCGCCGGCAGATCGCCCTCCCGGGCGCTCTGACGTACCGGGGGAGCGAGGATACGCCGGCCTTCTCGCGGGTCCTCGCCGAGGCCGCAAGCGGTGAGATTCGGACCCTCGCCTTCGTCGTCCCGACCGGCGTCACGTGGCCGCTGCCGCTCTACGAGCTCGCGCTGCAGACGGCCTCGAGCCTCGCGGAACGAGGAGCGGACGCGAAGATCACGTTCTTCACGCCGGAGGAGAGACCGCTAGCGATCTTTGGCCACGCAGGCTCCGAGGTCGTCGAAGAGCTCCTCGCGGACCGCGGGATCGAGCTCAGGACGCGAGTCCATCCCGAGCGCTTCGAGGACGGGCTCCTCCAGCTCGTGCCGGGCGCCCCGCTCGCCGTGGAGCGCGTGATCGCGCTCCCGCGCCTCGTCGGCGTGGCCGTCGCCGGCGTGCCTCACGACAGCTCGGGCTTCGTGCACACCGACGCCTTCGGACGCATCGCGACGCTCGAGGACGTCTACGCAGCCGGAGATGGCTCGAGCTTCCCGATCAAGCAGGGAGGCCTGGCCTCTCAGCAGGCCGACGCAGCTGCCTCCGCAATCGCCGAGCAAGCCGGAGCTTCGGTCACGCCGACTGCCTTCGACCCCGTGTTGCGCGGGGTGCTGCTCACGGGCTCACACCCGGAATACCTGCGCGCGGAGCTGGGCGGCGGCCACATGTACGCGTCAGTCGCCACGGACGCGCCGCTCTGGTGGCCTCCGGCGAAGATCGCGGCCCGCTACCTGGCGCCGTATCTCGCTGAGCACGCCGACCTCGCGTTCGGCGTCTTCGGCCGGCGCGCTTCCTAGGGCTCCTGCTCGAGAAGACCCTGCGCGAGAGCGTAGCGGACGAGCTCCGCCCGGGTCTCGAGTCGCAGCTTCTGCATGATGTGCGCGCGGTGGGTCTCGGCCGTTCGGACCGAGATGTAGAGCATCTGCGCGATCTCCTGGTTGGTATGGCCGAGGGCGAGCAGGCGAAGCACCTCGCGCTCTCGATCCGAGAGGGGGTCGTGGTCCGCCGCATCCGCCGCCGCGGCGTCGGCGGCCGCCATCCGTGCTCCCAGCGCGGGATGGACATAGCTCCCTCCGCGCGCCACCTCACGGACGGCCGTCACGAGCTCCGTGTCGGCGGCCTCTTTGAGCACATAGCCGTGGGCCCCCGCGGCGAAGGCCTCGCGCACGTAGCGCGGGTCGTCCTGCATCGAGAGCACGAGGACGCGCGCCTCCGGCTGCTCGTGCAGGAGCTCCGGCGTCACCTCGATGCCGCTCTTGCCGCCGAGGACGACGTCCATGAGCACGACGTCCGGCTTCACGCTGCGCGCCTCGAAGATCGCCTCGCGCGCGTCGCCGGCCTCGCCGACGGTCTCGATGTCGTCCTGTGCGTCGAGCAGCAGGCGCAGCCCGGCCCGCACGACGGCGTGGTCGTCGACGATCAGGACCCGGATGCTCACCTGACCGGAACCTCGATGACCAGGGTCGTTCCCTTCCCTGGAGCCGCCTCGATCGTCATCGAGCCGTCGAGGAGGGCGACCCGCTCGCGCATGCCGATGAGACCGATGCCGCCGTCGATGGACTGATCGGGGTCGAAGCCGCGCCCGTCGTCCTCGATGACGGCGCCCACCGCGCCCGCCTTCTGGGTGATGACGATGCTCACCCGGCCGGCCTCCGCGTGCTTGACGATGTTCGTGAGCGCCTCCTGCACGATGCGGTAGAGAACGGTCTCGACCTCCTCGGGAAGCCGATCATCCTGAAGTCGCGACTCGAGCTCAACCTTCAGTCCGGTCTGCTCGGCGAACCCTGCGGTGAGGCGCTCGAGGGCCGCCTCGAGCCCGAAGTCGTCCAGCGCCGCGGGCCGGAGCTCCACGGCGAGTCGCCGAACGTCCTGGAGCGTGGCGACCACACGCTCGCGGAGGGCGGCCACTCCCTCCCCGAGCGCGGCCATGTCGTCGAGGTCCTCGAGGCTCTTCAGGCCGAGGAGAATCGATGTCAGAGCCTGCCCGGTCTCGTCGTGGAGCTCGCGCGCCAGACGGCGGCGCTCGTCCTCCTGCGCCCTGACGACCCGGCGAAGAGCGTCTCGCTGGATTCGCCTCGCCTGGTCGACCGCCACGGCTGCCCGCGCAGCGAACGTCTCCGCGAGCCGGAGGTCCTCGGTCGAGAAGCGCCGGTCGGGAACGAGCTTGTCGCCGGCAACGATCAAGCCGATGGGGTCGTTGCGAACCTGCATCGGGGCGTAGAGCGCGGCCAGCATCTCGAGCGCTCGCGTCAGCTCGAGATCGGACTCCGGGTCGTCGATCACCGAGTCGACCCGCTCGCTTCGTCCGCGCTCGAGTACGCGGCCCACCTTCGTCCCGGCAAGCGGCACGGTCGCGCCCGGCACCGATTCGAACACGTCTCCGGCTGCGACGTCGACACGCAGCTGGCCCTCACTCTCGAGGAGGATGAGCACGAAGCGCGCGTGGAGGATCTCACGAAGCCTGCGCGCGACCAGATCGAGCATCCGTGAGAGGTCGAGCTCCGTCGCAAGCGCGTTTCCCACCTCGATCAGGGACTCGAGCTGCTCGGACCACCGCTTGGCCGACTCGAAGAGGCGCGCGTTCTCGATCGCCACCGCCGCCTGGGCAGCCAGGAGCGTGACGAGCTCCTGGTCTTCCGTCGTGAAGTCGCCGCCGCCCTCTTTCTCGGTCAGGTAGAGGTTCCCGTAGGACACTCCGCGGAGCAGTATCGGGACGCCGAGGAACGTCCGCATCGGCGGGTGGTTCGGCGGGAAACCGACGGAACGAGGGTCGTCCGCGATGTCGTGGAGGCGCAGAGGTTGGGCGTCGCGGATGAGGACCCCGAGGATGCCCCGGCCCCGCGGGAGGTCGCCGATGGCTGCGAATGTCTCGGCGTCGAGCCCTGTCGTCACGAATCGCTCGAGCTCGGTCCTGTGCGGGTCGATGACGCCGAGCGCGGCGTAGCGCGCCCCCGTGAGCTCGCGAGCGGTGTCGGTCAGATTCTGCAGGAGCGCGTCGAGCGAGAGCTCCGACGTGAGCGCGATCCCCGCGTCCAAAAGGCTGCGGATGCGATCGGTCACGACACGAACCCTATCCGTACCAACCCGCAGGCAGAAGCGGCAGATCCGCGGATGCCCCTCCGATTCGCCCGGCCTAGTGTGACCTCGAAAGGAGGCAACGATGAAGAAGATCCTGATCGCAACGGATGGTTCGCCGAGCGCGAGGGAGGCGGTGGGTGTCGGCGTCGAGCTGGCGGCCGAGCATGGCGCCGAGATCACATTCGTCCACGTGCTCCCGGCCGACGAGTTCATCGTCGCGGGCCGCCTTGGGAGTCTCCCCAAAGCGCACCGCGTCGACATGGACGAGTCGGAGCTCGTTCTGCGTGATGCGGGTGACGTCGCCGAGGACGCCGACGTCCCCTACACGCTCGAGCGCATCTCGGGAAACACGATCGACGAGATCGTCGCGGTCGCCGATTCGCTCGACGCCGAGATGATCGTCATCGGTTCACGCGGGCACGGCCCGCTCACGGCGAAGATTCTCGGAAGCGTCTCGCAGGGCGTGCTCGCCGAGACCCGGCGGCCGGTCCTGGTGGTGCGCGGCGTCAACGACCGGGAGCCGGCGGCAGCGTAGGCCTTATGGAGCCCGTGCGAGCAACTCGTTCACGACGGCGGCGGTTGCCCCGCCGCCGTTCACTTCGAGATACGTGACCCGCGGTCCGTCGGCGAGCGCCGCCGTCAGGGTCGGGGAAGCGCGATGGCAGGCGCACGCGGCCGGATCGATGAGGTAGCCCGACCGGCCGCCGGCCTCGAAGGGCTCAGCCGTCGTGCCCACCCCGTAGAGGTCGTCGACGTGCATACGGAGGAGGTCGACGTAGCCGGCAGCAGCCTCCGGGCTCTCGAACTCGAGCGTGCGTGAGACGACCCGGTCGAGATCCTGCGATCCGCCCTGGAAGACGCGCTCGGTCCCCGAGACGAACCCTTCGACGGAGACGTCCGCGCCGAAGTCCCCGGCGAGGTCGTCGGCGGTCAGCGGCTCCGTCGTCGCCTCCATGCCCGGGAGGGCGTCCGCCGGGAGGACCGGCTCGGCTTCCTCCCGCGCGCTCGATCCGCACCCGAAGGCGGCAAGCAGAACGAGCGCGAGCAGGGCGGAGCGCATTCGCTTGACCCTAGATTCCAAGCCGCCTGAGCGCTAGTGTCGGCCATCCCTTCCAGGAGGTCGCACTGATGGAGCGCATGGATCGTAGGAAGTTCCTCGGCAGCGCAGCCGTGTTCGGTGGCGGCGCCTTGCTCTCGGCCTGCGGAGGCGGAGCGGGCTCGCAGGGGCAGCCGAGCGCCTCGCCGCCGAAGCAGGAGGTTCACCCGCCGATCGGCCAGGAGCCGGGCACGCTCAACATCCTCGAGTGGCCCGGGTACGAGGCGGGCGGGACGAAGGCGCAGACCTACGGCATGCTCGCCGGTACGAGCTACACGGACGAGTTCGGCGCCGACGGCCTCAAGTACACCTACATCGTCAACGACACCCAGGCCGTCAACAAGGCGCGGCAGAACGAGTTCGACGTGATCCATCCTTGCATCGAGAACGTCCAGGACTACGTCAACTCGAACCTCGTGCAGCCCTGGGACACGAGCCTCCTGCCGAGCTTCGAGAACCTGAACCCGACGCTGGTCGAGCACGGCCTGGTAAACGGCCAGCAGTACTTCATCCCCTGGGACTGGGGCTACGCGAGCATCCTCTATCGCACCGACATGGTCGATGCGGCCGACGCGACCGGCTGGGAGCTCTTCTGGAACGAGAAGTACAAGGGCCGGATCTCGATGTGGGACGGCGCCCAGTCGAACTTCGAGGTGGCGGCGCTCTACCTCGGCTTCCCGGAGATGGACAACCAGACCTCCGATCAGGTGCAGCAGTCGAAGGACGCGCTCATCGAGCAGAAGCCGCTGAACAAGTTCTACTGGAAGAGCACGTATTCGGACATGCAGCCCGCTTTCAAGGCGGGCGACATCTGGATCGCCTACTCGTGGCAGGACGGCTACGTGAACATGAAGGCCGAGGGCCTGGCCGTCGAGTTCATGGAGCCGAGCCAGGGGAAGCTCGGCTGGGTGTGCGGCTTCATGCTGGGTGCGAACACGAAGAGCTACCGCCATGCCCACAAGTACGTCGAGTCGTTCATCAACCACGACGCGTGCATCGACCTGACGAACCTCTTCTACTACGGCAGCGCCGATGTGACCGTCAAGCCGAGCGACGTCGAGAACAAGGCGCTCGCCAAGAAGCTCAACATCGGCGATCCCGAAGCTCTGAACGGCCCCGGCGTCAACATCCAGAGCTGGATGCCGAACGAGGATGAAGTGGCTCTGGCCTGGGAGGAGGTCAGCGCCGCCTAGGCAGCGACGACGATGAGCGTCGCCACCTCGGCGAGCCACGAGCGCACCAGTCTGGTCGAGCGTCTGTCGACGCCCGGGCGAGGGTGGCTCACCCTGCCGGCGATCTTCTTCCTCCTCGCCGTCTTCATCTTCCCGCTCGTCCTGATCGGGCTCTACAGCGTCAACCTGCTCACGAACCGCTTCGGCGTCCCGACGAGCTTCTCGCTCGTCAACTGGGAGAGCTTCGTCCCGCCCGGCGACAACGTGTTCTGGGACCGCTTCAAGTCGTCGATGGTCATCACCCTCGTCGTCTCGGTGCTGGCGGTCGTCGCCGCCTACCCCGTCGCGTACTTCCTCGCCTTCGTCGCCCGTCGGCGCCGCTACACGCTTCTCCTGCTCATCCTCGCCCCGTTCTTCACGAGCTATCTGCTGCGCGTGATCGCGTGGAAGGTGATCCTGTCCAACAACGGTGTCATCAACTCCGTGCTCTGGCAGCTCGGCCTGCGTGAGCACGGCGACGGTGTCACCTGGCTCATCTACTCCTGGTTCGCCGTCGGGCTCGTCCTCTTCTACTCCTGGGTGCCGTTCGTCGCGCTACCGATTTATGTCGTCCTCGAGAACATGGACACGCGGCTCCTCGAGGCGGCTCAGGATCTCGGAGCCGGCCGGCTGCGGACGTTCTTCCGCGTCACGCTGCCGCTCAGTCTCCCGGGCGTGATCGCAGCGTTCGTCTTCGTCCTCATCCCGACCACCGGGGAGTTCATCGCGCCCCTACTCGTCGGCGGCCCGGACAGCTCGATGTTCGGAAACGCGATCCAGAGCTTCTTCCAGGAGACGCCGAACTGGAACTACGGGGCGGTCCTCGCCATGTGGCTGATCGCGGTCGTCCTCGTGCTCGTGCTGCTCTTCGGCCGCTTCCTCTCCACCGACCTGCGCGAGAGCAAGGCGACGACATGAACGTTGCGGCCAGCAAGACCGGAGGACGGATGCTCGGCGGCTACTTCGTCCTCCTGGCGATCTTTCTCTACGCGCCGCTCGCGGTGATGATCATCTTCGCCTTCGACGACAGCTTCGTCCAGACGCTGCCCTGGTCCGGCTTCACGACGAAGTGGTTCTCGAACGCGTTCTCGAACGAGGAACTGATCGGCTCGCTCGAGCGCAGCCTCTGGATCGGCATCGTGGCCGCGATCCTCGCGACCCTGCTCGGCCTGATCACGGCGGTCGGCATGACCGCGCGCAAGCTGAGGTTCCGCGGCGCGCTCACCGCGCTCGTCCTGCTGCCTCTCGTGATCCCCTACATCGTCCTCGCGGTCGGCATGCTCATCCTGCTCAACTGGCTCGGGCTGCAGCGGACCCTCTTCGCGGTGCTGCTCGGCCACGTCGCGGTCTCCGTCCCCTACTGCCTGCTCATCATCCTCCCGAGACTCCGCACGCTCGACCAGGCGATCGTCGACGCGGCCCGCGATCTCGGGGCAAGCCCGTGGACCGCATTTCGGCGCGTGACGCTGCCCCTGGTCGTGCCGGCGCTCTTCGCCTCGGCGCTGATCGCCTTCACGATCTCCTTCGACGAGTTCGCGATCGCCTCGTTCCTCGTCCCGCCGGGGGAGCCGACCTACCCGGTCTACGTCTACACGGGCGCAAGAACGCCCGCGCTCCAGCCGCAGATCCTCGCGCTCGGCTCCGTGGTCGTGGTCGCCTCGCTCGTGATCGTCACGGCGGCCGAGATCTTTCGTACGCGCGCCGAGCGGAAGCTCGCCGTCTAGGTCTCTGACGACACCGCGCCCGCCAGCACGTACGCGTGCTCGGCGGGCCAGGTGAGCGTCACGCGCTTCCCCGGCTCCAGGAGAGCGGCGGACGCGTCGTCCATTCGATGACTGACGATGCGACCGGCCCCGGACGTGTCGACGTGGAACTGCGTCAGGCCGCCGAGGTAGACGAGCTCGGCCACGGTCCCCTCGAGCGTCGAGCCGCCCTCCGGCGCGCGCCCGTTCGTCGGCTCGATGCGCACGCGCTCCGGCCGTACGGCAACACGGAGCTGGTCACCGCTCCTCGTTCCCGCCTGGACCGGAACCACGAGGCGCTCGCGTTCGCTGACGCGCATGACGGCAAGCCCGTCCGCGATCTCGTCGACCCGCAGGTCGAAGGCGTTCAGGGAGCCGACGAAGTCGGCGACGAAGGGCGTCAGCGGATGCTCGTAGATCTCCTTCGGATCGCCCACCTGCTCGATGTCGCCGCCGTTCATGACGGCGATCCTGTCGGACATCGTCAGCGCCTCTTCCTGGTCGTGCGTGACGTACACGAACGTCGTCCCGAGCTCGGCCTGGATCCGCTTCAGCTCGAGCTGCATCTGCTTGCGGAGCTTCACGTCGAGAGCGCCGAGCGGCTCGTCGAGCAGGAGCGCGGCCGGCCGGTTGACGAGGGCGCGGGCGAGGGCGACGCGCTGCTGCTGGCCGCCCGAGAGCTGCTGGGGCTTGCGCTTCTCCATGCCCTCGAGCTGGACGACCTTCAGCATCTCCTGCACGCGATCGCGGCGCTCACCGCGCGGCACCCGCTTCAGCTCGAGGCCGAAGGAGACGTTGTCCACGACCGACATGTGCGGGAAGAGAGCGTAGTGCTGGAAGACCGTGTTCACGTTGCGATGGTTCGGCGGCACGTTCGTCACGTCCGCCCCGCGCAGAAGGACGCGGCCCTGGTCCGGGACCTCGAAGCCGGCGATCATGCGCAGCGTCGTCGTCTTCCCACAGCCACTCGGCCCGAGCATGGAGAAGAACTCGCCGTCGCGGATGTCGAGGTTCGTCTCGCGGACCGCGACCACGTCCCCGAAGCGCTTGCCGACGCCTTCGAGGCTGATGGCGATGCCGGTATCCACCGACATCCGCCGATCCTAACGCGTTATTCGACGACGTCTGAATAGGCCACGATGAACTCCTCGGAGCCCACGACCTCCGCACCCGCGGTCGCGGCCATCTGGTCGCGGAGGCTGGAGCGCGAGGCGCGCGTCTTGATCACGGCCTCCTCGTTCTCCCAGAACGTGACGAAGCACGCGCTTCCGGCCTCCTCGTCGACGAGCGCGAGCAGGCCCTTGTAGCCGTCGATCTGCTGCAACCAGTCGAGCATGGCCTCGCTGGCCATCCTCGCCGTCCCCGGCAGATCCTCCATCTCCCCTTTGAACCTGGACATGCTCACGTACACGACGTCGTCCCTCCGTTGCAGAGAAAAGAAGGGCCCGCCCACCCGGCCCTTCGAGACGAAGATGGTAGCGGGCGGGTCCGATGACCGGGCCCGGTTTCGTTTCGAACCGGCGGGTACCCGTAGGGCGAAATGGCAGCGCGAGCCGTTCCTTCGTTCGCCCACCCGGTGGAACAAGCTGTCGCGCTCATGCTCGACCACCATGGCATCGCCTGGGAGTACGAGCCCCACGAGTTCGTGCTGAGCCGGGACGACCAGGGAGCCGTGCGCGAGGCGCTCGCACCGGATTTCTACCTCCCCGAGATCGGCTGCTACGTCGAATGCACGGTCATGAGGCAGTCGCAGACCACGCGCAAGAACCGCAAGGTTCGCCTCGCGCAGGAGCTGCACGACGTGGTCATCACGATCCTCTACAAGCGGGATCTCAAACGGCTCGGGCTCTGGCCCGCGGCGGTGGAGCCGGCCGAGCCGTAACCGAGACCGCTCGGCAGGCGTTGGAAGAACGTGGCAGATCAGCCTGAAGGAATCGTCCTGCGGCGCCACCGGGACCTGGAGGGCAGGCAGCACCAGATGTGGTTTCGACGCGGCCTCCTCGCCCTGATCGCGATTGTTCCGCTCCTGGGCCTCTTCAACGTCTTCGGCCAGCGGCCCACCGACAGCCAGGCATCCGGGCCCGGCGCCACCCTCGAGCTGAGTGCGCCGACGCGCGCACGCGGCGGCCTCCTCTTCCAGGCTCACTTCACGATCGAGGCACAGCGCGACCTGCAGAACGCCGCGCTCGTCCTCCATCCCGACTGGCTCCAAGGCATGACACTGAACACGCTCGAGCCGTCACCCACCGAAGAGACGAGTGACAACGGCGCGCTGCGCTTCGAGTTCGGCCACATCGCCGCGGGTGACCGGTTCGACGTCTTTCTCCAGTACCAGGTGAATCCGACCGCTGTCGGCAAGCGCAAACAATGGGTCGACCTCGTCGACGGCCAGAGTCGAATCGCGTCGATCCAGCGCGGCCTTTTCATCTTCCCGTGAGGTAGCCATGGACCTCGTTCTTCGCGCCATCTTCTTGTACTTCTTCATCTTCACGCTCACGCGCGTGATCGGCCGGCGGGAGCTCTCCGAGCTGGCCCCGTTCGACATCATCCTGCTCATCGTCGCCGGCGACGCGATCCAGCAAGGGCTCACGCAGGACGACTACTCGCTGACGGGAGCCGTCCTGGTCGTCGGCACGTTCGCGGTCCTGACGCTTCTGCTCTCGTACGCAAGCTTCAAGATCCCTCGGTTGCGCCCGATCCTCGAAGGCGAGCCGATCGTGATCATCCAGGGCGGCAAGCTCCTCCACCGGAACCTGAAGCGGGAGCGCCTCACCAAGGAGGAAGTGGAAGAAGAGGCGAGGCAGCAGCAGATCTCCTCCCTCGACGACGTCGAATGGGCCGTCCTCGAGAACAGCGGCAAGATCAGCTTTATCGCGAAGAGCTAGACGAGGTCGCGCGGCACCGTGAACGAGCGCTCGCGCGAGAAGACCAGCTCGCCGTTCTCGTACGCGTCCACCTTGTGGACGAGCAGAAAGCTCTCGGCGTCCGCGGTCATCGAGCCTGTCGTCTCCACGTGCGCCGACCAGCCGTCGCGGATCATGCCCATGCGCCGCGTACATTCGACCTCGGCCGACAGCGGATCGCCTTCCTCGATTCGGTAGACGTCCGTCTGGGCACCCTCGATCTCGAGCGTTCCCGGCGGAACGGCTCGCCGCCCGCGGGTGCGCTCCACCTCGAGCGTGAAGCGGTCGGAACCCGGATGCTGGTCGTGAACGAGGCGCCTGACGCTGACGCCGTTCACCTCCCCTTGCAGGGGCGGCGGCAGGAGGCCGGCGGGGATGCAGTCGCGCTTCCCCTGCGGGCGGACGGGTAGCTCGAGCCTCGACGTCTCTCCGGTGTGGAGGGTGATCGTCGCCTGCCGCGGCGACGGCCACGCCCAGGGCCAATAGGACGAGCTGAGGGCGATGCGAATCCGATGGCCGGCTGGGAACGCGTATGCGATCGCCTCGAGCGGCACGCGGACGTGCTCGCGGCGCCCGGGCGCGAGCGGTTGCGGTTCGGCGCTCCCTCTCCGGTGCGTCAGGTTCAGGAGGCCGCGCGTCACGAGCCGGGACGAGCCGTCGGGCCCGACGTGGCAGAGCCGGACCGCGAGGAATGCGACAGGCTGGTCGGCTTCGACCTCGACGGTCAAGACCGGCGCGCCGAGGATCTCGAGGCAGTCCTCCAACGGCTCCGTCGTGAACGTGAGCGAAAGCTCGTCGTCGCGGCTCTGATCGCCCGGGAGGTCGGCATCCGTCCAGGGACACCAGGCGCCTGCGTCCAGGCCGGTGCTCTCGGGAGAGGAGAGCTCGAGCGTCTCCGCGCGACCGGCCGCGAGCGTTAGCGTCCCGTCGCCGAGCACGTAGTCGTCGGCCACTTCCCGCAGAGGAGGCCAGATCTCTTCCGAGACCCAGCGGCCGCCCGACTCGCCGTCGGCCGCCGCGCCCGGCATCCAGGCGTGCAGCATGGGCTCTTCCATGACGCCGGTGTCCTCGCCCCTGAGCCAGTGGTCCCACCAGCGCACGCACTCGGCACGGAAGTCGAAGGCCGGCCCGGGCGTCCCTTCCTCCGGATACCGGTGCGACCACGGGCCGACCAGGCCCTTGCGCGGGCCCGAGAGCGCCGAGAGCAGGTCGAGGACCGCCTGGCGGTAGGGGTCGGCCCAGCCGCCGACGGCATAGACCGGGCACTCGATCGCGGTGTAGTCCTCGGAGGGCGAGCCGGTGTGCCAGTACTCGTCGCGGCGCTGGTGGGCGAGCCACGTCTCCGCGAACGGCACAGCCTGTTCGAGACGATCGAGCCAGAGATCGCGCCACCCTTCGCCCACGAGGTCGGGGTCGGGCGGGCGCACGCTCATTGCGAGCATCGTCGAAGACCAGGGCAGAAGCTCGCACCCGAGGACGCAGCCCCCGTGGTACTTGACGTCGGCGCCGTAGCGGTCGGCGCTTGCACAGAGTGCGATGACCGCCTTCAACGCAGGCGGGCGGCGGGCGGCCGCCTGGAGCGCGGCGAAGCCACCCCACGAGAGCCCGATCATCCCGAGCGACCCGGTGCACCAGGGCTGCGCGGCCACCCAGGCGAGGACGGAGCAGACGTCCTCCTGCTCCTGCTCCGTGTACTCGTCGGTGAGAACGCCGCTCGAGGCGCCGCTGCCGCGGATGTCGACGCGGAGCGAGGCATACCCGTGCTCCGCGAAATAGGGATGGCGGACTGCATCGCGACGCCGGGTGTGATCCTCGTGCCGGTAGGGCGAGACCTCCAGCACCGCGGGCACCGGAGCGGCCTCCGCACCAGGTGGAAGCCAGAGGTGTGCCGAGAGGCGTCCACCGTCCGGAAGCGGGATCCAGAGGTCGTCGACCTCCCTGACGGGATCGCGCTGGGGAACGCGCACTGCCATGCCCTCGTCACCTTGACCGATGCCTCGGCTGGAAACGTCCATCGTGAGAGGGATTTCGACCGGACCCCGGTGGGTATTGAGGGCCAAAGTGTTCGGACGCTGGAGAAAGAAGAACGAGGAGCACCGCGCGAACAAGCAGCAGGGAGACCTGCACGCTCTCGATCGCGAAGGCGACCCGCGCGGGGGAGAGCAGCATCCGGAGTACCGGACAGCCGATCCGCGCGAGCTCGTCGGGGCGGAAGGGGTCGCGATGGCCGGGCCCGCGGGTGCGCCTCAGGAGGGGAAATCCGTCGAGGAGCGGCGCGCCGAGAGCGAGGAGTGGCGCGAGCGCCGCTCGGCCGAGCCCTAGAACGCTCTAGACCGCTTCGCCGTCCCGCAGCTCGACGACGCGGTCGGCCACGTCGAGGAGCAGCGGGTCATGTGTCGCGACGATCGCGGAGACGCCCTCGCTCGCGACGAGCTCGCGGATGACCTCCATGATCGTCCGTGCGTTCGTCGAGTCCAGCTGGCCCGTGGGCTCGTCGGCGATCAAGAGCTTCGGGCGGTTGGCGAGCGCGCGCACGATCGCGACTCGCTGCTGCTCGCCGCCCGAGAGCTCGTAGGGCCTGTGGCGTGCGCGCCCGGCGAGCCCGACGAGCTCCAGGAGCTCGCCCACGCGCTTCGTCCGTGCGCCGGGCTGCTCGTTTCGCAGGCGCAACGGCACCTCGATGTTCTCCGCCGCCGTCAGGATCGGCACGAGCCCGAACGCCTGGAAGACGAAGCCGATCTTCTCGCGGCGCAGGCGCACCAGCGCGTCCTCCCCCATCGCGGAGACCTCGTCGCCGTCCACCCACACCCGCCCGCGCGTCGGGCGGTCGAGGCCGCCGATCATGTTGAGGAGCGTCGTCTTCCCGGAGCCCGAGCGCCCGTGCACGACGGTCAGCTCGCCGCGGCCGATCCTGACGTCCACGCCCTGGAGCGCGTGCACGACCGCGTCGCCGGTCTCGTACTCGCGCTCGAGCGCCTCCGTGGCGGCGATGGGCTCAGTCACCGTTCTGCTCCCGGTTCGCCTTGTCGGGCCAGACGCCGATGTGGTCCGGCTCGAGCTCGAGGCGCACGCGACGCTGCAGCTCGAGGGCGTCCATGTACTCCTGTGGGAGCTGGAGCCGGCCCGTGCGGTCGAGGACGGCGAACTCCTCGGCGATCACCTGGTGGTCGCCCAGCTCATCGACCTCGCGGCGCCGCAGCGTCTCGGTGCTCGTCCGCCCGTCGCGGATCGCGATCGTCCGGTCGACCTGCTCCGAGACCAGCGGATCGTGCGTGAGGACGACCACGGTCACGCCGAGCTCGCGGTTCGCGCTTCTGAGCGTGGCAAAGATCTCCGCAGCCGTCTCGGTGTCGAGCTCGCCGGTCGGCTCGTCTGCGAAGAGGACCCGGGGACGATTCGCCAGGGCGATCGCGACGGCGACGCGCTGCTGCTCGCCGCCGGAAAGCTGGTCCGGCTTGTGGCCGGCGCGCTCCCCCATGCCGACGAGCCGCAGGAGCTCGACCGCGTATTCGCGCCGGTCGGCGCCGCGCATTCCTTCGAGGATCAGCGGGAGCTCGACGTTCTCCTCGGCGTCGAGGTACGGGAGCAGGTTGCGCGTCGTCTGCTGCCAGACGAAGCCCACGATGCTGCGCCGGTAGATCGTCCGCTCCTTCGGGGTCAGCGAGGTGAGGTCGAAGCCGGCCACCTCGGCCTTGCCCGCGGTGGGCACGTCCATGCCGCCGAGAATGTTCTGGAGCGTCGACTTGCCGCTTCCCGACGCCCCGACGACGGCGATGAACTCCCCCTGCTCGACGACGAGGTCGAGGCCCTGGAGCGCGACGACCTCGAGGTCGGCGACCTTGTAGATCTTGACGAGGTTGTCGCAGACGATCTGGCTCATCTCTCTCCCATCCTGAGTGAACGGCTGAGGCTCATGCGCCGGACCACGGCCGCCGTCGCCCAGACCGCGACCGCGGCGACCACAAGGAGGCCGACGGCGAGGAGAAGCGGCGCGACCGGGTCGAGCCGCAGAGCGACGTCACGTCCTCCGGCCGCGAGCGCGGTGAGGTCGAGGCCCGGCTCGACGAGGTAGGCGGTCGCGAGCCCGAGCGCGGTACCGACGACCACCGCGACCACGAACGGCGGCGCCAGCTCCCCTGCGGTGACGGCAACCGCCTGCTTGCGCGAGAGGCCGAGCGCCCGGAGATAGGCGAGGTCGCGCAGCCGCGATCTCGCCGTCAGGAGCAACGCCAGCACGATCACGAAGGCAGCGTATGCGGCGGCGAGCAGGGCTCCTGCCCGGAAGATGTCGAGCGTCCCCGTCGCGAGTGGCGACAGGAGCGCTGACCCCACTCCCTTCTGCGCGCGGCTGAGGGTGGCCGCCATGACCGCGGCGAAGACCGAGACCGAGACCCCGAGCAGCAGCACGAGAAGCGGCGCGGCGGTGACTCCCGGCTGGCGCGCGACGCGGCGGAGCGCGAGTGCGGGGACGAGATCGCGCCGCCTGCCGGCCGCGGCGGCGAGAAAGCGCACCGGCCACGGGTAGATGCGGACTGCGACGATCCCGGCAGCGAGGCCGAGCAGGAGCGGCACCGCGGCGAGATAGGGGTCGAACCCGTTCTCGTCCGAGAGCCCGCGCCTCCGCAGGAGGTAGACGCCCACGAGGGACGAGACGACGAGCGCGGCCTCGACCGCAAGCCGTCGCGCAGAGACCGCGCCCACGGCGACCTCGTCGCGCCCGCGAACGGCGAGACCGCTGCGCGCGGCGCCCGACGCTGCGGCGGCCAGGAGACCGCCCGTCGCGAGGACGATTCCTGCGACGAGGAGGAGGGACGGCCCGAGGCTGTGGCCGTCGGTGAGCAACACGGCGAGCAGGAATCCGAGCGCCGCCGCCGGCAGGGCCACGGCGATGCCCTCCACCGCCTCGGCGCCCAGCACTTGCCAGGAAGCCCCGCCCCGCGAGCGGACGAGGGCGATGCTGTCTCCGCGACGGTTCGCCGCGAGGCCGCCGAGCAGCGCCACGACCGCGAGCGCGAGCGCGAGGAGGCCGGTTGCGCCGATGGCGATGACCGCCGCCGCAGCGTCGCGATCGCCCCGGTACGCCGTCAGCACATTCGACAGGCCGGTGCGCACGCCGGTCCCGAGCCGCTGCCCGAAGGTCGACTCCCCGAAGCTGGCGTCGAGCGCACGGATGTCGGAGTCGAGCCGGTCGAGCCCGCCCGCGTCGAACCCGCTCGCATCGACGTCGAAGCGCCACGAGTAGCGCAGCGGCAGCGGCGCGGTCGCATCCGCGACCTCGCCGTAGGCCGAGGGCGCGAAGAGCCCGAAACCGTAGACGTAGCGCCGCTGGTCCGTGTCGCGGGTGACCGCGCGGTCGAGCTTGGCGTCGTCGAGCCAGGCCCGGTCGGCGCCGGACTTCGGGACGAAGATCCCCGTCACCTCGGCGGCGATCATGCGCCGCTCGCTCAGGGGGACCGGGCCGACCAGCACGTCCTCGAAGTCGGGCTCGAGATAGAGCACGTCGCCCACTCCGAGTGAAAGCTGATTCGCGGCCACCTGCGGGATCGCGATCTCGACGAGGCGCGCCTGCGGCTGCCCGAGGCGGAACGGCAGCGGCACGATCTCGTCGCGTTCCTCCGGCATCCGGCCCGCACTCAGGCGCAGGTGCTCGGCGGCGCCCTCGACGTATTCGAGCGTCATGAGCCGCGTCGTCCCGGGCGGCCCCGGCATTCCGGGAGGGTCGACCGCCGTGTAGCGCGTCGTCTCCACGGCGTCGCGGCGATCCCGGACGACCTCTCGGACGGATTCGGGGAAGCGCTGCGCCAGCCGGGTTCCTGCCGACTCCACGGCGCCGATCGGATCCTGCTCCGACGGCTCGATCCTCCCGGCCTGTGTGATCTCGACGTTCCGCTCGAACGGGCTCGCTTTCGCGACGGCGAACTGCAGCCCGTCGTCGGCGTTCGCCTGGAACACGCGCGGGGCGGCGGCGAAGACGAAGCTCGTGACGAGGACGACGCCGAAGATCGCCGCCGTGAGCGGCAGATCCGCGCGGATCCGCCGCGCTGCCAGGAGCACCGGCGTCAGGACGGAGCGGAGGGCGCTCACCGATCCTCACCCGCCCGCAGGGCCGGGGCCAGGCGCACACGCGCGAGGACACGGATCTCGATGGCGACCACGACCGCGAGCGAGAGGAGCAGCGCGCCCTCCAGGAGCGCAGCCGTCCTCCAGGGGAAATGGACGATGACGTCCGGGAACGGCCGGCCGCCTTCACCGCTCAGCGAGACGTAGGGAAGCACGAACCACGCGAGCAGCAGCCCGAGGGCTGTTCCGGCCGCGAGCGCAAGGCAGACGGTGAGGCCGCCTTCGAGGGCAAGCGCGCCTGAGAGCTGCCCACGCGAGAGCCCCACCGAGCGAAGCACGGCGAACTCGGTCTTCCGCTCGGCGGCGGAGATCGCTGAGCTGACCGCGAAACCGATCACCGCGAAGATCGCAGCAGCCGCGAACCCGATGTAGAGGGCGCCGCTGATCCCGAGCGCGACCGGATCGGTGGAGAGGGCGCGTGCACGCGCAGCGCGATCGACGATCGCCTCGCTCGAGAAGGGCGGGGCGGCAAGACGTGTCGCGATCGGCGCGGAGGGCCCGTCCACGTCCAGCCACCATTCCGTCGGCTCGAGGATCGTCCCGTCGGTCATCCACTCTGCAGCCGCATACGTCGGCAGGTCGACGACCACTCCACCCGCCGAGGCCGCGAGCGTCGGGAAGCCCTTCGCCGAGCCGGCCAGCGCGAGCACGGGTCCCTGCGGCCCCAGCGAGACACGGCCTCCCGGGGAGGTTCCCGTGGCGGCGAGGAAGCTGTCCGTGGCGATCGCGGGGACCGACTGGATCGGCGCATTGCGTCCGGGGGTGGCGGTGAAAGTGACGGAGCCGCGGCTCGGGAACGTGGCCACGGAGCCCGAGAGCACATCCAGGGAAAAGAAGCCGTCGGTGCTCACCCGCACGACGCGCGGAGGCTGGTCGGCGTCCCTGATCTGGCTCGCGCTCACCTGCCACGGCGCGTCGGGCGGGCCCACGCGGGTGAACGCGCCTGCCCCCTCCCCGACCTCGACGGAGGCGACGTCCACCGAGACCGCTCGGTTGACCCGGAACGACGGGACGACATGCGTCTCCACCGCGACGAGGGAGAGCGGGTAGCGCGGCTCCTCGCCGCCGGGGCCTGCGAGGTCGTACTCGATGCGCTTCTCCGCGCCGTAGACACCGAATCCGGTCGTGGGCAGGCGAAACAGGAGCCCACCGGCGTCGCGGATGACCACGGAGAGCGAGGGCCGTGCGCCCGTCCCGAAGAACGTGCGGTCGGACGGCGTGCGGCCGACTTCGACGTCGGCTTCGAGCGCGAGCTTCGTCGGTCGCCCGGGGAGTGGAACCTCGGCCAGTTTCGGGCGGCTCTCGCTGAGCGGAGCGAGCATGGCGGGCAGCGGGCGGCTCGCCAGGTCGTTCCGGAAGGTCATGACCCCAGCCGCCCGCGAAGCGTCGAGCCCGAGAAGCGCGTTCGTGCCGGAGGAGTCCGCGGGGCTGATCTCGTCGCGGTACACGGGCACCGCTGAACGCACGCCTTCGATTCGGGCGTAGGCGCCAGGGAGCTGGAGCGCGGGGATCGAGCCCGAGCGCTGGCTCGGTTCGACCCGCAGGTCGGCGGCCGCCGCGTAGTCGGCCTGGTCCGTCTGCGACGCGAGCCACGTCCGGCTGTACGCCGAGGCGAAGAGCCCTATGGCCAGCGCCAGAGTGAGGAGGAGCGCCGAGCGCGCGTAGCGCTGCGGCCGGCGCGCCAGCTCACGCGTTCCCAGCGCGGCGACCATCCCCCGGGCCGAGCTCGCGACACGCTCCACGAGGGAGGCCGCGGCCGGGACGACGCGCAGGGCGAGCACCGCGCCCGCGAGGAGGCCGAGCGCGGGCGCCGCGATGAGGAGCGGGTCGATCCCGAGCCGGCCCTGGACGCTTTCGACGACGGGCCCTCCGTAGCGCCTGAGCTGCCAGTACGCGACGAGCGCGACGGCGACGAGGACGAGGTCGAGCCCGGCGCGCTGCACGAAGCTCTTCGGGCGCGGCCGCCCCCGTCCGGCGACGGTCGAGGTCACCGCGCCGGAGCGCAGCGCGGGCAGCGCGAGGGCGGCCACGCAGAGAATCGCGGCCAGCGCCGCGAGCACGTAGGCAGTCGTGGTCACGTGCGGGTCCAGGCGAAGGCCGATCTGCGCGAGCGGCCCGACGTGGTTCAAGGCTTGCAATCCGAGAACCGCGACCCAGGGCGCGAGCACCGCTGCGGGAACGGCGAGCAGCGCGCCCTCCATCACCGCGAGGGCCGCGACGCCCTCGCCGCCGGCGCCGCGAGAGCGCATGATCGCCGACTCGAGCCCGCGCCGTTCGGACAGGAGCCCGGCGAGGAAGAGGAGCGCCGCGCCCGCGAGGATCGCGAGCTGGACGGAGGGGATGAGCACGCCCGAGCGTGTGACGGTGAGCAGGTGGTCGGTGCGGTCGAGGACGGCGACGAGCCCCGTGTCGACTGTGACCTCCCGCGTCGCGCCCTCGTTCAGCCTCCCCTGGAGGCTCGAGACGTCTTCGCGCAGCCCGGGCAGCGAGGCGACCGTGAACCGGCTGGGGCTCGCGGCGGCTCGCCAGGCGAGGTTCGCCTCGCTCCCGGCGACGGAGGCGAACACGTCCTCCGGGACGACGAGCGGGCCGAACGTCGTGAAATCGATCGTCCGTTCTCCATGCGTTTCGAGGCGGTGCCCCCACCAGAACGCGTCGCGCGGGTCGTTCACCCGGTACGTGCCCGAAAGGCGCACGTCGACCTTCTTGTCCGGGTCGGCGATCGACGTGAGGGTGATCTCGTCGCCGGGGGCGAGGCCCAGTGCCTCCGCCGCCGGCGAGGGCATGGCCGCCTCGACCGCCCCTTCACCCTGCGCGGGCCAGTCGCCCGCGGTCAGCGTGGCGTGCTCTTCGAGACCGTCGTAGAACGCGAAGACCGCGAGCGCGTCGGCGGGGCGGCCGCCTCCCTCCGGGACGGCGTAGGAGTCCGAGATCCCGCTCCGGTAGACGGTGACGTCGTCCCCGAGGACCCCACGGATCCCGCGCTCGACGCGTTGACCCGTTGCGCTTCCTTCGTCGAGCGGAATCCGGCCGGAGACCTCGAGCCCCGAATCGCGGGCGGGTGCGTCCTCCAGCGTGCGCTCGAGGCCGCTGAGCGCGACCGCCTCGGAGTAGATCGGGCCCGCGGCCAGGAGCGCGGCTGCGAGCAGCACGGTGACGAAGGCGGCGCCGACGATCAGGCGGTCGGACGCAGCCCTTTTCAGGACCAGACGCCAGGCTGCGAGAAAGAGTCCGCCCACCGAGATTTCGACGCCCTGACCCGGCTCTCGGTTAGCTAGCCGCTAGTAGACCGCAAGCGCCTCGCGCGCGATCCGGTCCTGCTCGAGCGCGTGCGCCGTGGGATAGCCCTCGCTCGGGCTGGCGCGCCAGGGCCGCCCGACGTAGCGGAGGCGGACCTCGTCCGGGAGCCCTTCTTCGAGACGGTGGCGGACGGCGCGCCACGCGCCCATGTTCTGGGGTTCCTCCTGGGCCCAGATGAGCTCCGTGATGTTCGGGTAGCGCGAGAGCAGCTCGTCGTAGGCGGCCACGGGGAACGGGTAGACCTGCTCGAGGCGTGCAACGGCGATCCCCTGCGCCTCCTCGTGCGCCGCGTGACCGACGATGTCGTAGTAGACCTTGCCCGAGCACAGGACGAGCCGGCCCGCGCGGCGGCGGCCTTCCTCGTCGAGCTTGGGGTCGTCGAGAACCTGGCGGAACCCGCCCTGGATGAGGTCGTCGAGCCGCGAGGTCGACTCCTTCAGGCGGAGGAGACCCTTGGGGGTGAGCAGGACGAGCGGGCGGGCCTTCGGGTGCAGGGCCTGGCGGCGAAGCACATGGAAGTACTGCGCGGCCGTCGTGCAGTTGACGATGCGGATGTTCTCCTGCGCGGCGAGCTGCATGAAGCGCTCGAGCCTCGCGCTCGAGTGCTCGGGCCCGTTGCCCTCGTACCCGTGCGGGAGCAGGAGCGTGAGCCGCGAGCTCTGATGCCACTTGGAGAGACCCGAGACGATGAACTGGTCGACCATCACCTGCGCGGAGTTGACGAAGTCCCCGAACTGCGCCTCCCAGAGGACAAGTGCCGCGGGACAGGCGACCGAGTAGCCGTACTCGAAGCCGACCGCAGCCATCTCGGAGAGCGGCGAGTTGTAGACCTGCACCGGCGCCGAGGCGGCGGGCAGGTGGGCCAGCGGGGTGTAGACGCCGCCCGACTCGTAGTCGTGGAGAACCAGATGGCGGTGGGAGAACGTCCCGCGTTCCGTGTCCTGGCCGGTGAGGCGGATGGGGGTGCCCGCGACCACGAGGCTCCCGAAGGCGAGGCCCTCGGCCTGCGCCCAGTCGATCCCACCGGCCTCGCCGAGCGTGTCCCGCCTGCGCTCCAGCTGCTTGATGAGCTTGGGGTGGATCGTGAATCCCTCCGGCACGGCGAGGAGCTGCTCGTTCAGCTCGCGGAGGACGGCCGCGTCGACGGCGGTCTCGATCGGCACGTCCGATCCCCGGCCCATCCGCTCCTTCTCCTTCTGGGCCGGCGCGGTGCCGGCCTCGATGGACGCCTTGAGCTGCTCGTGCGCCGCCCGCATCGCCTGCTGCACGGCCTCGTCGAGCTCACGCGACTGCTCCTCGGTGACGACGCCTTCACCCACCAGCCGAGCGGCGTACTGGGTTCGCAGGCTCGGGTGGGATTCGATGGTCTTGTACATGAGCGGCTGCGTGTAACCGGGCTCGTCGCCCTCGTTGTGGCCGAAGCGGCGATAGCCGACGAGATCGACGACGAAGTCCTTGCGAAAGCGCTCGCGGTAGGCCATGGCCAGGCGGATAGCCGAAACGGCGGCTTCGGCGTCGTCCGCGTTCACGTGGACGATCGGAATGTCGAATCCCTTGGCGAGATCGCTCGAGTAGCGCGTCGAGCGCGCTTCCTCCGGATCGGTCGTGAACCCGATCTGGTTGTTGGCGATGAGGTGCAGCGTGCCGCCGGTCGAATAACCCGGAAGGTTCTCGAGGTTGAGCGTCTCGGCGACGACGCCCTGGCCGGGGAACGCCGCGTCGCCGTGGATGAGCACGGCGAGCGCGCTGCGTCTGTCGTGGGCGACCTCGGGAACCTTGTGGTCGGTCTGAATCGCGCGGGTCTCGCCCTCCACGACCGGGTTGACGTATTCGAGGTGGCTGGGATTCGAGGCGAGACGAACCGTCACCTCGCCCGTCCCGGTGTGGCGCACCCCCTCGGCGCCGAGGTGGTACTTCACGTCGCCCGACCCGCCCTCGGGATCGGAGCCGACTGCCTCGAGCTGCCGCTCGCCCTCGAACTCTCTGAGGATGACGTCGTACGGCCGCCCGACGATGTGCGCGAGGACGTTCAACCGTCCGCGATGGGCCATCCCGATGACGACGTCACGCGCACCGTCCGCGGCGGCAAGCTCGATCGCCTCGTCCAGCATGGGGACCATCGCGTCGAGCCCTTCGATCGAGAACTGCTTCTGGCCGAGGAACGCGCGGCGAAGATAGCGCTCCATGCCCTCCACCTCGGTCAGCCGCCGAAGCAGGATCCGCTGCTCGTCGGGGCTGAAGGGGGCCCGGTAGCGGCCGGACTCGATCGCGGTGCGCAGCCACACGCGCTCCTCGTGGATGGAGATGTGCTCGATCTCGTAGGCCATCGTCCCGCAGTAGGTCTCGCGCAGATGCGGGAGCGCGTCGGCCAGGGTCTCGCCGGGGACGTGCACGCGCAGGACGCGGGCGGGCACCTCGGCCTGGAGCTCAGGCGTAAGCCGCGGCTCGAGCCGCTCGGGCTCGAGGGCGGGATCTCCGGGCGGCTCGCTGCCCAGCGGATCGAGCCGCGCGGCCAGATGGCCGTGCATGCGGTGCGCCTTGACCAACGCCATCGCTGCGGCGACCGCGCCGAGGAGCTGTTGCGGCGGCGCCTCTGCGGCCGCGGCCGGGGCTCCATTGCCGCCGTTGGCGGCTCCCGGGTAGAGCTCGCGGACGCGCTGGACGACCGGGCTCGACTCGAGCTTCTCGGGCGTCTGCTCGAACAATGCGCGCCATTTCGGGTCGACGGACTCGGGCGCTCTCAGGTACTGCTCGAAGAGCTCCTGGATGAAGCCTGAATTGAGATCTTCGAACTGCTGCTGGGCCACTCGTTGCTCTACTTTGAGGATAGCGATTGCGCCTGTCTGCTCCCCGCTTCGTCAGTCGGCATTCCAGGCCTCCGGGTTGACCGCGTTCTCCGGCAGCTCGCCCCGGAGGAGAACCGCCTCGAGCGCATCCGCGCAGAGCATCCCCATCGCCTCACGGGCGGCGTGTGTCGAGCTCCCGAGGTGCGGCGAGAGGACGACGTCCTCGCGCTCGAGGAGGCCGGCGCTGACGTCCGGCTCCCGTTCGTAGACGTCCAGCGCGGCACCGGCGATCCGTCCGCGTGCGAGCGCCTCGACCAGCGCCGCCTCGTCGACGACCGGACCGCGCGAGACGTTCACGAGCACGGCGCTCGCTCGCATGAGCTCCAGCTCCCGCGCGCCGATGAGGTGGCGAGTCTCGGGCGTGAGCGGCACGTGCAGGCTGACGACGTCCGCCTCCGCCAGCAGGCGGTCGAGCGGAAGCTCTTCGTACGGTCCGGAGCCGCGCGTGTGGACGATGCGCATACCGAAGGCGCCTGCGAGGCGCGCCACCTCACGGCCGATCCTTCCGAGCCCCACGATCCCGAGCGTCTTGCCCGCGAGCCCGTCGCCGAGCATGAACGTCGGCGCGAGCGCCCACTCTTCCTGTCTCCGGACGAGGCGGTCGCCCTCGGTCACCCGTCGGAGCAGAGAGAGAAGGAGCGCGATCGCCAGCTCGGCGGTCGCCTCTGTGAGGACATCGGGAGTGTTCGAGACGACGATGCCGCGCCGCGTCGCCTCCACGACGTCGACGCTGTCGTAGCCGACGCCGAAGTTCGCGACGATGCGCAGGTCGGGGCCCGCTGCGTCGAAGAGCTCTGCGCCCACGACGTCGGCGGGAATCGGCACGAGCCCGGCGGCCCCCGTGACCTCGTCGGCGATCGCGAAGGACGCTGCGAGGCGCGCGAGCACCGGCGCCGGCAACTGCCTGGTGAGGAAGATTCGCGGCTTTCGCACTAGGCGCGGGGGCGAGGTGACGCTGCTTTCGGAGGGATGATCGGAAGGGCGGAGGCAACCCTGCGCTGCCCGCCTGCCTCGTAGACCACGTCGATGCTGTCGTTCTTGCGATACGTGCCGGCGATGCCGAGGAAGATCGAGAGCCAGCGGATCGTCCCGAGCCGCCCCTCCTTGGCGAGCGGCTTCGCGAAGCGGAGCTCCCGTCCGCGCAGCTCGTAATCCGCTCCGCGCTCCTGGCGGACGCCGTTCACGAAGACCTCGAACGGCTCCTGCACGGCAGACGGAAGGGGCACGATCCAGGCTTCATCCACTGGGGCTGAAGCCTAGACCGCGCCCCCTCCCGGCGCGCGAAACCCTCACCAACCCTACGTCTGACTCCCGGCGAAGCACCTCGAACGAGGTATGTCCGTGTTTCGCACTGAACCACAGAATGGGTGAAACGCCACTCCCCCATTCGGGGGATCGTGCCGCATAGACTGTCCCCGCTCGATGGTCCGGACGCTTGTTGCCGCCGTCTCTTTCGCCGTGCTTTCGGCAATCGTGGCTGTCGGAACCGCTTTCGCGGGCAACGGCGGGCTCGGCCCGCCGACTCCGCACACGCCCAGCGGAGAGGCGATCAGCCACCTCTACTGGATCGTCTT
>DASSBN010000040.1:0-56135 GCA_035698665.1 Gaiellaceae bacterium
GAAGGTCGTGCGCCGCTCGCGCGTGAGGCTGCGGCTCGTTCGCGCCTCCGACGGCCACGTGGCGTGGAGCTCGACGGAGACCCGGCGGCCAGGGACCTTCGTCAAGAGCCTGACCCGCAGGCTCTCGGACGGGGAGTGGCGCTGGATCGTGTCGGCGACCGACGCCAAGGGCCGCGCGAGCACGATGACCCGCTCCTTCGTCACGAACTCGACGCTCGGGTATCTCACGCTTTCGCGCAGCCTCCTGCGGCCGAGTCGAAAGCGTGGTCACCTCGGCATCTCGTTTCGCCAGTCCCGCGAGGCCGATGTGAGGATCACCGTGAGGACGGTCGGCGGCCGGGTCGTCCGGCATCTGGGCTCGGAGCAGCTCGGGGCCGGCCGCCACGAGCTCGGCTGGAACGTGCGCAACGACGCGGGACGGATAGTCCGTGACGGACGCTACCTCGTGCGCGTCCATGCGCGGAACTCGATCGGCCCTGTTGCGCTCACGAAGCCGGTTCGGGTGCGGCGCCGCTTCTAGCCGGGCCGCGCAGCAGACCTGACTACACTCGCCGGGATGACCGAGACGATCACGTCGGTGATCGGCGACTACGGGCTCTACGCGGTGTTTCTGCTCATGCTCGTCGATGCCGTGTTTCCCGCCGCCAGCGAGCTCGTGATGCTCTACGCGGGCGCGGTCGCCGCGGGCGCCTTCCCGGGTCACAGCGTCACGTTCTTCGGAGAGGAGATCGAGTCGACGCTCTGGGCCTACGTCGCCATGGCGACGGCCGGGACGGTGGGCTACGTCATCGGTTCGCTGCTCGGCTGGGGGATCGGCTACTACGGCGGCCGGCCCTTCCTGGACCGGCGCGGGCGCTGGGTGCATCTCACGCCGGAGAGGCTCGACCGCGCCGAAGCGTGGTTCGCGCGCTACGGCGACTGGGCCGTCTTGCTCGGACGGGTCATGCCCGTCGTGCGCTCGTTCATCTCCATTCCGGCGGGGGTCCTCGAGATGCCGATCGTCCGCTACACGGTTCTGACGGCGATCGGATCCGCGGTCTGGTGCTTCGGCATCGCCGGTGCCGGCGTGGCGCTCGGGTCGAGCTGGGAGCACTTCCACGAGCAGTGGCGCTACGCCGACTACGCGGTCGCCTTCATCGTCGTCCTCGCGGTCGGCTACGGCGCGTTCAAGCTTGCGCGAAGGCGGGCACGACGCAGGGCAATCCAGAGCTCCACCGAAGGATAGAGTGGCCCCGTGGCGATCCCGTTGCTGGACGTGAGGGCGCAGTATGCGCCGCTCCTCGACGAGCTGAAGGACAGGATCGCCGAGGTGCTCGACTCTGGACGCTTCATCCTCGGCCCGGAGGTGAAGGCCTTCGAGGACGAGTCCGCGCGCTTCCTCGGCGCGGCGCACGCGGTTGGAGTCGCCAACGGGACGGATGCGATCGTCATCGTCCTCGACGCCCTCGGAGTAGGGCCCGGGGACGAGGTCATCTGCCCGTCCTTCACGTTCTATGCGACCGCGGAGTCGATCGCGCGCCGCGGAGCGAAGCCGGTCTTCGCCGACATCGACCCGGTGACGTTGAACCTCGACCCTGCGGATGTCTCCGCCAAGGTCACCGAGCGGACGAAGGCGATCCTGCCCGTGCACCTCTTCGGCCGCCCGCTCGACGTCGCAAGGCTTCCGGACGGGGTCCCAGTGGTCGAAGACGCGGCGCAGGCTTTCGGCGCGAGCGTGGGAGGCCGTCGCGCCGGCAGCCTCGGCACCGCCGCCACGTTCAGCTTCTACCCGACCAAGAACCTCTTCGGCCTCGGGGACGGCGGCCTCGTCACGACCTCCGACGATGAGCTCGCCGACCGGATCCGCCTGCTCCGCTTCCACGGCTCGAAGGACAAGCAGACCTTCGAGGCGGTCGGCTACAACTCGCGCCTCGACGAGCTACAGGCCGCGGCGCTCCGGGTCTTCCTCCGGCACGTCGCGGAATGGAACGAGGCCAGGCGCGCGGCCGCTGCGACGTACGCGGAGCTCGGCCTCGGCGACGTGTGCGAGCTGCCGGCCGACGAGCCCGGTCACGTCTATCACCTCTACGTCGTCCGCAGCGCCGAGCGCGAGCGGCTGACCGCCGCGCTCGACCAGGCCGGCATCGGCTGGGCGACCCACTACACCGTGCCCCTCCACCTCCAGCCCGCCCTGGCGGGCCTCGGCTACGCGCAGGGGAGCCTGCCCGCGACCGAGCGCGCCTCCCGGGAGACGCTGGCGCTGCCGCTCTGGCCCGCCATCTCGCGGGAAGAGCAGGAGCAGGTGGTTGAGTGCCTGCGCGCGGCCTCGGCCGAGAAGGCCGCCTGATGCGCACGCTCAACCGGCATCGCCTCTGGCAGGCCGTCGTCGACTCCGGCCTCGTCGCGCTGGCGTGGATCCTCGCGTTCAACATCCGCTTCGACTACGGGGTGCCGCCCCGCTACGAGCCGTTCCTCGGCCTGGACGTCGTGCTCGTCGTGGTCGGCGTGAAGATCCTCACCTTCATCGTCTTCGGCCTGTACGACCACTGGTGGCGCTATGTCTCGATCCGCGACGTCTGGCGCTCGCTCCTCGCGGTCGGCGTCGCCTCGATCCTGGCCGTGACGGCGCTCTACTTCTGGAACCCGGCGCCCCTCCGGCTTCCGCGCGGGGTCATCGTCATCGACTGGCTGATCCTCATCGGGCTCGTCGCGGGAACCCGGCTCGCCGCGAGGACGATCTTCGAGCGGCCCGGCCGCACGAGGCTGGTTTCCCGCGGGCGCGACGTACTCGTCGTCGGCGCGGGCGATGCCGGCCAGCTGATCCTCCGCGAAATGCTCAAGAACCCGAATCTGGGCTATTCGCCGATCGGTCTCGTCGACGACGATCCGCGCAAGAAGAACCTTCGACTCCACGGTGTCCGCGTGCTCGGGACGACCCGGGACCTCGGGCACCTGCTTCGCGACAACCGGCCCGACGAGGTCATCATCGCCATCCCGTCCGCGGCCGGCGAGACGCGCCAGCGGATCGTGAATGTCTGCCGCGACGTCGGTGTTCCCTTGAAGACGCTGCCGGCGGTGCACGAGCTGATCTCCGGCGACCTCAACCTCGCCCGCCAGCTGCGCGAGGTGCAGGTCGAGGACGTCCTCGGGCGGGAAGCAGTCGAGCTCGATCTCGCCGCGATCGCCTCCTACGTCACGGGCGAGACCGTCCTCGTCACAGGTGCGGGAGGATCGATCGGCTCGGAGCTCTGCCGCCAGATCGCGGCGCTCGGGGCCGACCGCATCATCCTCGTCGACCACACGGAGAACGCGCTCGTCGACCTCGAGCGCGAGCTCGCGTACGAGCGCCGCTTCAACTCCACGGTCCCCGTGCTCGCCGACGTGAAGAACCGCGCGAAGATGCGGCGCACGTTCGACCGCTTCCGGCCCGGGGTGGTGTTCCACGCCGCCGCGTACAAGCACGTCCCGCTCATGGAGGCGAACCCGGTCGAATCCGTGCGCAACAACGTCTTCGGGATGGGCGTCGTCGCCGAAGTCGCGTCGGAGTTCGGTTGCAAGCGGTTCGTGCTCGTCTCGACGGACAAGGCGGTCAATCCGAAGAACGTCCTCGGGCAGACGAAGGCCGTGTGCGAGTGGATCGCCGAGGCTGCCGCCGCGCGCGAGCACAACGGCACGCACTTCATCTCGGTGCGCTTCGGCAACGTGCTCGGCTCGTCGGGCAGCGTGATCCCGCTCTTCCGCCGGCAGATCGCGCGCGGCGGCCCGGTCACGATCACGCACCCGGAGATGACGCGCTACTTCATGACGATCCCGGAGGCGGTGCAGCTCATCATCCAGGCCGGCGCGATCGGAGAGAGCGGGGAGATCTACGTCCTCGACATGGGTCCGCCCGTGAAGATCCTCGACCTTGCGCACAACATGATCCGGCTCTCGGGCAAGGAGCCCGACGTCGACGTCCAGATCGACTTCATCGGCGTGCGCCCGGGCGAGAAGCTGCACGAGGAGCTCTGGGCAGTGGACGAGAACGCCGAGCCCACGACCCACCCGAAGATCCTGCGCTGCGCAGGGATGCCGGTCGACCCGGCCTGGCTCGAGGACGAGCTGGCCGAGCTCGAGCGCCTCGTCGAGGTGGGCGAGACTCTCGACGTCGTCAACCGCCTCGGACTCATGGTGCGCGCGCCGCGCCGCGTCTCCGCCGAGGCTGCTGCGCCAGAGACGGTCTAGAAAGACGGAGGGCCGGCGGTGCCGGCCCTCGCATCGTTCGATCCGCTCCTAGTGGTCGTAGGGCTGGTTGAAGTTCCCGCCGGTCCGCTGAATGGCGATGACCCGGCTGTTGAACGGCGGGTCGGCCTGCACCGAGAGGTACAGGATGTGGTTGTCGTTCGAGAACCACGGGCCGGTCGGCTCGAACCGGTTCGGGAGCTGCGCGAAGAGCTCCAGGTTCTCCGCTCCCGTCTTCCCGCGCGGCAGAACCCAGACCTGGTTCATGCCGCCCGTTCCCGGCTGCGCGAAGTCGCTCGAGCCGTGGTCTTCCATGATGAAGAGGTCGCCCGCATCCGTGAAGCGGATGTTGTCCGGGCGAGCCATCCGGGCGAAGTCGCCCGCGACGAGGATCTGGCCGTGCACCGTCTCCTGGTTGAGATCGGTGAGCTTCCAGATATTGCCGGCGTTCGGAAGCGCGCCGGACTCGCTGAAGACGACGGCGTGGCCGCCGGGGGCCTTCAGCATCCCCTCAGCCTTCTCGAACGAGTTCGCCGCGGTTGGTGGGCCGACGCGTGCCGCCATGTCCGCCTCGGGCGCGAACGGGTCGAGCGGACCGACCCAATGACCGGTCGACGTCGCCCGGTCGAAGACGAGGCCGTACAGGCTCCCCGTCGTCAGGTCGCGGGCCCGGTCGGGCACGAACTTGTAGAGGTACTGCCAGTTCCCGCGGTCGTTCGTCAGGTACCAGTTCTTCCCGACGCGGGCCTCCTGCTCGTGACTGAAGCGGCCCATCCCGGTCAGACGCGTCTCGGCGCCGGTCGCAGGGTCGATCTCCCACACCCAGCCCGAGCGCAGATCCGGGTCGTTCAGGAAGGGAAACTCCTCGTTCGTGAGGTATGTCTTCCATGGCGTCTGCGCGATGGAGCACGTGTCGTGGATGCCGGTCGTGATCAGCTCACGGCGAAGAACCGTGACGCCATCCTTGGCGAGCACGATCCGCGAGACCGAGGCCGTTCCGTCGGAGTCTTCGTCACCCGGGGTCTGCTCGGGCACGGCGCACTTGCCGGCGTCGCCCTGGAAGTCGCCGGGCCGCGGCTCGGTGAGCTCGTGGTTCGAAAGCAGCCAGGTCTCGTCACCCGCGCTGAAGACGACGTTGCCGTCGAAGTCCTCCGGCATCGGGAATGTGAGCCCGCTCTCCGTCGACGTGACCGTGTCGGTGCATGCCGTCGAAAGGACCGAGTACGTGAACCCGCCGGCCAGGTTGATGACCGGATCGCCCGTACCGACCGGCCCGGGTGGGTCTGCCACCGCTGTCGCGGATGCCATCAAAACGGTGGCGACCGCGGCGGCTGCGAGCACTGCTCGTCTCATGCCTACCTCCCCTGTAGGTCGAACTCCCAGCGCGGCAGTGTAGTAGGGGTCAGACAGGCATGAGCAACTGCAACATCTCTGCGGGATCGCGGCGCACCCGCTGCCCTTCGCCGCTCCGCTTCACGAGCTCGAGGGCCCGGGGATCGGTCAGCGGACGCAGCCGTCCCTCCCGGATCAGCGCCTCGTCGACGCCTCCGAGACGGCCGCCGTACGTGGTGTAGACCGGCACGCCGAGCGCCGCCGCCTCCCGGTTCATGGTTCCTCCGGCGGAGACGACGAGGTCGGCGAAGGCGATGAGGCTCTGCGCGTCGACCGCGCCGTCGGGGACGACCACCGACGGCAGTTGCAGGCTGCGCACGTAGTCCCGCTGCTCCTCGGTGCGCGGCAGGACGACGGCCTGCACGGTTTCCTGGCTGCCGAGAAACGTGAGCACCTGCGGGAAGAGCGGGTTCGACTTGCGGTGGTACAGGGAGACGTCGGGCGGCGTCCGCACGACGACGAGGATCCGCTCTTGCTCGATCCCGAGCTCCTCGAGGATGCCATAGCGCTCCTCGAAATCCGAGAGGTAGTACTCCTCCTTGAGCCCGGGGTACTGGCGCAGCTTCGGCGGATGAACGCCGTAGCGCTCGAGCCGGTCCGGCGGGATTGCGTCCGGGACGACGACGAAGGTCGCGGCGCGGCAGCCGAGCTGGTGCTGCACCGTGGCGAATTCGTAGTCGAACGTCGTCGAGCTGGGGATGCCGAAGGCGCGCGCGGTCAGCGTGAGGTGGTGGGAGCCGTGCGCGAGCGCCGCGTCGAACTGCCTTCCCCGGGCCCAGCGGCGGAGCTTCGACATGCGCGTGACCATGGTGGCGAGCTTGCCGACGCGGGAGCGGCCTCCGTGGTGGCCGACGAGCTCCGCCTCGATCCCGTGCTGCTCGAGGAGCTGGACGGTCTGCGCGTAGTCGCGCGCAGTCACCTCGACCTCGTCGCCGCGCTCTCGCATGAGCGCGATCAGCGGCCGGAACACCAGCACATGGGCCGGCGCCGTGATGTCCACCCAGATTCTCACGCGGCGACGGCTGCGGGCTTCGCGGCCACCTGCTCGTGCCAGAGCGTGAAGGTCAAGAGCCCCCAGAGCTGGCGGGAGAGGTCCTCGCGGCCGGCCACGTGGTCGTCGAGGAGGCGGGCCACCGTCTCGGGCCGGAAGAACCCCTGCCGGCGGAGGGTCTCCTCCGAGAGCACCTCGCGCGCGAAGGGCACCAGTGGGCCGCGGAGCCAGGCTGCAGCGGGGATGGAGAACCCGCGCTTCCGCCCCGAGACCACCGAGTCGGGAAGGAGCGGCGCGACCGCTTTGCGGAGGAGGCGCTTCTTCGAGAGGCCGCGCACCTTCAGCCGGGTGGGAAGGGCGAGGGCCAGCGTGGCGACGACGGGGTCGAGGTAGGGGACGCGGGCCTCGAGGGAGTGCGCCATGCTCGCGCGGTCGGTCTTCACGAGCAGGTCGTCCACGAGGTAGATGCCGAGGTCGACGTCCTGGAGCCGCGCGAGCTCCTCGGCGCCCGCGGTCTCGGCGTACCGCTCCCGGTAGACGTCCAGCGGGTCCAAAGTTCCACGGCGGTCGGGCACGAGCAGCTCCGCCCGCGCCTCCGGCGAGAAGATCTCCTTCCAGCCGTGGTGGCGCTCGAGCGGAGGCAGGTGGGCCGCGCGGACGAAGCGCTTCGCGCGGTAATCGAGACTCGCTTTGGCGGAGGAGCTCGGCAGCCGCTCGACCAGAGGCCGCGCGGCGGCGGCGATCCGGCCGATCTTCGGGGCCAGCAGGTCGGCGACGTACGTGTAGTAGCCGCCGAAGAGCTCGTCGCCCCCCTCGCCGGAGAGCGCGACCTTGACGTCGCGCGCGGCGAGCTCGGAGACGAGGTAGGTCGGAAGCGCGGACGAGTCGGCGAACGGCTCGTCGAAGGCCTCGGCGAGCTTGGGGAGGAGCTCCGCCGCGTCGGGCCTGACGACCAGCTCATGGTGGTCCGTCCCGTAACGCTCGGCGACCTTGCGCGCGTCGGCGAGCTCGTCGAAGGAGCCCTCGTCGAACCCGATCGAGAACGTCTGCACCGGTCTGGCGCTCTCCATGGCGGCGAGCGCCGCGAGCGCCCCCGAGTCGACTCCGCCGGAGAGCAGGACCCCAACGGGCACGTCGGCGAGCAGGTGCGCGCGGACCGAGTCGCGGAGGCGCGCGCGCAGCTCCTCGGCGAGCTCGTTCTCGTCCTCCGTGCGAACCTCGTCGGCGGGCACCGGGGCCGGGCGGGCGAAGCGCTCCACCCGCGGCTCGCCCTCTCCGTCCCAGACGAGCACGTGCCCGGCTGGAAGCTTTCGCGTGCCTTTCCAGATCGAGAGGGGCGCGGGGATCGAGTTGAATGCGAGGAAGGCTTCGAGGGCGTCGAGGTCGACCTCGCCGCGCGGCAGCGCCTTCAGCTCGGACGCGAAAGTGAGCGTGCCGCCTTCGGTCGAGTAGTAGAGAGGCTTGATCCCGAACTGGTCGCGCGCGAGTACGAGCCGGCGGCGCTTCGAGTCCCAGAGCGCGACCGCGAACATCCCGCGGAGCTCACGAACGTAGTGGGGACCGTGCTCCTCGTAGAGATGGAGGTGCACCTCGGTGTCGCTCGCCGTGCGGAACCGGTGGCCCTGGCGCTCGAGAACCGCTCGCAACTCGCGGTGGTTGTAGATCTCCCCGTTCTGGACGACCTGAATCGAGCCGTCCTCGTTCGCAATCGGCTGGTCCCCGCCGGCGAGGTCGATGATGGAAAGACGCCGCGAGGCCAGTGCCACGGGCCCGTCCACCACCGTGCCGTCGGCGTCAGGGCCGCGGTGGCGCAGGGTGTCGCTCATGGCCTCGAGCGGGCCCGCGTCGACCGGGCTTCCGTCCAGCGAGGCGAGTCCGCAGATCCCGCACATGGCCCCTGAGTCTAGTGACGGCCTCCGCGCAGGAGGCCCCACACGGCAGCCGTGGACTGCTTGATCACGCGCCAGGACGTCGCGAAGACGACGCGGAGGTAGAGGCCGACCGAGCGGTCGGCGATGTACTCGAGGTCGTGGGCGAGCTTCTCGGCCCAGGACTCCTCGCGCCCCATTCGGGTCTGCGCGAGCCCGGTGAGGCCCGGCCTGACGACGAGACGCTGCCAGTACTGCGGGATCTCCTCTGCGAGCTTCTCGAAGAAGGTGGGGCGGATCGGTCGCGGCCCGACGATGGACATGTCGCCGCGCAGGACGTTCCAGAGCTGCGGCATCTCGTCGAGCTGGGAGGCGCGGAGCCAGCGGCCGAGCCTCGTCACCTCCGCGGCCGTGCGGACCGTGAGCTCCTCGCCGTAATACGGGCCGAGCCGCGACTCCGCGTCACGCCTGAGCGTCCGGAACTTCAACATGTGGAAGATCCGTCCGTGCCTGCCGACCCGAAGGCCGCGGTAGAAGAGCGGGGTGCCGGACGTGGCGAGCAAGACGATCGTCACGAGGACGAGGATCGGCGAAGCGATGAGGAGAACCGTCGCGGAGATGAGGACGTCGAGCGTCCGCAGCGCCGCGTCGACCCCGCGCCGCTCCGCGCCTTCCCTCGAGAGGCGCGCGTAGCGCTCGGCGAGCGACTCGGTCTCGGTCGAAGCCGTCAACTACCTCGGCGTTGCGTAGCCATGCGAGCGGGTGCGCATGTCCAGGGCAGCGTATTCTTCAGCGCGCTGCGCCTCCAGCGGCTCGAACCATGCCCGAGCGACCGGTCATCATCGGCGGGTGTCCCCGCTCGGGGACGACGCTCCTGCGCACGATGCTCCACGTCCACCCCGAGTTCGCGATCCCCCGCGAGACGCGGTTTGTACTGGAGGCCTGGAGAAGACGGACGCTGTTCGGCGACCTGCGCAAGCCGGATAACCGTCGGCGTCTCGCCGGGTGGATCTTCACGGGCGAGAAGACGCACGCCAATCGTCTTGGCCTCGATCCAACCGAAGCAACCGAGCGCCTCGTGGCTGCGCCGCCCACGCTCGGCTCGCTGCTCGCCGAGTGTTTCGTCATGTTCTCCGAGAAACAAGGCAAGCCGCGCTGGGGCGACAAGCGACCCGTCTATGCGTTGCAGATCGCGGCGATCTTCGATCTCTTCCCCAGCGCCCATTTCATCCATATCGTGCGCGACCCCCGCGCCTGCGCCGCGTCGGCGCGCAAGTTGAACTGGTACGACGGAAATATCGTGCCGTCCGTTCAGTATTGGGAGGCCACCCTCAAGGCCGTCGCCGCCATGCGACCGCGTCTCGCCGCCGACCAGCTTCTCGAAGTGCGCTACGAAGACCTGGTTTGCGAGCCGCAGACGACGCTCCGGCGGATAACGCGGTTCGTCGGTGCGGCATCCGACGAGAGCACCTTGGAGTCGGTGCTGCGCTTTCACGAGCAGGAGGAGAGGCTCAGTCCTCGTTTTCACCCCAATCTGAGACGCCCACTCGACGTCTCGCGAGTCTCGGCTTGGGCGGAGCGGCTCTCCGATGAGGAGGTCGCCTTCATCGAGGAGACGACCGCGCCTCTCATGAACGCTTGGAGCTACGAAGGCACGAGGCAGATGCAAGCCCCGCGCACGCTGCGCAGACAACTCCAGATGAGGCGCAAGCGGCGCGCAAGCGCGAGGAGGGCCATCCGCTGGCTGGACCAGGTGCAGACCCACGTGACGCACCGGCATCCGATCGCCGCCGCCCCGCCCAGACCCTAGCTTTCCGCCTCGAGCTCGCCCGGCTGGACGCACGCTGCGCATAATGAACGCTTATGGATACGCGTCAGCTTGCTGCTTTTTGCGCGGTCGTCGAGAAGAGCAGCTTCTCGCAGGCCGCGGAGAAGCTCGGCGTCACGCAGCCGGCGGTCAGCCTCCAGGTGCGAGCGCTCGAAGAGCGCCTCGGCCGGACGCTGCTCGACCGCTCGGGCAGGCGGGTCGAGCCCACGGAGGCAGGGCTCGCGCTCTACCGGAGCGCTCAGCGCATGCTCGCGCTCGAGGAGCAGCTCTACGACGAGGTCGCCGCCGAGAGCGGTGAGCTCCAGGGCACGCTCGCGATCGGCGCATCCACGGGACCGGGCGCGCATCTCGTCCCGCTCCTTCTCTGCGAGTTCCAGCGCGAGCACGCCGAGCTCCACGTCGCGCTCTCGATCTGGGACACGCAGACGGTGAGTGAAAAGGTCGCGCAGCGAGAGCTCGAGCTCGGCGTCGTCGGTGCGCTGCGGCGGAACCGCTCGCTCGAGTTCGAGCCGCTCGTCCGGGACGAGATCGTGCTCGCCGTCCCGCCCGCTCATCGCGCGGCGGGCGGAACGATCTCGGTCGACGACCTTCGCGAGGAGAACGTCATCGCCATGCAGGAGGGCGCCGGTGTTCGCCAGGTCGTCGACGAGGAGCTCCGCCGCGCCGGGCTCCGCGTCCGCGAGCTCGGGCCCAGGCTGGAGCTCGGCCTGCAGGAATCCGTGAAAAGCGCGGTTGCCGCCGGCTTCGGCGTCACCTTCATCTCGCGGACGGCGATCGAAGGCGAGCTGGCGGCCGGGACGCTCGCGGTGGCGCGGGTCGAGGGCCTCGAGCCGGCGCGGCAGATCTACGTCGTTCGCGCGAAGGGCCGCCCGCCCACGCGCGCCGCCGCCGCGTTCCTCGAGTTCGCGCGCGAGAAGACGACGTGATCGTCCGCTGGGGCCTCGGCGCCCTGTCGTCGGTGCTGGCGGAGGTCGGCTCCGAGCGGCCGGTGCTCGTCACGACCGAGCGCTGGCGCGAGCTCGACCTTCCCGCTGCGAACGCCTTCTACGGCGTCGAGCGCCACGGCTCCCCGGAATCGGTCGCACAGGCGACGGCGGCCGCCGAAGGCGCGGACGGGCTCCTCGCGGTCGGCGGCGGGAGCGCGATCGACACCGCCAAGGCCGTGTCGGCGGGAACGGGACTTCCGGTCGTCTCCGTGCCGACGACGTACTCCGGGGCCGAGTGGACGCCCGGCTTCGGCGTCCGCGACGAGGCCCGGCGTGTGAAGGGCGGGGGAAGCGGCGCACGTGTCGAGGGGATCGTCTACGAGCCCGAGCTCACGTACGACCTCCCGCCCGACGAGACCGGCGGCACCGCGCTGAACGCCCTCGCCCACTGCGCCGAGGCTCTCTACGTGCAGGGGCGAAACGACCACGCGGACGCCGACGCGCTCGCCGGCGCACCGCTCATCTCCGACAACCTCCCGCTGGTGCTCGCGGACGGCCGCTTCCCCGAGGCGAGGCGTGCGCTGCTCGAGGGCGCCATGCACGCCGGCGCCGCGCTCGCCGGAGCCGGGCTCGGCCTCGGGCACGCGATGGCGCAGGCGGTCGGCGGCCGCTACGGAATCGCCCACGGGGCCGCCAACGCCATCTGCCTGCCGCCGGCGCTTCGCTTCAACGCGGACGTCGCGGCCGCTCCCATCGAGCGCTTCGGGGAGGCCATGCGGACGGGCGACCCGGTCGCGCGCGTCGAGGAGCTCGCCCGCCTGTCCGGGTTCACGCTTCTCCGCCACCTCGGCGTCCCGCACGACGACCTTCCCGCGCTGGCCGAGGCGGCTGCCCAGCGGGGCGGCGCCAAGGCGAATCCGCGCCCGGCGTCAGCCGAAGACGTGCTCGGGCTCTTCGAGAGCGTCTGGTGAGGGAACGGCGACGATCCTGAGCCCGAGGACAGCGAGGTCGGCAGGGTCGTAGGAGCGAAACCGGGGCGCGACCTTATCCGGAAGCTCCGCATCCGGCCGCCAGGACTTTGCGGCGACGACGTCGAAGCCGGCCGCCTCGAAGGCGTTCACATAGTCGGAGAAGCGCAGCCGGTTCTGATGCAGGAGGCTCGAATTGGCGAGCCCCCAGGCGCGATCCGAATACCGCAGGAAGTTGTACGGCGAGACAGAGCGGTCGAAATGCGAGAAGTGGTCGCTCAGGTCGATCCGGGAGCTGAGCGCTCCGTCCGGCCGAAGGAGCCGGCGGCACTCGGACAGGAGCGGAACGAGATCCTCCGCGGGGATGTGCTCGAGCGTGCTCGTGCTCGTGACGAAATCGACCGACGCGCCGGGGAGCCCGGTCGCACGCGCATCGCAAGGCGCGAGGTAGCGGATTCCGAAGCGGTGCTCGAGCTCCACGATCGAGTCGATCGCGCCCCCGGGGTCGCGAAGCCCGTGCTCCGCACGGAGACCGCCGAGGCGCGCGAGGGTCACGTTGACCAGATCGACACGCACGTTCGGGCGGAGGTCGACGAGGATCTGGTGCTCGACACCCAGCGCCCAGAAGGAGAGCGGCCCCGCGAGATCCCAACCGGCGCCGAACTCGTAGAACACCGCCTCGCCGAGCGGACGCTTCGGGCCGTGCTCGGCGTAGGCCTCGACGTGGTTGACGGCGCGGGAGAACCGGCGCCGGAAGCCCGCTTCGGGCCCCGGGAGCGAGCGCGTCACATGCCGCTGGAGCAGGTAGTTGGCTCGTTCGGGGTGCGGGAGGACGCTGAGGCTCTTCTGTAGGAACGCCTTGGCGAGCCACCGCATCGTTCGCAGATTAGAGACCGGTAGGCTTCGACCGCGATGGCCGACGACTGGCGCGTCACGATCGACTTCGACGACGAGGGCGACGGCACCCAGCTGGCCGAGTGGCTGGCCGCGGTCGACCTCGAGGGCGAGGAGCGCTCCTCGCTCGGCGAACGCGTGATCGTCAGCCGTGACGGGCCGCGGGTCTACCTCTATGCCGATTCCGAAGAGCCGGCCCGCGAGGTTCTCCGAACCGTGTCTGCCCGCATCGAGCAAGAGGGCCAGGCGGCGTTCACCGTGCTCGAACGCTGGCATCCCGTCGAACAGGCCTGGAAGGACGGCTCGATCCCGCTGCCCACCGGGCCGGAAGAGCTCGAGGAGGAGCACGAGCGCCTGCAGGATCGCGAGGCGGCCGAATCGGCCGAGACCGGTGCCGCCCAGTGGGAGGTGCGCATCGAGCTGGCGTCACACGAGGACACCGTCACCCTGGCGGAGCGCCTCGAGTCCGAGGGGATTCCGGTGGTGCGCCGGCACACATTCCTCCTCGCCGGAGCAGCGAACGAAGACGACGCGCGCGAGCTCGCCGAACGCATCCGCGGGGAAGCCCCGGAGGGCGCGAAGGTCGACGTCGAGGCGGGTGGCGGGATGGTCTGGGAGGTCGCTCCCAGGAACCCGTTCACGTTCTTCGGCGGCCTCGGGGGCTAGCTACCGGCAGGCCGCTCGGGTAGGCTGGTCCGGTTGAGCTATGACCTGATCGGAGGCCAGCTGGTGGAAATGGAACCGCACCCAACCGACGGCGGCCTTCGCTTGCCCGGCTAGCTCCGCACCTTTTCGCGCGTCTCTCCGGGCCGGCCTGACCGCCGGCTTCGTGCCCTTCCCCGAGGAATGAGAGACGTGAACCCCGAAACGACCATAGGCCTGCGCCGCGTGAAGATCCTGCGCCCCCTGGCGATCAGGGACTTCGCCCTGCTGTGGACCGGAGCCGCGGTCTCTCTCCTCGGCGACGGCGTCTACATCGTCGCCATCGCCTGGCAGGTGTACGAGATCTCGGACACTCCGACGGCTCTGTCGCTGATCGGCGTCGCGTGGACCCTGCCGATGGCTGCCTTCCTGCTCGTGGGCGGCGTCGTCAGCGACCGCTTCGACCGGCAGCGGATCATGATCGCCACCGACATCGTCCGCGCGGTCGCGGTCACGGTGATCGCGGTGCTCTCCCTCGCCGGAGTCCTCGAGCTCTGGCATCTCTTCCTGCTCGCGATCGTTTTCGGCACCGGGGATGCGTTCTTCGGCCCGGCGTTCAACGCCACGGTGCCGCAGATCGTCCCGCAGCGGCTGCTCGTGCAGGCGAATTCGCTCGACCAGTTCATCCGGCCCTTCATGATGGCTCTGGCCGGTCCGGCGCTCGGCGGCCTGACCGTGGCCGCCCTCGGCGCGGGAGCGGCGTTCGCGCTCGACGCCGGGTCGTTCTTCCTCTCGGCGCTCGCAATCTCGCTCATGTCGTCGGGGCACCGCGTCGACCGCAGCGAGGAGAAGATGGGCTCCGCGCTCAACGACCTGCGCGAGGCGTTCAGCTTCGTCCGCCAGCACGCGTGGCTCTGGGGAACGCTGCTCGGCGCCGCCATCTCGCTCCTCGCCTTCTGGGGACCCATCGAAGTGCTCGTTCCGTACCGGATCAAGAACGACCTCGGCGGCGATGCCGCCGACTTCGGCCTGGTCCTCGCCGCGGGCGGCGTCGGCGCGATCTTGGCGGCCGTGGTCATGGCGCAGGCCGGGCTGCCGCGCAAGCACATGACGTTCATGTACGTGGCCTGGGCGATCGGCTGTCTCGGGATCGCCGGTCTCGCGTTCGCCACCGTGCTCTGGCAGGCCATGGCCTCGTCATTCGTTCAGCAGGCTCTCTTCGCATCCGGGCTGATCGTGTGGGGGACCCTCATGCAGACGCTCGTTCCCTCACGGCTGCTCGGGCGCGTCACGAGCCTCGACTGGCTCGTGTCGACGTCGCTCGTCCCGATCTCCTTCGCGCTGACCGGCCCTGTCGCTGCGGCTGTCGGCGCGGAGGCGACGCTCGCGGGCGCCGGCGTGATCGCGTGTGCGGCGACGCTGCTCTGCCTGCTCATCCCGGGGATGAGAGACACTGAGCGGGGCGAGCACCTGGCGGTCCTCGCCGAGGAGCGGAGCTAGCAGGGGCCGGCGATCGGGGCGTTCTCGTTCGGGCCGTTCATGTGCTGGACGTTCGCGCCGCTGCCGGCCTGCAGGCAGTAGGAGAACTGGTCCGCGCGGACGAGGGTGACGCCGAACGATGGAGGCAGCTGGGCTTCGGCGCCGACGTAGGTGCTGGCCGTGTTGAACCATTCCTCCATGACCGGGGTCGCCTGCTGCAGGTTGATCGCCGCGCTGACCTGGTTCGCGGAGTCTTCGAGCTGCTGCTGGTGTGCCGAGGCCGGGCCCGTGTCCTGGGCTGCTTTCAGCACGAGATAGCCGCCGACGGCAAGCGCGGCAAGCATGAAGACGTAACCAAGGACTCGGCCCATGCGGGCATATATCGGCCTTGCGAGAGGTCGAGTTGAATAAGAAGTCAAAATGCTTGTGATTAGCGCAACGGTGGTATAGTCAGGCCGTGGCCGAAGCGCTTCAGTTCGACGTGCTCGTGGTCGGCAGCGGGGCTTCGGGCCTCGCGTCCGCCGTTGCCGCCGAAAGGGCCGGCGCCCGGGTCGCGGTTGCGGCGAAAGCTGCGCTCCAGTCCTGCAACTCCGCCAAGGCCCAGGGAGGCATCCAGGCCGCGGTCGGGGACGACGACTCTCCCGAGACCCATGCGCAGGACGTCTGGGCGAGCTCGCACGAGACCGCGGACATGCGCCTCGTCGAGATCCTCACCACCGAGGCGCCGGAGACCATCCACTGGCTCGAGGAGGCCGGGGTCGAGTTCACCCGAGAGAACGGCGGCTATCGGATCGCGCGCTGCGGCGGTGCGAGCCGGAAGCGCCTTCTGCAGGTGGGCGACCGCACCGGGCACGCGATCACGAAGGCTCTGCGCAAGGCGATCGAGGGCTCGACCGCCCAGACGTTCCCCCATTCGCCTCTGACCGAGCTCGAGCCGACCAGCTCGGGTTGGCGGGCACGATGCGGCGACCACGTCATCGAGGCGAGCGCCGTGATCCTCGCCGCCGGAGGCCGCTGCTTCCGCGAAGCCGAGGAGCGGGGTGAGCTCACGACCAACCACCCCGGCGCAACCGGCGAGGTGACGCAGATTGCGCTCGATCTCGGTGCCGAGGCGCGCGACCTCGACGCACTCCAGTACCACCCGAACGGCGGCGCCTGGCCCGAGAACATGCAGGGCTATTCGATTCCCGAGACGACGAGGGCGTACGGCGCGGTGCTCCTGAACGCCGACCGGGAGGAGTTCACGGATTCCCTCGGGCCACGCGACGAGGTGTCCCAGGCGATCGTCGACGAGGTCGCGAAGGGCGGCGGCGTCGAGACGCCCGACGGCCGGCCGGCGGTCTGGCTCGACACGACCCGCATCTCCGAGGCGGATGCCGAGGTCTCGCTCCCGTACATGCTGCGCCGCTACCGCGGGGGCGGCATCGACCCGCTCAGCGAGGCGATCCTCACCTATCCCGTCCTTCACTACCAGAACGGTGGGCTCGTGATCGACGAGCACGGCGAGACGACCGTCGAAGGGCTCTTCGCATGCGGGGAGATCGCGGGCGGTACGCACGGCCGCAACCGGATGATGGGGAACTCCCTCCTCGAGTGCTGTGTTTTCGGGCGCCGCGCGGGGAAGGCTGCGGCGGAGAGGGCTGCCGCGTGAGCACCGTCGCAACCGACATCCAGCAGGCCGTCGAGGACGCGGCCGCGTACCTCTACGTCTGGGCGCTCAAGGACATCCCGCAGGATCTCCGCGACGCGATCCGCGACGCACGTGAGCGCGAGACCTCGACGCCGGGGCAGCGCGTGCTCGACACGATCATCCGCAACATCTCGATCGCGGACGACCGGACGACACTCGTCTGCCAGGACACCGGGATCGCGGTCTACTACTGCCGGGTCGGCGAGCATTTCCCGCTCCATCCGGCGCGGATCTACGAGGCGCTCTACGACGGAACCGAGCGCGCGACCGTGGAGCACCCGCTGCGCTCGAACACCGTGCACACGCTGACCCGTGAGAACACGGGCCAGAACGTCGGCTACCGGGTGCCGATCGTCCACTGGGAGTTCGTCCCGGACTGGGACGGCCTGGACGTCAAGTGCGTGCCGAAGGGGTCGGGCTCCGAGAACATGAGCTTCTTGAAGATGTGCGTGCCCGCGGACGGTGTCGCGGGCATCAAGCGCTTCGTCCTCGACTCCATCGTCGGAGCAGGCGGGAAGCCGTGTCCGCCGGGAATCGTCGGCGTCGGCATCGGCGGCTCGGCCGACTACGCGATGCACCTCGCCAAGGAGGCGATCGCGCGCCCGGTCGGCACACGCAATCCCGATCCCGAGGTGGCGAAGCTCGAGGAAGAGCTCTACGAGCTTCTGAACGAGACCGGGATCGGGCCCATGGGGCTGGGCGGTGACGTCACCGTCCTCCAGTGCCACGTCGAACACGCGGACACGCACATGACCCTGAACCCCGTGGCCGTCAACTACCAGTGCTGGGCCGCGCGCCGCGCGACGGCGCACATCGCAGCCGACGGCTCCGTGGACTACGACAGGGAAGCCTGATGCGTGCCCTTTTAAGACACCGGGGTCTGACCCCTTTGTGGAAAACCGAGGCGCCGGATCGACCGTTGCGGACGAACGCACTCGTCCTTTCAGGACACCGGGGTCTGACCCCGGTGTGGAAAGCGCGGTCGTAGTGGCCGAGCACCGCATCCAGTTTCCGGCCGACGAGGAGACGATCCGTTCGCTTCGCGCGGGCGACTCCGTGCTCGTCGACGGCCACATCATCGGCATCCGCGACCGCACGCAGATCCGCATCTTCGACCAGGGGATCGAGCCGCCGATGGATCTCAGCGGCGCCTTCCTCCTGCACACCGCTCCCGGCGTCCGCAAGATCGGCCCCGGGAAGTACGAGCCGGTCTCCATCGGGACGACGACGAGCGCGCGCATGGTGCGCTTCACGGAGCCCCTCGGCCGGGACTACGGCGTGCGCGCGATCTGCGGCAAGGGCGGCCTGCCCGACGAGGCCATCGAGCCCATGAAGCGCTACGGCATGGTGTACTTCGCAATCGTGGGCGGAGCCGCCGCGCTCGAGACCACGCAGATCGAGGAGATCGAAGAGGTGGCCTGGGAGGAGCTCATGCCCGAGTGCCTCTGGAAGTTCCGCGTCAAGGATTTCGGACCGCTCACCGTCGGCATCGACGCCCACGGGACGTCGCTGTTCCACGACGTCCAGGAGGCGGCAAAGAAGCGACTGGAGGATTTGTATGCCCGGCTCTAACGGCTTTCTGGACTTGCCGGCTCGCCCGTCCAAGCCGCGCTCCCAGGGGATCACGCACGTCATCGACAAGGGCCTCGCCCTGCGGCAGGTGGAGAACCTCTTCGACACCGCCGGCGAGTACGTGGACATCGTCAAGCTCGGCTGGGGAACGAGCTACGTCACCCACAACCTCAAGGAGAAGATCGAGCTCTACCGCTCCTTCGAGGTCCCCGTCGTGTGCGGCGGGACACTGCTCGAGGCCGTGCTCGCCCGCGGCAAGCTCGACGAGTACCGGCAGTGGCTCTCCGAGCACGGCTTCTCGCACGTCGAAGTCTCGGACGGCACGATCGAGCTCCCGCGCGAGCAGAAGCTCGAGCTCATCGTCGAGCTCGCCCAGGACTTCGTCGTCATGTCCGAGGTCGGCTCGAAGGACTCCGAGGTCGTCTTCGCGCCCTACCAGTGGGTGCAGTGGCTGAAGGAAGACCTCGAAGCCGGGGCGTGGAAGGTGATCACCGAAGGACGCGAGGGCGGGACCGCCGGCATCTTCCGCTCGTCCGGCGACATGCGCACCGGCCTCATCGACGAGATCGTCCACGAGATCGACCTTTCCGAGCTCATCTTCGAGGCGCCCACGACGCACTCGCAGGCGTGGTTCGTCCAGAAGTACGGGCCCGACGTGAACCTCGGCAACGTCCCGCCCGAGGAGGTCATCCCGGTCGAGACGCTCCGCCTCGGCCTCCGTTCGGACACGTTGAAGGAGGTGCTGCTCGGTGAGCATGCAGCTGTCACGGACTGAGACCGAGATCGAGGCTCTCCCGGCGGAAGACGTCCTCCTCTGGGCGTACGAGGAGTTCGGCGAGCGCCTCTGCCTCAGCTGCTCCTGGCAGAAGCAGTCGTCGGTGCTCGTGCACATGGTGTCCGAGCTCGGGCTCGACGTCGACGTCGTCGAGCTCGACACGCACCTTTTCTTCAAGGAGACCTACGAGACGCGTGAGCGGCTCGTCGAGCGCTACGGCCTCTCGCTGATCCGCCCCGAGGTCATCACCGTCGCCGAGCAGCACAAGCGCGAGGGGGCGAACCTCTGGGAGACGAATCCGGACCGTTGCTGCCACATCCGGAAGGTCGAGCCGCTGATCGAGGCGCTGCGCCCGTACGATGCATGGGTCTCAGGCATCCGGCGCGACCAGTCGCCCTCGCGGGCGACCGCGCAGAAGGTCGAGCGCTCCGAGCGCTACGGCGTCTGGAAGATCCAGCCGCTGGCCGACTGGAGCGAGCAGGAAGTCTGGGCGTACATCATGGCGAACGACATTCCGTACAACCCCCTGCACGACGCGGGTTACCGCTCGATCGGGTGCATCCCCTGCACCCGTCCGACCAACCCGGACGAGGAAGAGCGGGCGGGCCGCTGGGCCGGCTCCGACAAGCTGGAATGTGGAATTCATCTGGAGGAAAGGAACGCATGACGGAACACATCTACGGCCACGAGCACCCCGAGTCGGGTGAGACGCGCGGAGGCGGCTTCTGCCTCTGGTTCACGGGTCTCTCGGGCTCCGGGAAGACGACGATCGCGCACCTCGTCGGCCCCGAGCTCGACCAGCGCGGCGCGATCGTGGAGTACCTCGACGGCGACACGGTGCGCACGCATCTCTCCAAGGGCCTCGGCTTCTCGAAGGAGGACCGCGACACGAACATCGAGCGCATCGGCTGGGTTGCCTCGCGGCTCGTCCGCCACGGCGCCGCCGTCATCTGCGCTGCGATCTCCCCGTACGAGGAGACGAGGCGAAAGGCGCGCGAGCTGGTCGAGGAGCAGGGCCGGTTCGTCGAGGTCTTCGTCCGCGCCTCCGTCGAGGAGTGCGCGCGCCGCGACGTGAAAGGCCTGTACGAGAAGGCCTTCGCCGGCGAGATCAAGGGCTTCACCGGGGTCGATGACCCCTACGAGGAGCCCGAGAACGCCGAGATCGTGATCGACACCGAAGGGCAGAGCCCGGAGGAGAGCGCTCAGGCAGTCATCGCGAAGCTCGAGGAGCTGGGTCTCGTCGCCGCGGGGGTGAGCGCGTGAACACCCTGACCGCGGATCAGCTGATCAAGCCGCATGGCGGCGAGCTCGTCGAGCGGACGGGGGAACGGCCGGACGACGTCGAGTCGCTCGAGACCGTCACGCTCTCGCCGCGCGAGCTGGCCGATCTGGACATGCTCGCCTCGGGAGCCCTGTCGCCGCTCCAGGGCTTCATGTCCTCCGCCGACTACGAGCGCGTGGTCGAGGACATGCGCCTTGCCTCCGGACTGCCGTGGGCGCTGCCGGTCTGCCTCGCGGTGGAGAACGAGCCCAGCGGAGACCGGATCGCCCTCGCCGACGAGAGCGGCCGTCCGCTGGCCGTCCTCGAGGTCGAGGAGGTCTACGGCTACGACAAGGAGCGCGAGGCCGAGCGGTGTTTTCGCACGACCGAGGACGCCCATCCCGGCGTCGCGCGCCTCTATGGCCAGCCGAACCGCTACGTGGCCGGCGCCGTCACGGTGTTCGAGCGCCAGGAGCCGTCCTTCCCGGAGCTCCACAAGGATCCCACGGACACGCGGGCGCTCTTCGCCGAGCGGGGCTGGAAGCGGGTCGTCGGGTTCCAGACCCGAAACCCGATCCACCGGGCGCACGAGTACCTGACGAAGTGCGCGCTCGAGACCGTCGACGGCCTCCTCATCCACCCGCTGGTGGGCGAGACGAAGTCGGACGACGTCCCCGCCGCAACCCGGGTGAAGGCCTACGACGCCCTCATCGAGGGCTACTACCCGCGCGACCGCGTCGTCGTCTCGGCCTTCCCGGCCGCGATGCGCTACGCCGGGCCGCGCGAGGCGATCTGGCACGCGATCTGCCGCAAGAACTACGGCTGCTCGCACTTCATCGTCGGCCGCGACCACGCGGGTGTCGGGAACTACTACGGCACCTACGACGCGCAGCTCGTCTTCGACGAGTTCGAGCCGCACGAGCTCGACATCGAGCCGATGTTCTTCGAGCACTCCTTCTGGTGCAAGGTGTGCGGCCAGATGGCGACGGCGAAGACGTGCCCGCACTCGGGCGACGACCACGTCTTCCTCTCGGGGACGAAGGTCCGAGAGCTCCTCTCGAACGGTGAGTTGCCGCCGGCCGAGTTCTCGCGGCCCGAGGTCGCGAACATTCTCATCGAGGCCTACAAGACGAACTAGCCCGTAGCATCCGTTCGTTGGGACGGACTGCGTTGATCGTGCTTGCCGTGGCGCTGCTCGTGGGCAGCGCCGCGGCGTTCACGCGGAGCGAGCGGCTCAAGCTCGCTGCCTCGCCTGTTGGTAAGCCGGAGTTCGACCGGCGCGTGTCGCCGACGTGCGACTGTCCGCATGCGAAGGCGCGCTTGTCGTTCCTCTTGCGAAGGCCCGAGCGGCTCGTCGTCTCTGTTGTCGACTCCGACGGAGGGCACGTCGCCACGCTCGCCGACGGCAAGGACTACGAAGCAGGCACCGTCTCCTTCCGGTGGGACGGCAAGGACGACGAGGGGCAGGTCGCCCCGGACGGCCTGTACCGGCTCAAGGTCCGCCTCGAGCACGACCGCCGAAACATCCTCATTCCGAAGACGATCCTCGTCGACACGGAGCCGCCGCAGATTCGCGTGCTGCAGGCGGTCACCACGGACGAAGGCGTGCTCGTCCGCTACCGGACGAACGAAAGCGTGAAGGTCCGCGTGTTCTCGGACGGAGATCGGGTCGCGGCCGGCAGCCGCTCGAGCGCGGGGATAGGACGGATCACCTGGACGCCGGCCGAAAGTCCGTCTGGTCAGCTCACCCTCGTCGGCGTCGACCGGTCGGGCAACCGGAGCGAGCCCGTGCCAGTCTCGGTCGCGGTTCCCTAGGCCGGAGCGGCCGCTCTTCGCGGCAGGAACGTCACCGCGGCGGCGGCGACCGCGGCGATCCCCCAGACAAACGGATCCTCGAAGAACCCGCCGTAGAAGAACGACTGGACGACGAGGGCGGTCGAACAGCCCGCGAGCGCGAGCCCGAGCGGTCGGTGCCGCCGCCAGACCTCGAAGATCGCCCGGCCGAGCGCGGCCAGGAAGGCGAGATAGACCAGGAGCCCGATCGTCCCGAGCTCGGCGGCAACGGTCAACGGCGTCGTGTGCGAGACGTTCTTGCTCTTCTGCCTGCGGGCGTCCTCCTCGCGCCTGCTCATGAGCGGCTGCGAGCCGATGCCGACTCCCACGACCGGGTGCGCTGCGTACACCGGCCACGTGACCGCGACGAGCGTGCTGCGGTCGCTCGTCACCTGCTTCGTCGTGTCGCCGTCTCCCTCGGCGAGCACGACGACACCCGCGGCGAGGACGAGGGCGGCCGACACGGCCAGGACGACGCCGCGCGTGAGCCTGTCTCCTGCGAGGAGGGAAACGACGAGCACGGCGCAGAAGAGGGCGACGAAGCTCGTCTGGGAGTAGGAGAAGTAGAGCCCGATGGTCAGCAGGGCGAGAACGGGGAGGCCGATCGCCGGGCGCAGGAGTGCGAGCCAGAGAACCGTGAGGACGACGACCACGCCGAGGACGAGGTGGCGTCCGTACACGCTCGGGTCCTGGAAGACGGCCGTCACCCGGAAGAACGCCGAGTACGCGTTCGCGAGCTGAACGTCCTGCTTGGCGAGGATCTCCGTGTGCGACCAGGCCTGATAGACGCCGATCGCCGCGAAGACCGAGGTCACCGCGACGAGCGCCGCCGCGAGCGCACGCCACGTCCAGTCCCGTGGCCGGGTGAGCGCGACGATCGAGAGCAGGAACGTGAAAGGGAAGTAGAAGAAGACGAGCGCGATCGTCCCCGCGCGTGGGTCCTTCGCCCAGAGAAGCGAAATCCCCGAAAGGGCGACGAGCGCCGCGGTCGGTACTGCGATCAGGTATGGGACGGCCGGAAAGTCGCCGCCTCGGAGGACGCGGTAGGCAAGCGCGAGAGTCGCGGCGACGAGGACACCGTAGAGCGGGACGAGGAGGAAGGCCTCCTGGTTCCCGAGACCGACCGAGAGGCGAAACGGCGCCGCCAGGAGCAGGGCGACCGGGGCCGCCGCGGGATAGCGGACGAAGACGAGAGCGAGCCCGAGCCCGAGGATGGCCGCGAACCCGAGGGCGCCGATGCGCGCCGCCGACTCCGTCAGCAGGCTCGGCGCGTCCGGGACGAGGGCATATGCGAGGCCGATCTCGGCCGCGACCAGCGCCGCCAGGCCGGCGAGGAAGAGGATGCGCTCCCGCGCGAGCAGGAGCCCGCACGCTCCGAAGGCCCCAACCACCGCTGCGGCGTGCGCCAGGGCCTCGTGGTCCACAGGCCTAGGCGGTCAGCTGGCGAATGAGCCGCGCGCCGAAGTCGCCCCGCTTGCCGGCCATCTCGGGCAGGACGGTCGAGCGGACGTGCTCGATGACATGCACGCCGTCGGGCGCCTCGATGGAGATGACGTCTTCGGGTGCGTCGGCGCCTGAGGCAAGGGCGTTGAAGACCTCCCACTCGCGCGCTTTCCTCCGCGTGCGCGTGCTGTGGCCGAAGTCGGTGTCGGTCCAGTGGGAGAACTCGTCCGCGTCCAGCCGCTTCAGCTCGATGCAGGAGAAGTCCGGGAGCACCAGGTTCGGCAAGGTCGCCGGCCAGAGCGGCTGCTCCCATTCCATCGCCTTGACGAAGCTGTAGCCTGGCCGGTTCGGCCATGCCCAGGGCTCGGTGTTGGACATGCCGAGGTCGAGGAAGGCCCGCCGGTCGTCCACGACGTAGAGCGGGTAGCGCGGGATCTTGACGACGACCTCGTCGGCCTCCAGCTGCCAGGCCAGGTCGCGAAGGACTCCTTCGGAGGCCTCCGTCAGGACCATGTCCGCATCCCACTTGAGCACGTAGCCGGTGCGGACGTGGGAGAACGACCAGTTGTAGAAGTAGACGAGGCTGTGCACCGACTCGGCCCGTGTCCCGAGGTGCTCCTCACCGCAGCGCGCCACGGAGAAGGGATACGAATACACCTCGAGCCGCCCGGCCGCGCCGCACTCCTCGGCCACGCGCCTGGCGACCTCCGGCGTACCGTCGGTCGAGCCGTTGTCGACCAGGACGACGCGGTCGACGGCACGGAAGAGAGACGGCAGGACCCACGGCAACGGGTAGGCCTCGTTCTTCGCGCGGACGACCGCCGTGAACCCCGGGGTGGGCTTCGCCTCCGACCAGGCCCAGACGACGTTGAAATCCGTGTGGTTCTCGAGGTTCGTCAGCACCGGGGTGCTCGAATGCCCGTGCTGCCTCGACTCCGACCTCTCGATCTGCCGCTCGAGGTTCTGGACCCGGCTCGCCACGCGGTGGAGCTGGCCGATCCGCGCGTGCTTCTGGATGGTGTCCCTGAGGACGGGAAGAAGCGGCGCGACCTCAGCGCTCCACGCCTCCGGAGCGCCGGCGCCGGACGTGGTCGGATCTGTCTCGTAACCGTAGTGCTCGAAGTCCTCCGCGTACCGGCTGAGGAGGATCGTGCGAGCCGCGTCGTCATAGGCGAAGGGCGGGAGCGGAAGGGCAACGCGGTTCTCGCGGCGCGTGGCCGTGGCGACCTCGCGGCCGAGGTGCTCGGACAGGAGTGCGAGGGTCTCGTCGAGCTCCTCGATCCGCCCGACGTGGTTCAGCGGCAGCTGCTTCTCGAGATCGCGCTGCACCGCCCAGTGGACATCCTCGGCCTCGCCGCCGGGAAGGGCGGTCACGAAGCTGCGGAAGTCCTCGACCACCTCGAGGGGCTCGTCGGGCAGGCGGGGGAACCACGGCTCCTCGCCGAAGCGCGCGACGAAGCGCGGCTCCCGCAGGAGGATCTTGGATTGCCAGGCCGACCAGAGCCGCGTGCCCGGGTGACGGACGACCGCGAAGCGAAGCCAGCCGTCTTCCTCCAGGACGCGCGTTCGCGCGTCTCCCTCGTAGTCGACGAGGCGCAGGCCTTCCGGCCACAGGCTCATGTCGTGGACGGTGAGGGAGGGCGACACCTCGGGAAGCGTCGAGTGGAGGAAGGTCTCGGGCTGTATTCCCGCGAGTCCGGAGAGGAGCCAGAGGATCGAGGTGCAGCCGCCCTTCGGAATCGGCACGAAGAGGACTTTCGGCTCGGGGAGGACGATCGTCCGCTGCGCAACGTGCTTCGCGAAGGGCAGTTCCGTCTCTGCGCGCGCGCCGTTCGAATGGCCGGCGCCGGTCTCGACCGCCCTCTTCTGCATCCGCCCAGTGTATTCGAGCGCGGTGTGCCCAAACGCGACTCCCGATGCGGCGCTGAGGGCTCTGCCGCCTAGGTAAGCTGCCGCGTCATTCCCCCCTGCGTGGCGATCGCCGGCGGCATCGGCCCCGCGCTCCACGGCCGGACCCCGAGTGTCTTCGACCACCTCGACTCCACCAAGCGACGTTCGCCGAGGCGGGCTGACACGCGCCCAGTGGCTCGATCTGGCGGTGGGCGGAATCGCGATCGCCCTCTTCTTCGCAATCCAATTCTTCCTGCTGCTCGGACCCCAGCCGTACGATCCCTCCAAGTACTTCGCGACGGCGGTCCGCTTCCCCCATGTGGGCGCCGACCTCTGGACGCTCCGCGTCGGGCTTGTCGCCCCGGTCGTCGTCGCGGTCAGGCTCATCGGCGCAAACGAGGCCGCGCTCTATGCGGTGCCGCTCGCCGCCGGGATCCTGCTCGTCACCGCCGTCTACGGCACGATGCTGGCGCTCTTCAGGGACCGGATCCTCGCGGCCGCCGCCGCGCTCGTCGCCGCGCTGAACACCGACTTCCTCCTGAACTCGAGCTTCATCTTCCCCGACACCGTCGCGACGGCGACCTTCACCACCGGCTTTCTCTTCCTCGTCCTCGGCGGCCTCACCGCACGCGCCTCGAACCCATGGGTTCCGCGCGGCGCCGTCATCGCCGCGGGGTTCTTCTTCGGCTGGACGTACCTGATCCGCGATTTCAGCCCGATCCTGATCCCCACGGTCGTCGCCGCGGCGCTCGTCCTGCACTACCCCTGGCGGCGGCTCGGCCTCATGGCGGCGACTGCCGTGACGACGGGGATGCTGGAGTTCGTCTACGGCGCGCTCCAGTACGGGAAGCCCTTCATCCACCTGCAGAAGCTCCTGGCGCACCGGGATCAGGCGTTCACGCCGTCCCGCGCGATCACCATCGAGAACGTCCAGCGCGAGACGCAGAACCCGGGCGGCGCCCTGCTCGTTCTGCCGCGCATCATTCTCTCCTGGAGCAGCGGCTGGCTCCTGCTCCTGCTCGCGCCGATCTTCGTGGTCGCGCTCATTCTCGTTCGCGACCGCCGTCTCTGGGTGCTCGCGACGTGGTGCCTCGGTTTCTGGGTCGCGATGGTGTTCATCGCGCTCGGCGAGCTTCCTTCCGGCCGGTGGATCGTGAACACGACGAACGTCCGCTACTGGTACCCGGTCTTCCCCGCGCTCGCGATGAGCGGCTTCGCCGGGCTCTGGTTGCTCGTCCGCAGATTCACGCCCCCGCGCCGCGCGCTCGTCCTCGCTCACCTCGCCGTCGTGGCGCTCGCGGCGCTTATCGTGGTTCCGGGCGTCGCGGAGTTCAAGAGCTGCACGCCCGAGACCGTCTGGCGAAACGATCCGATGGCCCGCTGGCACGAGCTTCGCTCCTGGCTCGCCACCGACGAGGCGGCCTCCTTCGACACGATCGTGACCGACAGGATCACCGAGCGCGAACTGGATCCCGCGTTCCTGAGCGCCGTCGCCGGCGACCGGGTCTGGAGCGGGACCGTGACGCCCTGGCCGCAGTCCGGTGAGCTCGCCGAGCCGACCGAAGCTCTCGATACCTCCATGATGCTCCTGAGCCGGCGCCGCGTGAGCCGGCTTCCGGACAGCAGCGCCAGGATCGATGCGCTCCTCCGCGAGTGGAGGCCGGTCTTCGTCAGCAACGACGGGGCATTCGTCCTCCTCGCGCACCGGCCTCCCGGCGCGGGGGACGCCACGATGCCCTCGCCCTGGTGGGAGCGGCCGGCGACCGAGGGGTCGAACCCCCGGTGGGGATGCGGCATGAATCCCTTCGCGGTGCGGCCGGACGACGCTCCAGCGCGCTAGGTAAGCTGCACCGCGATCTGCTCTGCTCCCGCGGAGCGGCCACTGCCCTCGGACGGACTCGCGGATGGGACTCTCGGTCGAAGAACAGAAGACAGTGCAGGCCGCTGCCGATCGCGCCGCCGCGCCGGCCGGGCGTTCGCTCGTGCTCGTGGCCGGCTCCGGCCGAAGCGGCACGAGCCTCTTCACCGGGATCCTCCAGCGCCTCGGCTTCTACGTTCCCGAGCCGGAGGTCCCCGCCGACGAGACGAATCCGCGCGGCTTTGCAGAGTCGCAGTGGGTCGTCGAGTTCCACTCGCGCCTCCTCTCGAAGGCCGGGGTCCAGGTCTCGGATGCCCGCCCGGCCGCCTGGTCGCTCATGGCCGACCTCTCGCTCAAGGACGGAGTCGCGGACGAGCTCGCGAAGTGGCTGCGCTCGCAGTTCAAGCGCTCCGACCACCTGATCGTCAAGGACCCTCGCCTGTCCTGGTTCCTGCCGCTCTGGCGCCGGTGTGCGTCAGCGCTCGACGTCACGCCGCGCGTCGTCACCGTGCTGCGTCACCCGGCGGCCGTCATCGACAGCAAGCAGCGCTACTACGGCCGTTGGCAGGGGGACATCAGCCGTACCGCGGGGTGGTTGAACCAGTCGCTCTTCACCGAGCGGGCGACCCGCGAGACCCAGCGCGCCTTCGTGCGCTACGAAGATCTCCTCGACGACTGGACGAAGTCCGTCTCGCACGTGGGCGACGTCCTCGCGCTGAAGGTCATCCAGGACGCGCCGGCGGCTTCGATCGTCCGCGTGCACGACTTCGTCGACCGGAACCTGAGCCGGTCGCGCGCGACCTGGGACGGCTTCGACATCCCGCAGGGGCTGCGCGAGCAGGTCGACGATGCCTGGGAGCTCCTGATGGCGCTCGCCGGAGAGCCCGATTCGACTGAGATCCGCGATCGGCTCGATGCCGCCCGTGCCGCGTACATCGAGCTGTACGAAGATGCCGAGGCGATCGTGCAGTCCTCGATCGCCGCGTCTCCCGGGGCATCCGGCCGCGGCGGCACCGCGCTCGTCCGGGTCGGCAGGAAGGTGCCGAGGGGTTTACGCGAAAAGCTCCCTCTGAGCTGGCGGAAGGCGGCGTATCGCGCCGCGCGACACGGGAGCGGCACGAAGAGCCGTGGAACGGGCACTACTGGGTAAGAAACCTGAGATCATCGGGATGAGCAGAACGTGACGACTTCGCGAGACAAGACCCTGGAGCCCGAGACGCAGGAGGCGTTGGACGTCGAGAGCCTTGCGACGGCGGCCCCTGACACGGTGGTCTCGGACGATCCGCGTGAGCGGGCCGTCCAGGAGTTTCATGCGCGCCACCGCGGCCTCCGGTTGGCCCCGGTCGTGGTCGTCATCCCGGCCTTCAACGAGGAGGACGCGATCCGTCCGGTGCTCGATGACGTGCCGCGGGAGGCGTGCGGCCTCGCTGTCGACACCATCGTCATCGACGACGGAAGCGCGGACGGGACAGCCGACGTAGCGCGCGACGCGGGAGTCTATGTCGCCGCGCTCGACCAGAACTCCGGGCAGGGAACCGCGCTTCGCATCGGCTACCGGCTGGCGCGCGAGCTCGGCGCGAAGTACATCGTCACGCTCGACGCCGACGGCCAGTGGGATCCGGCTGACGTCTCCCGGATGCTCGAGCCGATCCTCGCGGACGAGGCCGATTTCGTCCTCGGGTCGAGGGTGCTGGGGCGCACGGAGACCGACGACTCCGTGCGAAAGGCAGGGGTGCGCGTCTTTGCGTTCGTGGTGAGGCTCCTCACCGGCGCCGAGGTCACCGACACGTCGAGCGGCGTCCGCGCCTTCCTCGTCGAGGTGACCGACACGGTGCGCCAGGAGGAGCCCCAGTACCAGGCCTCGGAGCTCCTCGTCGGAGCGATCTGCCAGGGGTACCGCATCGCCGAGCGCCCCGTGGTGATGCGGAAGCGCACCGCCGGAAAGAGCAAGAAGGGCCACAACTTCCTGTACGGCCTTCGCTACGGCCGGGCTCTCGTCCGGACCTGGTGGCGTGACCGGAACGTCGGCCCGGTCGCACCGGCGGCAGTCGCCGCGGCGCGCAACCGCCCCGCGCCGAACCCGGTCGTCCACGTGCTCTCGCAGAACTGGCTCGCTGCCGGTGTCCTGACCGCCGGCGTCGCGCTTCGAGTAGTCATGGCCTTCGCGTACTCGCCGTTCATCTGGGTCCCGACCTCGAACGGGTATCTGGCTGCGGCGGATGCCGCCCAGCCCGGCGAGGCTCACCCGTGGGGATACTCGGGGTTCCTCTGGCTCACGGACGGGCTGGGCACGCGCGAGATCGTCGTCATCCAGCACGTCCTCGTCCTCGGGCTCGCGGTCGCCCTCTACGCGTTCCTCGTCCGCCACGGCGTCCTCAGGGGGCTCGCGGCGCTTGCCATCCTGCCGCTCAGCCTCTCACCGCTCCTCCTCAACCTCGAGCACCACCTGCTGCCGGAGACGCTCTTCATCGTCCTCGTCGCAGCGGCGCTGCTCGTGCTGGTCTGGTCTCCGGAGAGCCCTTCCCTCGTCGCGTGCGCGATCGCGGGCCTGGTCGCCGCGTTCGCAGGGTTCATGCAGCTCTTCGGCCTGGTGATGATCGTGCCGATGGTCGTGTACCTCATCTGCCGCCGCGTCGGCGTCGTTCGACTCGGCGCGCTGCTCGTCGCGTTCGCCATCCCGCTCGGCGGCTACCTCGTCTGGATGCACCAGACGCACGGCGTCTATGCGTTCACGACCTGGCGGGGCAAGCACCTGTACGCGCGGGTCGCGCCCTTCGCCCAGTGCGACCGTCTCGGCACGCTGACGGCCGCGCAGCAAAGTCTCTGCGACCCGCGTCCCCTCGACGTCCGGCCCGGCCCCGAGCGCTACCTGTGGGGTGACCCCAACGCTCCGGTCCGCACGCTCCCCGATTCCGTCGTGCTGGGCTACGCCCAGAAGGTGATCGCGCACCAGCCGCTCGACTTCGTCAAGGCGGTGGCCGGTGGAGCGGCGCACGCCTTCTATCCCGGCCAGCGCCAGCGCAAACGAGAGCCGTGCGTCGCCAACTGGGGTTTCGCGGACTCGATGCCTCCCAATTGCCCCGCCCGGGGCGCGGCAAATGCCGGGTGGCGCACACATCCCGTCTCCGTCGACCGCACGCTCGCGCACGGGCTGAACTGGTATGCGCGCCTCGACTACCCGATCGGGCCGGCCTTCCTCGCCTGCGTGCTCGTCACGCTCTTCGCGCTCCTCCGGCGGCCGCGCGCCGGAGGCTGGCGGCTCCGTCTCGACGCTGCGCTCTTCGGCGTCGTGGGGATCGCGCTCATGACGTCCGCGATCGCGACCTCGAACTTCAACTATCGCTACACGGCGATCCTCTACTGCACCCTTCCGATCGCGGCTGCAATCGCGGTCACGCAGTTGACACGGCGTTCCGGCCGACGGGAATCTGGGTCAACGGCCACGTGGGCCTGATCCGCACCTCGTCGCCGCGGTCTTGTTAGGGGGCGAAGGCCCCTCGGCATGACTGGCATCCTGATCGTGACCGCTCTTCTCGTCGTGCCGGGCGCCGGTGCGGCGCTGGCGTTCGCAAAGCCTGGAGACGCCCCGATCGAAACTCGCGTCGGGCTCGTCGTCGGCCTCGGTTACGCGTTGGTCGCGGGCGTCGCGATCACGCTCACTCTCGCTCATATTCTCTCTCGGCCGAGCTTCATCGCCGGGGTGATCGTCGTCACGATCGCCGTCTGGGCTCTTGCGGTGCGCCAGGCGTCGCCTCGAGCCCACGCACGCGCCATCGCGCGAGAGGCGCGCGAGTCGCCCTACGCGCTGGCCGCCGGGCTTCTAGTCCTCGCTGCGGTGGCCCTGACGAGGCTCTTCTATCCGACGTCGAACCTCTTTGCCCATTGGGCGCCCTGGCGCTACTGGTCCGACGGCCTCGAGATCGCTGCTGCCGGCAAGGTTCCCGCGAACACCGAACAGTGGGGCGCCATTGTCCCGACGACGGTCAGCAAGGTCGTGTTCAACGCCTTCGAGGCGGGCAACTCGTTCCTTCTAGGACCGACCCCTTTCGTGGGGATGCGGGCGATTCTCGTCGTGACGACGGCCGGCCTGGCGGCGGTTCTCCTCGCCCTTGGCCGCGAGCTCGGCCTGCGGGCCTTCGCCTTCCTCGTCCCGGCGTTCTTCCTCATCCTGCCGGGGCGGTTGCCCGTGTCGAGCGAGTTCGCCGAGGACTTCGGCGTCTTCAGGGCCGAGAACGTCGGGCGCCTCGTTGCCTGTACTGCGCTCGTGGTCGGCATGTACGCCCTGAGGAGTGGTCGACGCGCCCTCATCGTCGTCGCCGGCGCGATCTTCGCTCTCGCCGGACTCACACATGGTGTCGCCATGGTCGTGGGGATGGCTGCTCTCGGCCTCTATGCGCTGGCGCTGCTCATCACCGAGCGATCCGCCTGGCGGCAGATCCTGGTGGCGGCGATCTCGGTCATCGTGCTCACAGCCGCCGGCTACGCGGCCATGCTCCAGCTCAGCGGCGGAGATCTCGGGTTCCAGCGTGTCACGAGCGGATCGACGACTCAGGGATACCCGCCGAAGATCGACCCGACCCGCTCCTTCGACAGAGTGAAGCTGGCTCGCCTCGCGAGGCACGACGGCCGCTTCCTCATCCCCCCGACGCGGATCTTCCAGCGCTACGCGGATACGACGTTTCCCATCGGCGGGCGCACGTCGCTCGGAGCGCTCACGATTGCGCTGCTCGCGATCGCAACGGTTCTGATCCTCATCGCCGCGCGCCGGTTCATAGCGCTCGCAGTCGTCGCGTGGGGCCTTACCGCCACGTTCGTCGTCGGCGCGCTCTTTTTCAGCTTCCGGTACGACACGCAGGTGCCCGGCGACTTCGGTCTGCGCCGCCTGTACGACTACACGCCCTTTCTTCCCGCCTTGATCGTGCCCGCCGTCGTCGAGGTCCTCGCGTTTCGGCTATTCCACCGCAGGCCTGCCGCGATCCATGTGCTTGCAGCGATCATGGCGGTTGCGGTGGCGGTCGCGGCGATCGACCGGGTCCCGGACAAGTCCTCGCGTGCGCGGAGCGCGACCGCTGCGACCAGCGAAGTCGCCAGGGTCGTGCCGTGCGATACCCGCATGCTTACGAATGCCCGCACCGCCGGATCCTGGGAAGCCTTGACCGGCAGGCGGAGCATTACCGAGGGTCTGGCGCCGTACCTTCGCCCCGAGATCACCGGGCAGGTCCTCTCGACGCTGATCGGCGCGAAGGACTTCTTCGGCGATCCGGAGTCGAACCAGGCATATCTCACGCAACACGACGTCGACTACATCGTCGTGCTCCGACCCGATCTCCGCGTCGGCAGCTGGCGTCCGTTCGAAACGGACACTTCTGCGCTTGCAGCGCTGCCCGGAGTCGAGAAGGTGTCCTCGGTGCCCACGGTGACGATCTACGCGGTTGGGCCACGAACGGACACGGGCGCGCCACCGCCGGCGCGCTGCCCTGTCTGAGCGGCCCGAGTACGGACTTTCGGGCTCTGCTACCATCGGACGCCTTGCGCTGACGCGTATTTTTCCTTGCGAGCGGAGAAAGAGGTTCGTGTGCGGGTACTGATCCTGGGTGGGGACGGCTTCTGCGGCTGGCCGACGTCGCTGCACCTCTCACAGAGGGGCCATGAGGTCCTGATCGTCGACAACTTCGCGCGGCGGAATGCCGACACGGAGCTCGAGGCGTCCTCGCTGACGCCGATCGCTCCGCTCGGCGTGAGGCTGAGCACCTGGCGCGAGCAGACCGGGCGCGAGATCGGCTTCGAGCGCCTGAACGTCGCCCAGGACTACCACCAGCTCCTCGACCTCATCGGCGACTGGCGGCCCGACACCGTCGTCCACTTCGCGGAGCAGCGCGCGGCCCCCTACTCGATGAAGAGCTCGTGGCACAAGCGCTACACGGTCGACAACAACGTCAACGCGACGCACAACCTCTTGGCCGCGATCGTCGAGGCCGGCATGGACACGCACGTCGTCCACCTCGGGACGATGGGTGTCTACGGCTACGGCCCCGCGCCGGGACTGAAGATCCCCGAGGGCTACCTCGGCGTGAAGATCGAGGGCGCGGACGGCGAGGACATCGAGCAGGAGATCCTCTTCCCGGCCAACCCGGGCAGCGTCTACCACATGACGAAGACGCTCGATCAGCTCCTCTTCGCCTACTACAACAAGAACGACGAGGTGTCCGTCACCGATCTCCACCAGGGAATCGTCTGGGGGACGCAGACGGAGGACACCCGCCACGACGAGCGGCTGATCAACCGCTTCGACTACGACGGCGACTACGGGACGGTCCTGAACCGGTTCCTCATGCAGGCCGCGATCGGCTACCCGCTCACCGTCCACGGAACGGGCCGCCAGACGCGCGCGTTCATCCACATCCAGGACAGCGTGCGCTGCATCCAGCTGGCCGTCGAGAACCCGCCCGCCCAGGGCGAGCGCGTGCGCATCTTCAACCAGATGACCGAGACGCACCGCCTGATCGACCTGGCCGAGCTCGTCTCGCGCCTCACGGGCGCCGAGATCGACTTCGTCGACAACCCGCGGAACGAGGCGGCCGAGAACGACCTCTTCGTCGAGAACCGCCAGCTCCTCGACCTCGGCCTCGTGCCGATCACGCTCGAGGACGGGCTCATGACCGAGGTCACCGAGATCGCCGAGCGCTACTCGCACCGGTGCGACCCGGAGAAGATCCCGTGCCGCTCGTACTGGCGCAAGGACCTCGAGCAGGCTGAGCCGGCGGGCGGCCCTCTGGTCGGCGCGGAACAGCGCTCCTCGTAGAGATTCCCGCTCGAGCTCTCGTCACCGGCGCGTGCGGCTTCATCGGGGCGAACCTCGTCCCGAAGCTCCTCGCCCGCGGCGTCGAGGTGCGCGCGCTCGACGATTTCTCGCGCGGTAGCGCCTCCTACCTGGAGGGCGTCGATACAGAGATCCTCGAGGCGGACATCCGTGACGAGGACGCCATGGCGCGCGCCGTCGAAGGTGTCGACGCCGTCGTCCACCTGGCCGCCTTCGGCTCGGTGGTCGAGTCCGTCCAGGATCCGATTCCGAACTTCGATGTGAACGTGCGCGGCACCCTCGTCGTGCTGCGCGCGGCGGCTGCGGCGGGAGTCGGGAAGGTGGTTTTCGCCTCCACGGGCGGGGCGATCATGGGCAACGCGACGCCGCCGGTGGACGAGGGCACGCTGCCGTGGCCGATCTCCCCGTATGGGGCGAGCAAGCTCTGCGGCGAGGCGTACTGCCATGCCTTCGCGGGCTCCTTCGACCTTCCGGTCGTCGCGCTGCGCTTCGCCAACGTCTACGGGCCCATCTCGGCCCACAAGAAAGGCGTGATCACGAACTTCATCCGCCTCGGGCTGCGCCGGGAGCCGCTCGTCGTCTACGGGGACGGTGCGGCGACCCGTGACTTTCTCTACGTCGAGGATCTCTGCGACGGGATCTGCTCCGCCCTCGACGCGCCGCTGACCGACGAGGTCGTCCACCTGGCCTCCGGCCAGGAGACCTCGATCGGCTCGCTCGCGGAGCTCATCCTCGAGCTGACGGGCGCCACGGGTGTTCCGGTCCGCTACGAGGAGCGCAGGCGCGGCGAGGTGGAGAGGACGTTTGCCCGGCCGGATCGCGCGGTCGAGCTCCTCGGCTTCGCGCCCGCGCACACGCTCGCCGAGGGCCTCGAGAAGACCGTCGAGTGGTTCGCGGAGCGCGAGCAGGCTCCGTCTCCCGTCGGCTAGGGAGAACCGGAGAGCCCCGAGCAGGCCCCCGGTATCCTTCCGCCCGGCATGGCGAACAGAGCTCTCGTAATCGGCTGGGACGGCGCGGACTGGGACATCCTCGACCCGCTCATCGCCGCCGGCGACATGCCTGCTCTGCAGGGGCTCGTCGAACGGGGGCGGCGCGGTGTCTCGCGCTCCTGCATGCCGTCCCATTCGTGGGCGGCGTGGCCGACGTTCCTCACGGGACGCGACCCCGGGGGACATGGCGTCTTCGACATCCTCGAGTACCGGCCCGGCGCCTCGCGCAGGCTGCCGGTCTCGTCGCGCTCGATCCTCGCCCCGACCTGGCCCGACCGCTTCACGAGCGCCGGGAAGACCTCCCTCGTCGTCAACGTGCCGCTCACCTTCCCCGCGCCCGAGATCGAGGGCGTGGTGATCGCCGGTGGCCCGATTCCGCCGGGAACGACGTACAGCCATCCGGCGGACGCCGGCCCGCGCCTGGACTGGCCGATCAACGGAGGCTCGTGGACGACGTTCCGCAACAAGCCGGTCGAGCTCGTCGAGGAGCTCGAGGACATCACGCGCCGCCGGGCCGAGGCCATGCGGACGCTCCTGGACGAGCAGCCCTGGGACGCCGCCTGCCTCGTCTTCGTCTCGCCGGACCGTGCCCAGCACTGCCTGCTCGAATACGTGCATCCCGGCCATCCCGCCTACGCGGAGGCCTCCGCCACTCCCGCTGCCGAGCGCGTCCGCGACCTCTACCGCCTGCTCGACACGGAGCTCGCCTCGCTGCTCGAACGGGTGGACGACGACGACCTCGTCATCCTCATGTCCGACCACGGGCACCAGCCCGTCACGCGCTCGCTGTCGATGAACAAGATCCTCGAGCACGAGGGCTTCCTTCGCTTCGGCGCAGGGTCGAGGCTCGTGAACCTCCTCTCGTGGGGCCGCGTCCGCGCAGTCGCCCGCGTCCTCTACGACAAGCTCCGCCTGCACGGGCGCGTGGCCGTGCCGACGCCGCCTCTCGACTGGTCGCGCACCAAGGCCTACACCAGCGTCGTCTCGACGGGAGAGGGCGTCTCGGTGAATCTCGTCGGCCGGGAGCCGCACGGAACCGTCGAGCCCGCCGACTACGAGCGCGTGCGGGACGAGGTCGCGGCGAAGCTCCTCGAGTTCGAGGACCCGGAGACCGGCCTGCGCCCGATCGGACACGTGGCGCGCAAGGAAGAGGTCCTCTCCGGCCCGTACCTCGACCGGGCGCCCGACCTCCTCCTCCAGCCTGCGCCCCTGTACAGCCTCGCCCGTGCACGGCACATGGTCGCGCCCGCCGACTGGCTCTCCGGCGACCATCGGCCCGAGGGCATCTACGTCCTCGCGGGACAGGGGATCGCGCACGAGGAGGGCCCGGAGATCTCGCTCGCGGACTTCGCCGAGCAGATCGCGCGCGCGGTCGGCCTCGAGCCCGACGCGGAGTGGAGCAGCGCAACCCCCACCGAGTCGGTCGGGGTCTATAGCGCGGAAGAGGAGCGCCAGGTGGAAGAGCGCCTGCGCGGCCTTGGCTACCTGGAATAGACGCTCGGCGCGTGAAGCGGGCGAGGGCTTGAGCGAAGAGCGGACGCTCCTCACAGGGACGGCGTTGAACGTCGTCGGCCTCGTGGCCGGCGTCCTCGCCGCGCTCGGGGTCCAGATCCTCCTCGGCCACACGCTGCCGCCCGGTGGGTTCGGCCTGGTCACCGTCGCGGTGCAGGTCGCCTTCGTCGCGTCGGCCGGCAGCCGCTTCGGGATGGACATGGCCGCCGTGCGCCTCGTTGCCATCGGGCGGGGCGCTCGCGACGAAGGCCATCTCCGCAGCCTCGTCGACCGCTGCGCCGGGATCGCGCTCCTGGCCAGCGTCCTGGTGGCCGCCGGCCTCGCGGCCACAGCGCCTCTCTACGGGGAGTACTCACGCGTCATCGCGCTCGCCGCGCTCAGCGTCCCGGTCATCGCTCTGACCAACGTCTACCTCGGCGCGACACGCGGTCTGGGCCAGATGAGCCAGACGCTCTACGTGTTCTGGATCGGCCAGCCGCTCGTCTGGATCGGCGTCACCGGCGCTGCTATCGCCGCGGGTGGAGCGACCGACGCGGCGGTGGGAGCCTGGGACGCGTCCTGGCTCGTGGCGGCGGTGGCCGCACGCATGCTCTGGCGCCGCGCGGCGGCCGGCTACGCGGATCGGCCGGCGAATCGCGAGGAGGTTCGCTCGGCGCTCCGCTACGGACTCCCGCGCGCTCCCGCTGCGCTCCTCGCCCAGGCGATGTTCTGGGCCGACCTCTGGGTGCTCGCGGCCTTCGAAAGCGGGACCGAGCTGGACGCCTATTCGGCCGCGGCGCGAATCTCGCAGGTCCTGCTTCTCTTCCTCACCTCCGTCAGCCTCGTCTTCTCGCCCTTCGCTGCCGACCTCCACGCGAGGGGAGAACGGCAGCGGCTCGACGAGCTCTTCAAGCGCAGCACCCGTTGGGCGCTCGCCGCCACGCTGCCGCTTCTGATCGTGCTCTTCGTGGCGGCGGACGACGTCCTTCGCGCCTTCTCACCCCGCTTCGCAGTCGGCGAGGAAGCGCTGAGAATCCTCCTCGCCGGTCAGGCGCTGAACGTTGCGACGGGCAGCGTTGGGTTCATCCTGATCATGACCGGCTTCACCGGGGTCGACCTGGTCGACAACGCGGTCGCCGTCGGGCTGCTCGTCGCGCTCGCCGCGGGACTCACGGCGGCCTTCGGGATCGAGGGCACGGCCGCCGCGTCGGCCCTCTCCATCTCGGGCCTCAACGTCGTGCGCCTCTTCCAGGTGCGGCGCCGGGTGGGCATCCAGCCCTACGAGCGGTCCTACGCCGGTCTCGCCCTGCCGGCCGGAGCCGCGCTGGCGGCCTCCTTCGCCGTGCACGCGCTCATGGCCGATCAGGCCTGGTGGCTGGCTCTCGGCACGACGGCTCTCGCCGGGCTGGCCGCGTACCTCGCGCTCCTGCCGATCGTCCTGCCCGCCGAAGAGCGCGCGTTCATTCGCAAACGCCTTCGCTCGGCCTAGTCCGCGGCCGGAGCTGCGCTCGGGCCGAACCGTCCGTCGCGGAGGCCGTCCGCGATCTCCAAGAGCTCGTAGTCCTCGGTGTACCAGCGGGCGATCGCTTCCCGCCCGCGCTCGCCGATCGCGGTCTCATGGGGGTAGTTCGTCCGGTGCGCGCCGCGGTCGTCCTGGGGCAAGAGCACATGCCGGGGAATGTGGAGCAGCTCCTGCAGGCGCTTCCAGTCTTCGTCCAGCGTCTCCTGCCGTGCGACGTAGAGAACCTTGTCGAGGTTCTCGCGGAAGAAGGCGGGTCGCCCGGCCCACTTCGTCATGGGTCGACGCAATTGCCGGATCGACCGCATGGCGAACTCTGCGCGCCTGCGCTGCCTCCAGCCGTCGCCGAGCGCATCGGCGAGCTCCTCGGGAGTCTCGAACCAGCCGAACGCCTTGCGCTCGTCGTCGCTCCACTCGCGGAAGTACCGTGGACGGCCTTTCCGCAGCCGGCTGTAGAACCCCGAGACGAAGCGGCTGACCGGGTCGCGGAAGGCGAGGAAGGCCTTGTCGCCCTCCGGGACGTCGGCGAGGGTGAACCTGTGCCCGGGGTGCGCCGAGAGCGGCCCCCATGGCGATTCGATCGGGCCTCCCTCCTCCTGCGCCTGCCTGATCGCGAAGCGCAGAGCCGTCCCGCCGCACTTAGCGACGTGAATGAAGTGAACCGTCATGGGCGGCGGGCCGATCCCACGCACCGGTCCAGCCCAGCAGGGCGGCAAGCCGCGCGTTCGGCTCCGCCAGGCGCTCCTCGAGGTGCGCTCGGAGCTCGGGATCGATCGGCGCGTACGACCCGGGGTTCCTCGGTATGAAGTGAGTCGGCTGCCACTCGCGCAAGCCGAGGAACCGCAGGACGTCTGCATAGATCTCCGCCGGTCGGCTGGCGAAGTCCTCGGTGCGGATGACCATCAGCTGCTCGCGGGGAAAATGCTCATACCAGCGCTCGAGCTGCTCGGCGTAAAGGCCGCGGCTGAGGTAGGCCCGGTGGCGGTGATGATGATGCACGCGATCGCCGCTCGCGGTCTTGACGTCCTCGTCCTCGGTCAGGCCCCAATTGGTCAGCCTCCTCTCCTCGGCTGCGACCGCATCCGCGAACGAGAGCTTCTCGCGGCCGGTGCGGCGCATGAGCTGATAGTGCGAGTAGGCCCGCTCGATCGGGTCGCGGAGAAGCGCGATCAGGCGCACGTTCGGCAGCGAGGCCGCGACGCGTTCCGGCACCGCCGGGTGGAAGAGGTAGTAGGGGGTGGCCTCACCGGCGACGAGGTCGCGCCCGCGCAGCCGAGCCACTTTTCGCGCGGCCGCGAGGGGAAAGAACCTGCGATACCAGTCGAGGCCGCGCTCGTAGTGCTCGTCGAAGAAGTGGAGCTCTTTGGGCCAGAAGACCGACCCGTCCCGACTCAACGGCCTGCGCACGTCGGGATGCAGGCGCAGGTGGTAGAAGAGGCTCGTCGTCCCCGCGCGCTGGGCGCCGATGACGATGAAGTCCGGGAGGATCCGCGCTCGCCGGCTCGCGATCCACACGTGCCTGACGAGGGGCCGCAACGGGCGCTTGACGGTCTCGGGGACCCCGGAGAGGGCGCCGCGGTATGGAGCCGGCTCCAAGCCCTCAGACATCCTCGTTCGTCGCCTCGCTCTCGCTCAGGTGCAGGAACTCACGGTAGGCGTCGATGACCGCGCCCGAGCGGTCGCGCATCGCGATCCGGCCCTCGTGCATCCAGATCGCCTCGTCGCAGAGCTCGCGGATGCTGCGCAGGCCGTGGCTCACGAGGACGATCGTCCGCGCCTCCGCGCAGAGCTCGCGCATCTTCTCGAAGGACTTCTCCTTGAAGCGCGCGTCGCCGGTCGAGAGGGCCTCGTCGATCAGGAGGATGTCGGGGTCCATGCTGATCGCGACCGAGAACGCAAGGCGTCCGTACATTCCCGAGGAGTACGTGCGCATCGGCATGTCCATGAAGTCGCCGAGCTCGGCGAACTCGGTGATCTCCTCGTACTTCGCCATCACCTCGTCCCGCGTCAGGCCGGTCGCAAGGCCCCCGAGCACGACGTTCTCGCGCCCGGTGAGGTCGTTCTTGAACCCCACGCCCAGGGCGAGGAGGGTGCTGACGCGGCCGCGGACCTCGACCTTCCCCTCGGTGGGCGGCAGGATGCCCGCCATCGCCCGCAGGAGCGTCGACTTGCCGGCGCCGTTCACACCGACGACTCCGAGCACGTGGCCGTGCGGCACCTCGAAGGAGACATCCCGGACCGCCTGGATCTCGCGGATGATCCGCTGCCGCCGGCCGAGGCGGACGAGCGTCTTCTTCAGGGTCGGCTTTTTCTCGATCGCGGTCCGGTAGGTGATCGAGAGATCCTGGACGCGGATGGTCCAGGGCTCGGTCTCGGGCGCCTGCCGCTCCAGCACCGGGCGATCGTCAGATGCGGATCGCAAACTCACGTTCCCTGGAGATGAAGAAGAGCGTGCCCGCGACGATCGTCGCGACCGCCCAGGCGAAACTCGCGGCGAGCAGTCCCGCCGGCGGTGTTCGGCCCTCGATGACCGCGTCGTTCAGCGAGCCCAGCATCGGATACATCGGATTGCAGTAGAGGATCGGGCGGAGCTTCTGCGGCACGTCCTCGGCGTAGTAGAGGATCGGCGACGTGTAGAGCCAGATCCGCGTGAAGTACGGGAGGAAGTTGGCCAGGTCGCGGAAGTAGACCTGCGCGGTCGCGGTGAACATCGCGGCTCCGGCTCCGAAGATCGTCATGAGCGCGATGATCGGGACCGCCCAGAGGAGCGAGGGTCCGATGGGCAGGCCGACGACGACGTGCACGATGGCGTAGACCCCGACGGTCGGGAGAAAGCGCATGAACGACTCGAGCGCCGAGTCGAGCGGAAGGATGAGGCGCGGGAAGGCGGTGTTCAGGATGAGCCTCCCTCCGCCGACGACGGAGCGAGCCCCGCTTCCGACCGCCGTGCTCACGAGCCGGAAGGCGAAGAGGGAGAGCATCAGATGCGCGAGGAAGATCGATCCCCGCCCGCCGCTTCTGATGATGTAGACGAGCGTGAAGTAGACGACCCCCAGCATCACCGGGTTGAGGATCAGCCAGAGCTGACCGAGGGTGGTGTTGAAGTGCTGCGCGCGGAGGTTCGTGCGCGAGAGCTCGAAGAGGAACTGGCGCCGCGCCCAGAGAGCACGGAAATACGGGCGGAGCGGGGGCAGCCCGACCCTGTGCGGCTCGTAGACGTGGTATTCGCCGCTGAAGTCGTCTCGTCCGCGGCTCGCCTCGGCGACGGCGCTCACAGTGGTGATTTCCAGCGATTCATCGCGAACCAGATTAGTCGCTCAGCCCGTCACACCTTCACGTGAGGCGGCCGGACCGGAGAATCGCTGCGAGGTGCCCGACGACCGCGACGCCGGCAGCGGCCGCGAGCACGACGACGAGGGTCCGCGTTCCGTCGAGCCCGTCTGCGAGCGCGTCGACGACCGCCGCGGCGAGCGCGAGCAGCGAGCCCTCGACCGCCTGGAACGGCCGCACGGAAGGGAGGAGCCGAGGGGTCGCCCCGCCCTCCGGGCTCGGCGCGGCGACCGGCCGGTCGGAGCGCTGGAGCGCGTACGGCACGAGGTGCGTCTCCGACTTGAGGAAGAGGATGAGCGCCGAGGCCAGGAGGCCGAGGGCGGTCCACCCGCCGATCGAGTCCCACCCGCCGTCCGCGCGAACGCCGAGGGCGGCCGGGATCGCGGCTTCCGTCGAGTAATGGGCGAGCTGGTCGAGGTATACGCCGACGGGCGAGAACTGCTTGCGCCAGCGGGCCACCTCTCCGTCCGAGCAGTCGAGCAGGAGCTGGAGCTGGATGAGGAGAACCGCGAGCACCGCCGGCCAGATTCCCGCGAAGGTGAGCGCGAAGGCGCCCAGGAGCCCGGCGGGGATCATGAGCGCGGTGACGCCGTTCGCCGGCAGCGGGGTGGGCAGGATCAGCCGGGTCAGGTACGGCGAGAGCCGCCGCATATAGAGACGGCCCGCCCAGTGCTCGGCTCCCGGGCGGGCGAGCAGCCAGTCCGGCTGCGTCTCGGCCCGGAGCTCAGCGATCGAGGGCATCGACATAGCTCTCGACCCGCTCGCGGATCGCGTCCTCGCCGAGGTCGAGACGCTCGAGGATCGTGTACCGGTCGGGACGCGTGGACGGGGCCCTGGCGACCGCCGCTGAAAACTGCTCGCCGTCGAGCCCGAGGTCGGCGGGCAGGCGTGCGACGCCGTGGGCCCGCAGGGCGGCGTCGAGCACGTCGAAGAGCCCGTCCTCACGGAGGAACGAGGCGAAGAGGGCTCCCACCGCCACCTGCTCGCCGTGGCTCGCCTGCTGCGGGTAGAGGGCGTCGATGGCGTGCGAGATCTCGTGGCAGGCGCCGCTGCACGGGCGGCTCGACCCGGCAACCGCCATGGCGAGCCCGCTCAGGACGAGCGCGTCGGCCAGGGTGCGGTGGAAGGCATCCGAGCCGAGATCGTCTCCGCGCCGGAGGAGCGGCTCGGCTCCTGCGCGCGCGAAGGCAGCCGCGAGCCCGTCGATCGGCTCGCCGCGATCCTCGGCGGCGAGCTCCCAGTCGGCGAGCGCGCTCAGGTTGCTGAGGGCGTCCCCGACACCGGAGCGGAGCTGCTCCTCGGGCGAGCGGCGCACGTAGTCGAGGTCGACGACGACGGCGATCGGGATGTGGACGCCGAACGAGCCCTTGCGCCCCTCGTCGTCCTCCAGGGACGCGACCGGCGAGGCGATGCCGTCGTGCGCGAGGTTGGTCGCGACCGAGACCATGGGGAGCCCCGCCTGGCTCGCCGCGTACTTCGCGACGTCCAGGGTGCGGCCGCCTCCGATGCCGACGACCGCGTCGTGCGAGCCTGCGCGGAGCCCGTCGAGGAGCTCGACCGCGGCCGCCACGCTGCCGCCGCTGACGGAGTGGATGACGCAGTTCGTGAGGGACGGCTTCACCTCCGCGACGACCTCCTCGCCCAGGCCTGGGCCGACGACGACGGCCACGTGGCCTCCGCGAGAGATGCGCCCGTCGGCCAGGAGACCGGGCAAAGCGCGGACCGCGCCGTTCGCGATCTCGATCGCGAGCGGGCAGGCCACCATGCGCGCTAGTACCGCCATGCGATCTCCCGTGCCCTGGCGAGGTCGGCGTCGTCGTCCACCTCGACCCAGTCGACCTCTCCGATCGCCGCTGTGTGCACTGTTTCGCCCCGGGCGACGAGCTCCTGGAAGCCGTCCTCGTAGTAGAGCGAGGGGTCGCGGCGCCACGTCGCCTCGAGGGCGTCTGCGAGCGGCGCAGCCGCTGCAGGGCCGATGAGGGCGACGCCGATGTACTCGCCCTGGGCTGCGTCGAGATCTTTGTTGATGCGCTCGACCGCCCCCTCGTCGCCGAGCCTCACCTTCATCGCCTCCTCGCCGGGAGGCTTCGAGCTGTCGATCGCGAGCACGAGCCCATCGCCCTGGGCGGTGAGGAGCGCCTTCTCCACGCTCGGTGGGTGCACGGTGTCCCCGTTCACGAGCAGGGCGCCGTCCGCGAATGCGTCGCGGGCGAGCCAGAGCGAGTGCGCGTTGTTCCACTCCTCGGCACGGTCGTTGAACACCGGTTGCACCCGCAGGCCGTGGCGCCCCTCCAGCTCGGGCAGGCGCTCGTCCACCCGCTCGGCGGCGAAGCCCGTGACGACGGCGACCTCTTCGACCCCGACGCCGGCGAGGTTCGCGAGCACGAGATCGAGGATCGTGCCGTTCTCGCCGAGGGGGAGGAGCGTCTTCGGAAGCTCACGGGTCAGCGGTCCCAGCCGCCTGCCGGGGCCCGCGGCCAGCACGACCGCCTTCACGTCACGTCCGGGCGCATGGGACGACGGTTCTATCATGGCGCCTCGTCCCATGAGCGAAGCGAAGACCGAAACACGGCGCGCCGGCTCATCCTTCGTCATTGCCACTCGCAACCGGCCGGGCTACCTGCTCGACACGGTTCGCAGCCTGCTCGGTCAGACGGTGCTGCCGGCGGAGCTTTGCATCGTCGACTCGAGCGACGAGACGCCCGCGCGAGGTGAGATCGAGCAACTCTGCGCCGATGCTGCGGTGCGGCTCATCTACGTCCACCCTGCGCCTTCGGGGCTCCCGCGGCAACGGAACATCGGCGTCGAGCGGACGAGCGGGGACCCGATCTTCTTCGTCGACGACGACGTGTCGATCGCGCCCGCGGCGCACGAGGAGGTCCTTGCCGAATACGAGCGCTGGGGCCCCGAGCTGGGCGGTGTCCGCGGTTCGCCGCTCCGACCGCAGCGGCCTGCAAGGCCCGTGATCCTCTGGCGCCGCTTCTTCGGCCTCGGCGGATGGTGGCCCGAGGCGAGCGGGCGGGTGCGGGGCGGGTTCTTCGCCGAGAACGCGAACGCCCTCGCCGAGCCGCGGAGGGTGGAGTTCTTCAACGGCCTCTTCCCCTCTTTCCGGCGCGAGGTCTTCGCCCACGAGCGCTTCGACGACGCGCTCGAGGGCTATGCCTTCAAAGAGGATGTCGACTTTTCGTACCGGGTTTCGCGGCGCGGCTACGTGCTCGTCCAGACTCCCCGGGCGCTGGTCGACCATTTGAAGGCGCCGTCGGAACGGCTCCCTCCCTTCCAGCTCCAGCGCATGATGCTCGCCAACCAGTTCTACCTGCACCGAAAGAACATGCCCCAGACGCTTCGCAACCGTGCCGCGCTCTGGTGGGCGCTCGGCGGCATGGCCATGCTCAACGCGGGGAAGGTCGTGCAGACCCGAGACCGCGGCTACCTGACCGGGCTTTTCGTCGGGGCCTGGGAACAGGCGCATGGACGAGGGCTCATCGACCCGGCTCGGGAGCGCGACGGTGAAGGCTAAACTGCCACGTTTGCAGGGAAAACACACCGACTGGCCGGAGGAGCTGAGCGACGTCCCGTCGATCAAGGGGTGGCTCTCGCGCGACGCGGCCCTGCTCCTTTACCGCCTCGCCTCCGAGGTCCACGAGGGCTGCATCGTGGAGGTGGGGAGCTACCGCGGGCGCTCGACCGCCGTGCTCGCGCGCGGCTCCGAGAAGGGTCACGGGGCCCCGGTCTACGCGGTCGAGCCCCACGAGCCGTTCGTCGGGCCGCGCGGCGGCGAGTTCGGCCCCGAGGACCGTGCGGCGTTCTTCCGCAACATGGTTCGCACCGGCGCCTACCGAACCGTGCGCCTCCTGAACACGAGCAGCGAGGTCGTCGCCCCCGGCTGGCGCGAGCCCGTGGCTCTCCTCTGGATCGACGGCGACCACTCCTACGCAGGGGTTCGACGCGACTTCGACGCCTGGGCGCCGCACCTCGTGCCCGGCTGCGATCTCGTCCTCGACGACACGGACGATCCGCACCTCGGGCCGCAGCAGCTCGTGGACGAGCTCACCGCGACCGGCTGGACCGAAGTCGAGCGCGTGGACCGCGTCGCGCATCTCCGGCGCGAGCGGCCGAACTAGGATCGGCGGCGTGATCCTCGAGATCCTCTTCTGGGCGTCGCTCGGCGCGATCCTCTGGACGCACCTGGGCTATCCCCTCCTCGTGGCCGCGCTCTCGGCCGTGCGCAGGAAGCGCGTGGCGAGGGAGGACGTGACGCCGAGTGTCGCGGTCGTCGTCGCTGCCCACAACGAGGAGGGCGTGATCGACCGGCTCGTCGAGAGCCTGCTCGTCCAGGACTACCCGGCCGACCGGATCGAGGTGGTGGTCGCCTCGGACGGCTCCACGGACGGGACGGACGCCCTCGTCGAGGCGCGCGCGGCGACGGATCCGCGGGTCCGCCTCGTCCGCTGCCCGCGCGGGGGCAAGGTGACCGCGCAGAACGCAGCCGTTCGGACCGTCGAGGCGGACATCGTCGCCTTCGCCGACGCGGGCGCCGTCTGGGAGCCCGGCGCGCTGCGACTACTCGTCCGCAGCCTCGCCGATCCGAAGGTCGGCTACGTGGCCGGACAGGTCGCCTTCGGCGAGCCCGAGGGGACGAATCGCGAGGGACTCTATTGGCGCTACGAGCTCTGGCTCCGCGCCCGAGAGTCGGCTCTCGGCTCGATCACGGGCGGGAACGGCGCCATCTACGCGGTGCGCCGCGGCGACTACGTGGAGGTCGATCCGCGCTTCGGCCACGACCTCACCTTCCCGTACGTGACCGTGCAACGCGGCAAGCGTGCCGTCTACGACTCCGAGGCGCGCGCCTGGGACCGGCCGGCCCGCGACCTCGAGGACGAGTACGGGCGCAAGGTGCGGATGTTCGAGCACTGCTGGCTGATCCTGCTTCGGGGCAGGATGCTCCGCGGCGTGGGCCCGCTCTATGCCTTCCAGCTCTTCTCACACCGCGTTCTCCGCTACGCGAGCGGCATCCTTCACCTGTTCCTGCTCGGGACGAGCATTGCGCTCGTGCGGAGCGGTCTCGTCTACGAGCTCGTCCTCGCCGCGCAGATCGCGCTCTTCGCGCTCGCGGCGGCCGGCCGCCTCCGTGTCCCGATCCCGGGTGCGGGCGTCGCCTACTACTACGTGCTCGTCACCTGGGCGACCGTTGCGGCACTCTTCCGCTACGCGCGCTTCGGGGTGCCGCCCGTGTGGGAGAAGGTCGAGGGCACGCGGTGAAGCGCGGGGTCGACCTCGTCGGCGCGGGCCTCGGTCTCGTGCTCGCCTCTCCGCTGCTCGGGATCGCCGCGCTCGCGATCAAGCTCGACGACGGCGGGCCCGTCTTCTACCGCCAGCGGCGCGTCGGCCGAAACGGCGCGGAGTTCGACCTCGTCAAGCTGCGGACGATGATCCCGGGCGCCGAGGCGCAGGGCGCCGGCTGGGCGGTCGACTACGCCGATCCTCGCATCACGCGCGCCGGCAGGGTGCTGCGCCGGCTGTCGGTCGACGAGCTGCCGCAGCTCTGGAACGTCATCCACGGGGAGATGAGCCTCGTCGGCCCGCGGCCGACGCTCGCCTACCAGGTCGAGCAGTACACGCCGCGCCAGCGCCGGCGGCTCGACGTGAAGCCCGGGCTCACCGGCTGGGCGCAGGTGAACGGGCGCGCGAAGCTCCTCTGGAAGGACCGGATCGAGCTCGACCTCTGGTACGTGGAGCACCGCTCGGCCTGGCTCGACCTCAAGATCATCGCCCGCACGCCGCGCGTCCTCTTCAGTGGGACCTACCGTGGGGACACCGGCGGCTGGCGGCACTCGTGAGCGCAGTCCTGCTCACGTGCGCAGGGCAGCGCGTCGACATCGTCACTGCCTTTCGGCGGGCGGGCGCCGAGACGATCGCGGCAGACGTGAACCCGCTCGCGCCCGCGCTCTACGCGGCCGACCGCCATTTTCTCGCACCCCGCATCGACGACACCGCCTACATCCCGGCTCTCGCCGCGGCGGTTGCCGACCACGACATCGAGCTGATCGTCCCGCTCACCGACCTCGACATGACGATCCTCGCCGAGAACCGCGGCAAGCTCGGCGCCCTCGTCCTCCTACCCGGCGCGGAGGTGGCCGAGCGGACGAACGACAAGTACGCGACGCATCTCTTCCTCTTGGAGCGCGGAATCGGCTCGCCCGCGGGATGGCTTCCGGAGGAGCTTCCCGCCGACCTCCCTTATCCGGTGCTCGTGAAGGCGCGACGGGGATTCGGCTCGCGCAACATCTTTCGCGCCGAGAACCGTGAGGAGCTCGACTTCTTCCTCGCGCGCACCCCGGCCGAGTCGTTCGTCCAGGAGGTGTGCGCCGGCGAGGAGTTCTCGATCGACGTCTTCTGTGACCTCGACGGCCGGTGCCTGAACGCGATCCCGCGGACGATGATCGAGTCGAAGGGCGGCGAGTCCATCAAGGGGATGACGATCGCGGACGACGAGCTCATCGCACTCGGCCGCGATGTGAGCGAGGCCCTCGGCGTCGTTGGCCCGGCGACGGTGCAGTGCTTCCGAGCGGCACCGGGTGACTGCAAGGTGACCGACGTCAATCTCCGCTTCGGCGGCGCTTTCCCCCTACCGCTCGCGGCCGGGAGCGAGTACCCGGCGCTCGCGCTCGCGCTTGCGCGCGGCGAGCATCCGGAGCCCAGAGTGGGCGAGTTCCGGGAGGGTGTCGTGATGACGCGCTTCTTCTCCGAGATGACGCTCGTGGACGGGCCCGGCGGCCTGACGCGCTTCGATCCGTAGGCCCGCGGGTGCCCGCGATACCCTTTCGTCCCGGGTCCGGATGCTTCGTTCTCTCCGATTTCATCACGCTGCGGCGCTCGCGGCCATGGCCGTGCTCGTGCTCGCCCTCTCTGCCTGCTATGGGGAGGGCGACGAACCCGCAGCCGACACCGCCGGCTACGCAGCCACGGACACGACGGCGCCCACACCGCCTCCGCCTCCGGCCACGGCGGTCCGGGTGGTGGATGGAGATACCGGAAAGCCGGTCCGCCGCGCCCGCGTCGTCGCGCGCGGCACCGCGGTCCGGGCGACGACCGGCGGGCTCGCGGCGCTCGGCGTGCCACGCCACCGCTACCAGGTCCGCGTGTCCGCGCCCGGCTACGAAGCGCAGAGCTTCAAGGTCGATTTCCGCAAGCGGCTCTCCCAGCGCGTCGAGCTCTGGCGCACGTCGCTCCAGTGGCCGCTCTACGGCGCGAATCCTGCGAGAACCCAGGTGCAGTCGGGTATCGAGGTCCGTCCTCCGTTTCGAATCGTCTGGCGGAGAAACATCGGAGGATTGATGGAGTTTCCGGCCACGACCTGGCACGGCGTCGCGTACGTCCACACGATGCGCGGACAGCTGCGCGCCGTCTCGATGGAGAACGGGCACGTTCTCTGGACGCGCGACGTCGGCTCGCTCGTCGCCTCCTCGCCTGCGATCGATCCCAAGCGCGGCGTGCTCGTCTCTACGTCCATGCGGCCCGGCTACGTCTCTGTGCGCTCGCTCGAGACAGGGAAGCTTCGCTGGCGGTACTCGACGGGGCTCACCGAGCCCTCCCCGGTGATCCGGAACGGGATCGCGTACTTCGGCGCCACGAACGGGAACGTCTATGCGCTCGACCTCGACAAGCACAAGCCGCGCTGGGTCTATCACGGCGGCGTGAAGATCACGTCGAGCCCCGCGCTCGTGGGCAACCGGCTCTACTTCGGCGACTACGCGGGGCGCGTCGTGGCGCTCGATGCGCGGAACGGCCGCGTCATCTGGCGCGGGAGCGCGGGCGGCCGCGTCTACGGCACCGTCGCGGTCGCGGGCGGCCGCGTCTTCGCACCGTCGGTCTTCTCGGGCCTCTCGGCGCTCTCGGCGAGAAGCGGGCGCCTGCTCTGGCGCGTGTCCGCCGGCTCGTACGTGTATTCGTCGCCGGCGGCCTACAGGGGCAGGGTCTACTTCGGCGCCTACAACGGGCTCGTGTACTCGGTCTCGGGCAGCTCGGGCCGGATCCTCTGGACGCGCCCCGCCGGCGGCCGCGTCTCGGGTGCGGTGCAGGTCGTCGACGGCTTCGTCTACGCCGCGAGTCTCGAAGGCCGCACCTCGGCCTGGAACTGGAAGACCGGCTCGACCGCGTGGACGTTCCCGGACGGCAAGTACGTGCCGGTGTCGGGCAGCGGTGAGCGGCTCCTCTTGCACGGCGCGAAGGTGCTGTACGCGGTCGAGCACAAGCGGCGCAAGTGAGACGCCGCTGGATCATCGCGATCGTCGCGCTGGCGCTTCTCGTCGTCGCGGGCGTCGCCGCGGCCGCCTACGTCGTCTGGCAGCAGCGCCATCCCGGGACGATCCGTGGCTCGAGCACGGTCGAGTTCGAGACGACGGAGGAGCCCGGGGCGACGACGCGGCCGGAGAAGGTCGTCCGCAAGGTCCCCTGGCCGACCTACGGCTACGACGAGCAGCGGACGCGCTACGCCCCCGGCTTCGACCTGCGCCCGCCCTTCAGCTCCGTGTGGGAGAAGGGCATGGGCAGCCTGCTCGAGTTCCCGCCCGTCGTCGCGTACGAACGGGTCTACGTCGGAACGAACAACGGCCGCTTCTTCGCCATCGACGCGGAGACGGGGCGGATCGTCTGGCAGAAGACCTTCAACCGCTGCATCGCCGCCTCGCCGACCGTGGGCGACGAGGTCATCTACCAGCCGCTCATGGATCCGTATCCGTGCCGGGAGCACAAGCAGGACGCGCCCGGCTATGTCGTCGCGCTCGACGCGGATACGGGGCGCGAGCTCTGGCGCTTCGAGGCCGGCGTCGTCGAGACCTCGCCCCTCGTCGTCGGCGACCTCCTCTACTTCGGCTCCTGGGACAAGAAGATGTACGCGGTCGACGTGTCGACGCACAAGGCGGTCTGGACCTTTTCCACCGGCGACCAGGTGAAGGCCGGCCCGGCGTACGCGGGCGGCGTCCTCTTCTTCGCCTCCTACGACAACAAGGTCTACGCAGTCGACGCGCGCACCGGGAAGCTTCGCTGGTCGGCCGGCGGCACGGCGAACTTCTACGCCACGCCGACGATCGCCTACGGGCGCGTGTTCATCGGGAACACGGACGGGCGCGTGTACGCCTTCGGTCAGCGAAGCGGGCACCTGCTCTGGGCCAAGGCAACGGGCGGCTACGTCTACTCCTCGGCAGCGGTCTGGCAGAAGACGGTGTACGTGGGCTCCTACAGCAAGCGCTTCTACGCGCTCGACGCCGCCTCCGGCGACGTGCGCTGGTCGTTCGACGCGGGCGGGGCGATCTCCGGCGCGCCCACGGTGCTCGACGGCGTCGTCTACTTCTCGACGCTCGAAGAGAAGACGTTCGGCCTCGACGCGCGCACGGGGAAGAAGCTCTGGGAGTTCGACGACGGCAAGTACAGCCCGGTGGTCGCGGACAAGGAGCATGTCTACCTCGCCGGCTACAAGCGCCTGTACGGGCTGTCGCCCGAGGGCGGCTAGGATCGGCGCGATGGCCTCGAAGGCACTCGTCATCGGCCTCGACTGCGCCGCCCCGCAGTGGGTCTTCGACCGCTGGCTCGACGAGCTCCCCACGATCCGCTCGCTGACCGAGCGCGGCACGTTCGGGATCCTGCGGAGCTGCGAGCCGCCGATCACGGTGCCGGCCTGGTCCGTGATGACGTCTTCGCGAACGCCCGGCTCGCTCGGCTTCTACGGCTTCCGCAACCGCCGCGACCACTCCTACGAGGCGATGGCCTTCGCGGACTCGCGCGCCGTGCGCGTGCCGCGGGTGTGGGATCTCCTCTCCGAGTCGGGCCGGCCGGTGGTCGTCCTCGGTGTTCCCCAGACCTACCCGGTCTCGAGCGTCAACGGCGTCATGGTGTCGTGCTTTCTCACGCCGGACACGGAGTCGAGCCAGTACACGTACCCGGCCGAGCTCAAGGGCGAGATCGAGAAGCTGGTCGGCCGCTACATGGTCGACGTGGACAACTTCCGCACGGAGGAGAAGGAGCGCCTCCTCGAGCAGATCGAGGAGATGACGGTGCGCCGCTTCCGCGTCGCCGAGCACCTGCTCGAGACGAAGCCCTGGGATCTCTTCTTCATGGTCGAGATGGGCACCGATCGCATCCACCACGCCTTCTGGCGCTTCTTCGACCACGAGCACCGGCTCTACGAGCCCGGCAACCCGTTCGAGCAGGGAGTGCTCGACTACTACAAGGCGCTCGACGAGAAGATGGGCCGCCTTCTGCGCTTCGCCGACGACGACACCGCCGTGCTCGTCGTCTCCGACCACGGCGCGAAGAAGATGGACGGCGGCATCTGCGTGAACGAGTGGCTACGGCGAGAGGGCTACCTCGTCTTGAAGCAGGAGCCCGCCGAGCCGGGGCCCCTGAAGCCCGAGATGATCGACTGGGAGCGCACGACGGCGTGGGGCGAGGGTGGCTACTACTGCCGGCTCTTCCTGAACGTCGCGGGGCGCGAGCCCCAGGGCCTCGTCCCGGCGGAGGACTACGAGCGAGTGCGCGTGGAGCTCAAGCAGAAGCTCGAGGCGCTCGGTGACCCGGACGGCAATCCGATCGGTACGATCGCCCACCGCCCTGAGGACCTGTACGCGCAGCGCAACGGCGTCGTCCCCGACCTGCTCGTCTACTTCGGCGACCTCTCCTGGCGCAGTATCGGCCTCGTCGGCGGCGGCGAGGTGCACGTCTTCGAGAACGACACGGGCTCCGACGACGCGAACCACGCCCACGACGGGCTCTACGTCATCGCGGGCGAGGGCATCCCGTCGGGCCAGGGGCCCCAGCAGGACATCCAGGACGTCGCTCCGACCCTCCTGCGCCTGCTCGGCGAGCCCGTCCCGCCGGAGATGGAGGGGTCGGTCTTCGAGGCCGTGGCGGCGGTCTCGGCTTCTCGCTCGCGCTAGGCGTTCAGAAGGGCGTAGCCGTCGTGGAGGAACGGCGTGCGGTCGATGAGCGCCGCGATGTCGTGCGGCGGGAACTCGCCCTCCTCCGTCACGAAGAGGTCGATGTGCTTCGGCGCGGTGAGGTCGAAGCGGTCCTCGCCGGGGCTCCGCGGGTCCTCGGGGGCGAGCTTGATCACCTCGCACGCGACGATGACGGGGACGTCCGCCTTCTTCGCCGCCTCGGCGAGCCCCGACGTGCCGACCTTGTTCACGAGCGAGCCGTCCCGGAAGACGGTGTCCGCTCCCAGAAGCAGGAGGTCGACGGTGCCGACGGCATGCTCGGCGTCGGGGTCGTCGACGATGTCCACGGCGAGCTCCGTCTCGCGCAGCGACTCGGCGAGCTCGCGCCCTTCATCGCCCGGGGCGGAGACCGTGCAGACGATCCGGTCGGGCGGCGTGTGCTCGATCGCCTCGCGCACCGTGGCCGAGTTCGAGTGCGTCATGACGGTCCCCTGAATGTGCGGCGCGAGGAGGACGGCAATCGCCTTGCTCGCGCGCTCGCGCCCTTCGATCACGGCCCGAGCCTCCTCGATGATCTGCTCGTCGCTTCGGCCCGAGACGAGGACGCGCCCCAGCGCGCCCGCGATCGCGCCCATCGCCGGCCGGGCGCGCACGATTCTCTGCGCGAGGGCAACGGGGTCTTCTCCCATCTGCACCGCCTCGCACACGGCTTCGACCGCCTCGCGCGCGAGCCAGCTCGCGCCGTGCCGGTCGTCCTGTTCGATCAATTCGACCCGTTCCGCCAGCCTGGAGTCCATGGCCTCCCTTCGGGTTGTCCGAGATCGTGCTGATGGTAGCCTGCTGCGCGATGGCAGACACAGAGCTGTATCCACGCCCGCTGCCCGATCTTACGGAGGACGATCGTCCTGACGTCTCTCTGGTCGTGCCCGTCTTCAACGAGGAACGAACCATCGGGCAGGTCGTGGAGCAGGCGATCGCCGTCCTGGAGGGCGATTCGCGGACGTTCGAGGTGATCGTCGTCGACGACGGCTCGAGCGACGGGACCTGGGCCGCGATCGAGCGCCTCCACACCGGCGACGCGCGGGTCAAGGCCGTCCGCTTCAAGCGCAACTTCGGCCAGCACCCGGCCATGCACGCGGGTCTCGTCAGGGCGCGCGGGGAGATCGTCGTGACGATGGACGGAGACCTGCAGAACCAGCCCTCCGACCTGCCGAAGCTCATCGCCGCGGTCGCGGACGGCGCCGACGTCGCGTCCGGCCGGCGCAAGGGCCGCGAGGACTCCTGGGGCCGCACGCTCCCCTCCAAGCTGATCAACGGGATGCTGCGCCGCTTCACGTCCTCGGACATCCACGATTTCGGCTGTGCCTACAACGCGTACTCCCGCGACGCGCTCACCCCCGTCCTCGGCGTGATCGGCAAGCAGAAGTTCACGAAGGCGCTCGTTCTGGCGGCCGGTGCGCAGGCCGTCGAGGTCGACCTCGACCACCGCGCCCGCGAGGACAGCTCGCGCTACTCGCCGCTTCGCCTGACACGGCTCGCCCTGCACGTGCTCGCCGGCTTCTGGCCGCAGCCGATCCAGTGGGCAGGCGTGCTGCTGGGCGTTCTCTGCGGGACCTTCGCCCTCGTCGTCGCCGTGTGGGCAACCGTGGTCTGGGCGCTGAACGGCGACTTCCCCGGACAGCTCTACCTCGGCGGACTCGTTCTCGGCGTCCTCGCGGTGCAGGGATTCATACTCGCGCTCGTCGGGGAGTATCTGGGACGGATCCAGCGTGACGTCGAGGGGCGTCCGCTCTACACGATCGAAAGGGAACTGGTCTGAGCAAGAAGGTTCTGGTCACCGGCGGCGCCGGGTTCATCTCCTCGAACCTCGTGCGCCATCTCCTCATGTCGACGTCGCACGAGGTCGTCTCGCTGGACGCGCTCACGTACGCGGGGAACATGGACAACCTCTCCGACGTCATCGGGCACGAGCGGCTTTCGTTCGTCCACGGCGACATCCGCGACCCGGAGCTCGTCGGCGAGATCGTGGCTGACGTCGACGTGATCGTGAACGCGGCCGCCGAATCGCACGTCGAGAAGTCGATCGAGGAAGGCGCCTCCGAGTTCGTGACCACGAACGTCGAGGGGACCCAGATCCTCCTCGACGCGATCAGGCGTACGGCCGTCGAGCGCTTCATCCTCTTCTCCTCGAGCGAGGTCTACGGCACCGCGGAGTGCGCGCCCATGCACGAGGAGCACCCGCTCAACCCGCGCAGCCCGTACGCCGCGACGAAAGCCGGCGCGGATCGCCTTGCGTATTCGTACTACGTCACCTACGGACTCCCGATCACGATCGTCCGCCCGTTCAACAACTACGGGCCGCACCAGCATCCGGAGAAGGTCGTGCCACGTTTCATCACGCAGGCGCTCAGGGACGAGCCTCTGACGGTGCACGGCGACGGCCACGCGAGCCGCGACTGGGTCTTCGTCGAGGACGTCGCCGAGGCGATCGAAGCGGCCATCGAAGCCGACCCGGACGCGATCGCGGGCGAGGTGATCAACATCGCCACCGGCCGGGACATCTCCGTCGAGGAGATCGCCGACCTCGTGCTCGAGCGGCTCGGCAAGCCCGCGTCGCTCAAGGTGCACACGCCCGAGCGGCCCGGTCAGGTGGACCGCCACATCGGCTCGACCGATAGGGCGGAGAAGCTGCTCGGCTGGCGAGCGCGCACCTCCTTCGAGGAGGGCCTGGAGCGCACCATCGGGTGGTATGACGAGAATCGGGCCTGGTGGGAATCTCCTCTTCGAAGCGACAGCGTCGCCTTCTCGTCCTAGGGGCCGGCCCGGCACAGCTCGGGCTTCTGCGCGCGGCACGCGATCGCGGGCTCTTCGTCGTCGCCTGTGACCGCGACGCCCAGGCGCCCGGCTTCGAGTACGCAGACCGGCGCGCGATCGTCTCGGCCGAGGACGAGCCGGCCATCGGCAAGCTCGCCCAGGCCGAGGGCATCGACGGCGTCATCGCACCCGGTATCGACTGGCCGGTGGCGATCGCGGCCCGCGTTGCGGCTCGCTTCGGCCTCCCGCATCCGCTGAGCCCCGAGACCGCCTCGCTCGCGGTCTCCAAGCAGCGCCAGCGCGAGCGGCTCGCCGAGTCCGGCGTCCCGCAGCCCGCGTGGCAGATCGCGACCGAGGCGAAAGGGCTCCCGGTCCCGTGCGTCGTGAAGCCGCCCGATCGCCAGGGCCAGAAGGGGCTCACGCTCGTCCGCGACGCTTCGGAGCTCGAGGCCGCAGTCGAGCTCGCGGTGGCCGAGTCGCGCGCCGGGTGCGCCCTCGTCGAGGAGCTCGTCGAGGGCCCCGAGGTGACCGTCAATGCGTTCTCCGTGGACGGCGTCTTCCACCCCCTCACGGTTACGGACCGCCTCACGGCCGACCCGCCCGCCTTCGGAGTTGCGCTCGCGCACGCGTGGCCGAGCGCCCATGACGTCTCCGAGGCCGTCGCTGTCGCCGGCGCGGCCGCGGAGGTGCTCGGGATCGAGAACGGGCCGACCTACACGCAGGTGCGG
>DASSBN010000041.1:0-12981 GCA_035698665.1 Gaiellaceae bacterium
CTTCGGCCAGGGTTTCCAGGAGGTGCGCCGGTCGCTGAGCCGGCGGGCGTTCGTCGCAAGCCTCCAGCGCCTCGTCCCCGAGATCGGCGCCGAGGACATCGTCCGGGCGCCTGCCGGAGTCCGGGCGCAGGCGCTCGCCCCCGACGGCAGCCTCGTCGACGACTTCCTCATCGTGCAAAGCGAAGGGGCCGTGCACGTCTGCAACGCGCCCTCCCCGGGGGCAACCGCATCACTCGCGATCGGCAAGGCGATCTCGGAGCGCGTTCCGGTCCACGAGCAGCTGGCCGTGGCGGTCTGAAATGAGAGTGCTCGTCACCGGAACTGAGGGGTACCTCGGCTCGTTGCTCGGGCCGATGCTCCTCGAGCGCGGCTACGACGTGATCGGCGTCGACACCGGCTTCTACAAGGCGGGCTGGCTCTACAACAACGGTGCGCGCGCCACCGCGAAGACGCTGACCAAGGACATCCGCCGGCTCTCGGCGGAGGACTTCGAAGGTGTCGACGCGGTCGTCCACATGGCGGAGCTCTCGAATGACCCGGTGGGGCAGCTTGCGCCGGAGATCACGTACGAGATCAACCACAAGGGCTCGATCCACATCGCGAACCTCGCCAAGGCGGCGGGTGTCGAGCGGTTCGTCTACACGTCGTCCTGCAGCGTCTACGGGGTCGCCACAGAGGACAACGTCACCGAAGAGTCCCCGGTCAATCCCCAGACTGCCTATGCCGTCTGCAAGACGCTCGTCGAGCGAGACGTCTCGGCGCTCGCCGACGAAGGGTTCTCTCCGACGTTCCTCCGCAACGCGACCGCGTTCGGCGCCTCTCCGCGGATGCGCTTCGACATCGTGCTCAACAACCTGTCGGGCCTCGCCTGGACGACGAACGAGATCCGCATGGAGAGCGACGGCACTCCGTGGCGGCCGTTCGTTCACACGCTCGACATCTGCAAGGCGATCGCCTGCACCCTCGAAGCGCCGCGCGAGGTCGTCCACGGTGAGATCTACAACGTCGGCGACTCGAGGAGCAACTACCAGGTGCGGGAGATCGCCGACATCGTCGGAGAGGTTTTCGAAGGGTGCGAGATCACGCTGGCGAAGGCTGCCGGCCCCGACAACCGGAGCTACCGGGTCTCGTTCGAGAAGATCCGGGAGGCACTGCCCTCGTTCTCGTGCGACTGGGATGCCCGTAAGGGCGCGGAGCAGCTTCGCGCGACGTTCGAGCGCATCGACCTCACCTCGGAGCAGTTCCTCTCCCGTGGATTCACGAGACTGAAGCAGATCGAATACCTGATGCGCACCAGGCAGATCGATCCGGACTTCTACTGGGCTTCCTGATGCGGTTCTCGGAGACTCCGATTTCGGGTGCATACGTGATCGACATCGAGCCGCGAGAGGACGAGCGCGGCTTCTTCGCGAGAGCTTTCTGCGGGGAGGAGTTCCGCGCGCACGGGCTCGATGCGACGGTTGCACAGGCCAATCTGTCCGGAAACAGGAAGAAGGGGACGATCCGCGGGCTGCACTGGCAGACGGAGCCGGCGCCCGAGCGCAAGCTCTTTCGTTGCGTGCGCGGCGCGACCTACCACGTGATTGTCGACGTGCGGCCCGACTCGGAGTCTTACCTCCGGTGGTATGGGCTCGAGCTCACGCCGGCGAGTCACCGCGCGCTCTACGTCCCCGCGCTCTGCGCGGCCGGGTACCAGGCGCTGGCTGACGACGCCGAGGTGCTCTATCTCGTGAGCGCCCCCTACCAGCCGGACGCGGAGCGAGGCTTGCGCTACGACGATCCCGCCGTCGGGATCGAGTGGCCGCTCCCGGTGAACGAGGTCTCGCCGAAGGACCTGAGCTGGCCGCCCGTCGCAGTCGCCCCATCCGGAGTCGAAGCGTGATCATCGTCGATCGCGCATTGGCGGAACGCGCGGAGGCGGGCAGCCCCGTTCGGATCGGCCTGGTCGGGACGGGCTTCCTCGGACGTGCTCTCATCCGACAACTGGCGGAAGCGGCGCCCGGGCTCCAGGTCGCGGCCGTCTCGAACCGCACGCTCTCGAGAGCTCGCGCCGCCTGCGAGGAGGCCGGCTTCGACGTCGAGGTCGTCGACTCGCAGAAGCGGCTGGACGAGGTCGCCGCCAGCGGCGGCTGCGCGGTGACTGACGACGCCTCCCTGATCGCGCGATCGGAGGCGATCGAGGTACTCGTCGAGGTGACGGGCACCGTCGAATTCGCCGCCAACGTCGTCCTCGAGGCGATCGAGCACGGCAAGCACGTCGTCCTTGTGAACGCCGAGGTCGACGGGACGGTCGGACCGGCCCTCAAGCGCTACGCGGACAGCGCGGGCGTCATCTTGAGCGGCGCGGACGGCGACCAGCCGGCCGCCGAGATGAACCTCCACCGCTTCGTGCGCGGAATCGGCATGAACCCGCTTCTCTGCGGCAACGTCAAGGGGCTCATGGACCACTACCGGACGCCGGACACGCAGGAGGGCTTCGCCCGCAAGTGGGGCCAGCGCCCGTACATGGTGACGAGCTTCGCCGACGGCTCGAAGATCTCGTTCGAGCAGGCGGTCATCGGCAATGCGACAGGCATGGGCGTCGCCACGCGAGGAATGTTCGGGTACGAGTGGCAGGGCTACCTCGACGAGAAGGGCCACGTCGACCTCTACGACGCCGACATGCTGCGCGAGGCCGGCGGCATCGTCGACTACGTGGTCGGTGCGAAGCCTGGTGCAGGTGTCTACGTCCTCGCCGAGCAGACTCGCGAGGCCGAGCGTCACTTCCTCGACCTCTACAAGATGGGGGAAGGGCCGCTCTACTGTTTCTATACGCCGTACCACCTCTGCTACTTCGAGGTGCCGTTGACGGTGGCGCGGGTCGCTCTGCTCGGAGATGCGGCGATCGCACCCGACGCCGGCATGGTCGTCGACGTCGTCGCGACCGCCAAGCGCGACCTCAAGGCGGGCGAGACGCTCGACGGCATCGGCTACTACACGGCCTACGGGCAGTGTGAGAACGCTGATGTCGCCGAGGCGCAGGGACTCCTGCCGATCGGCGTTGCCGAGGGATGCTCCCTCACGCGCGACGTCGCGAAGGACGAGGTCCTGACTTACTCGGACGTCGACCTTCCCGCCGGGCGCCTCTGCGACCGACTGCGCGAGGAGCAACGCCCGCTCATCCACCGCAGGCGCCAGCCGGCTGCCGCCTGAGCACGATGTCCGACGACCGGCCGCTCGTCAGCGTCGTAACGCCCGTGTTCAACGGCGGCGAGCATCTCGCGGAGGCGATCGAGAGCGTCCTCGCACAGACGTACGAGAACTGGGACTACGCGATCTGCGACAACGTCAGCACCGACAACACGCGGGAGGTCGCCGAGGAGTACGCGCACAAGGACGAACGCATCCGGCTCGTGACGCACGACGAGCATCTCGGGCTCCTCGAGAACTGGAATCGGGCGATCCGCCTTATCTCGCCGGAGAGCAAGTACGCCAAGGTCCTGCATGCGGACGATTGGTTCTTCCCGGAGTGCTTCGAGCGCATGGTCGCGCTCGCCGAGGAGCATCCCTCGGTTGGAATCGTGGGCGCGTACCGACTTGAGGGGGACACGGTCGGGTTGGACGGGATCCCGTATACGCAGCCGGTTGTCCCGGGACTCGAACTGTGTCGGGGCCGCTTCCTGCGGGAGACCTACCCCTTCGTCTTCGGAGCGCCTTCTTCACTCATGTTTCGTTCCGATCTCGTGCGCAAGCGCGATCCCTTCTACGACGAGACGAACCTGCATTCAGATACCGGCGTCTGCTACGACGTGCTTCAGGAAAGCGACTTCGGATTCGTGCATCAAGTTCTCACGTACACGCGTCGCCATACCGGCGCGTTCACGTCGTACACGCAGAGGGTTGGAACGTATAAGCCGCTTCACCTCGAGCACCTGCTTCGGTATGGACCAGGTTGCCTGACGCCACACGAGTTCGAGGACCAGGTCGGCAGGCGGGTGACGAAATACGCGCGCTTCTTGCTCCTGCGCGCACACCGATTCAGCGATCCCGAATTTCGGACCTTTCACCTCGAGGCTCTAGCTCGACTGCGCACGGAACTCGGCCTTGCCCGCATGACGGGGATGGCAGGGCGTTCGACGTTGGTACGCGTCGAGCGTCGGCTGCGGCGATCCGTGCCGGAAGCAGCCCGTCGGCGGCTTTCGGGGTCTGGACGGTCGGTCTAGTTCCTAGGTGTCCTGCCCGCCCGCGTCAGCGGTCGGCTTCACGAAGTGAGCGAGGCTGCCGGGAGCGGGGCGGCGTTCGACGCGCTCGTCGGTCTCGAGCTCCCGAGCGAGGCGCACGACTCCTTCAGCAACCGCGAGGCGGGAGTCGTGCGGTGCGAAGACGGCGTCGTGGAAGAGCAAGTGGCCGCCTGGCCTGAGCGCCGGCCACCAGTGGTCGAAGTCGGCGCGCGCACCCTCGTAGCTGTGATCGCCGTCGACGAACACGAGGTCGAACGACTCCGGTGCGACCGGGTACGAGCCGGAATCGGCGATCACGATCTCGACTTGCTCTCTGAGTCCGGCCCTCTTGAGGGCCGAGGCGAGCTCGACTGAGAAGCGTTCCTGCCGCGCGAGGTCGAGGTCGACCGAGACGACGTGTGCGCCGGCCAGCGCGAGGAGGTACGTCGTCCCCCCGCGGAACCGCCCGATTTCAGCGGCTCTCGGCTCGCCCAGGGAGCGGACGAGGCGGAAGAGATAGGCGCCCTCGTCGAACTCGAGGCGCGTCAGTCCGTGATTGAGCGCATTCGAAGAGAAGAGCCAGAAGCAGTCTTCGAATCCCCTGGCGCCGGGTCCTTCGGGCTCGAGCCTGGGCTCGAAGCGCGCTGTCGCGGCCCCTCGATTTGAAAGCCGGTGCAGCATCCAGGAGAGCGTCGCCGGGTCGTCGAGCAGGGCGAAGAGGAACCGTCGTCCCACACGTGTCCGCACGAGCGAACCGAACAACCGTGAAATGGCTGGGCGACGATCACGGCCCGCGATGCGCGGATTCTCGATCGCGCTCGTGCCAGACGCCGAAGCGAGGTCAGGAGCAACGTGGACGCCTTCGTCCAGGAGGGCCTGGATACCCACGCGCGGCTCCGGATCCTGGTCAGCGAGCGTCATGGCTGCTCCCATCGCGTGTGCCTGCGACGGTAGCAGCGAACTCTTCCGCGGCTCGGGGAAAGGGGCGGTCTGGAAGCTCGAGCGCCTCGGCGACACGTCGCGACGTGAGCTCCGCAGTCATGGCCGTAGCGAGCGCGGGATCCTTTCCCTGCTTGACGAGCGCGAGGGCGGCCAAGGCCCCGCCGGCCGCGACCGCGCCCGGGACGAAGACCACGCCCCGCTCGTGGAGCATCCGATCAGCACCTGCCGACGCGCGGGCCGCGCCGAGGGAGACCACGATTCGGCTCGAGGCATGTCTAGCCCATTCGTCGTCGAGCGTCCAGATCGGCGCGCCGACGAGAGTCACCTCGACGTCTGACGGAGAATGGCCGTTGCCTGTTGGGAGACACATGCCGTCTCGCTCGAGAACGGCTGCGACTTCCACCGACAGAGACGACGCCAGATGCTGGCTCACCCTCGCCCCGCCGGCGGGCACGCCGACGTGGGCGAGAATGGTGGAAACGGCTGCGACTGCCGACGCGACGAGACCGGACCGTGCCGCCTCGAGCTCGGGGCCGCCTCCGTTGTCTTCGAAGGCAATCTCCAGGATTCCTCGGCCGGCCAACGACTGCAGGGCGTCGAGGTACTCCTCCCGTCGCGCCTCAGCTCCAGGGCCGCCCCCCGCAGTGAAGAGGAAGTGACCCGACCCGCGGCCGATCCCATAGAGGGAGAATTGCGCAGAGACCGCCCGCGCGAGCACGCACGCGTCGTCGACGGAGAGCCCCGGGTGGGCGAGGAGCGGGCCCCAGGCCGGCGCAGGTTCGAGACGGTCGATCGCCACGTAGCCGAGCAGCTCCTCCTCGGCGGAGTGAACGCTCGCGACGAATTTGGGAGGAGCTCCCGGGCCGACACGCGAGACGCCGTAGAAGATCGGACGCAGCCGCGGAACGCGGCCGTCCGTCGCCTGGTCGAGCTCCATGGCCGGCTCAGGACTGCCCGACGTGGTCACCCCCTCGCCGGCGCTGGCGGGCGACCTCCCAGTAGCGCCGCAGCCGGGCGGCGACGCGGTCGGGAGCAAACTCCTCCTCGATCCGCTCGCGCGCGAACGAGCCAAGCCGCTCCCGCTCCGTGTCGTTCTCGAGCAGGGATCCGAGCGCCTCGGCGAGTGCGACGTGGTCGCCGTCCGGAACGAGGACGCCCGTGTGGCCGTCGACGACGCGCTCGAGCAGAGGCTCGAGCTCACCGGCGATCACCGGCTTGCGCGCCGCCGCGGCCATGTTCGCGAGCCTCCCCGCGCCGGGGTCGGCCGACAGGATGCAGACGACGTCGGCGGCGCCGATCCACGAGGAGAGCTCCTCCTCGCCGGGTCGATCGACGACGAGCGGCGTGAGCCCGCGTGCCGCGGCGGCCGTGCTGAGGCGGCCGAGGTAGCGCCGGTCACAGTCTCCGTGGCAGAGAGCGGCGAGGGTGGCGGCCGAGCTTTGCGGACCGAGACGCGCGAAGGCTTCGAGAGCCAGGCCGAGGCCGCCCGCCCGGGTGAAGGGGCCGGCGAAGAGAACGAGCGGCTGCCCGTTGACTCGTCCGTTCGAGGCGGACGCCACGGCTGCGCGTCCGTGGGCCGCTGCCTCTTCGAAGCGGTCGAGGTCGAGTGGGCGCGGAAGCGCAGCCGTCCGGTCCGCGTACTGGGGCTGCCGGCGGCGCGCTTCTCTGAGCTCGAGTGGCGAGCCGACGAGGATGAGGTCGGCGCCGGCGCGCTGGCGTGCGATCGCCCGCTTCCGTCGCCATCCCTTCGGCCCCCCGTCCGTGCAATCGACCACGACCGCCGCGGAGGGAGCGATTGCCCTTAGGATTCCGACGTCGTCGAGGAGGGACTGGGACAGGTGGAACACGTCGGGAGGGGAGGCGATTCCGGACAGGAGCTCGCGGCTCCGCCTCCGGTCGGACGGAAACATCAGCTCGACGTCTTCGAGCTCCTCGCGCGCGCCCGGCGAGTCGAGCCAGAAAGGCTCGCCGACCCAGGCGACCTTGAGCGCGGCGCGAGGACGCACCGCCCTCGCCTGAGGTCGCGCCTGGCTTGTGAGAGTGTCCACGTTCGTCGCGCCCATCCGTACTCGCGGGCGTCAGTCGCCCGACTCCCCGTCAGGCTATGCATCGGGTCGGGTCGTTTCGCGGCTCCGACGGCTAGATCGGTCAAGGCCGAAGGTCCAGCGGGCGTCTGTTTCGGCGAGGCCCGAAGCGGGCATGCGCGAACCTTGACGCCGAGTTCGAATTCACCGATCATGGGCGGCGGCGACGGGGAGAGCACGTGAGGCGAAATCGATCCTTTGGCACACAGAAGGATCGAGTTCTGCGCCGGTTCCTGATTACGTCTGCTGCCGTCCTCGCAGTCGCCTGGATCGTGGCGCCGACCGCCTTCGCGGACTCCTCGACGAGCACGGAGGCAGAGGCGACCGCGCCGGCGGAGGACACGACCGTCGAGTCCACATCCACGTCGGGCAAGCCGAGCTCGGACGTTACGACGGTGACTTCGACCGAGACGGCCCCCGCCCCGGAGGAGACGACCCCGCCCGCGGAGTCGAGCGACCCGGTGCCCGCCGAAGATTCGACGGGCACCGCGGGAACGGAACCGGTCGCCGAGCAGCCGCCTGCCGATGACCCCGTTCCGCCCCCTGTGACGGTGACGCCGCCCGCCGACGGGTCAACGCCTCCGGTGGAGCAGCAGCCGCCGGTCGAGGTGCTTCCGCCTCCCGTCACTCCTCCGACCGACGTGGTTCCCGAGCAGCCGCCGGTCCCCGATGTGGGTCCGGATCAGTCGATCCCGGCGCCGGAGACGAAGGTTGGATCCGTGCACATCACGCCGGTGCCGACGCTCGTCGCGCCGCCCGCGGATGTCACGGCGCCCCCCGACTCGAAGAGCCAGCGCGTGCTGGACAAGCTCGTCCCGCAGGGCGAGAACCGGCCGGGGCATGCAACCCACCACTCGGCCGTGCCTCAGGTGCCGACGAACATCTTCACGCGCGAGCTCCCGCGTCCCGAGCGGAGCCCGACGTCTTCGGGCTCGTCCGGAGCGAGCGGCGGAAGCTTCTCGCCGGACAACGCCGGCGCACGCTTTGCGCTCCTCGGGCTCCTGCTCTCGCTCATGGGAGCCTCCTACCTGGTGCTCTTCGCGGCTAGAGAGCCGAAAGCCCTCTGTCTCCTCCTCCGTCTGGAGCGGCCCGGGTAGCTCTCCTTCCAGCTCGTCGGGCCGGCGCACGTGCGCCCGGACCCCCGCGATTCGAATGGAAGGAGGGACATGCCTTACCAAAACAGAGATATTGCGTCGTGGCTCGGAGCCGTCGGGCTTGGAGAGCAACGCCGCTCAAGCGTTCGCGCGAATGACCCGACAAACGCCTATGTGACGTGCGTTTCTCTAGACGTGGGCGACCGCGGCGACCGCGGTCTCGGCCGAGAGCGCCTCGAGCTCTTCGACGAAGCGGTCGAACGGGCCCCACTTGGAGAGGACCCGATGAGCGCCGAGACGGCCTCCGCGTGGCCTCTCGCTGACGAGGAGCGTGGGAGACTCTCGCTCCGCGAGCTGCGCGGCCGCTCCCGGGAAGCTGTCGAGGTCGACGACGACCGGCTCCCTCGCGGCCCGGAGCTCTCCCGGCCCAGGGATCGTGCGCGTTCGGACGACGTCGAATCCATGCCGGCTGAGCAGGAACGTCGCCATGCTCGCGAAGCGTGGATCTCGCGAAACCAGGAGCACCTGCACGGGCCTAAGCCGCTGAACAATCCCCACCGCCGCCTCCGAGTCGAGGTTCGCGTCCCGGGCGGGCAGCATATGACCGCCCGCGTTCCGATCCGCTACGTCGAAGGGCGAGCGCATCCCGTCCTTTCGGTCAGGACATCGCGATGAGCAGGGCCCCTGAGCAGAACATCCAGCCTCCGCTCGAGTCCGCGAGAGAGCTGCGCCTCTATTTCGACCGCCTCCTCGCCACCGAGGCTTCGCTCGACATCCTCTCGTCCGGGCCGGCGCCGCGCGGGGGCGCCGGCAACTCGAACCATCCGGAACGGGCGGGTCTCGCGAGCTTCGCCCTCGCGGTCGAGGGCCTCACGGAGCTTGCCCTGATCAAGGACGTCGACCACGTTGTCTTCAAGACGGTGGCCGCATCGCTCGTCGAGGCCGGTCACGTGAGCCCGGAAGAGCTCGACCTCGATCTCTGCCTCTGGTCGCTGCACCACTCGAGGCTCGTGTCCTTCCCGCCGCACGTCGCTGTCCAGGCGCTCCTGCGCCTCGCGCGAGGCGGTGCGCCGTTCGAGGAGCTTTCCCTCTGGCGGCGAGGGCCCGACGGCCCCGAGTGCGTTGCCCGCGTCGGGGAGGGCCGGCCGAGCGCTGCGCTCGCCGACACGGCGAGCCGAGCCCTCGCGGCCGACGGGGCCGCGCCTGACGGGCTCCTCCACGCCGAGCCGATCATGCGCTGGCGCGAGCTGCACGCGGTGCTCGTCGGTCGCGCGGCCGGGCCGGGTCTCCAGGCCCGCTGCCGGGCCGTGCTCGCCGCGGCGGCAGCCGCCGTCCAGCCGGCACTCGAGAAAGACCTTCTCCTGCGACGAAGCAGCGAGCGGGAGCAGGCCCTTGTCGAGTCGACCGAACGCCGCGTCATCCGGCTCGGTCTCGACCTCCACGACGGCCCGCTCCAGGACCTCGCCGTGCTCGCCGACGAGGTCAGGCTCCTCCGGCGCCAGCTCGGGCAGGCGCTCGAGGGGTCGGAGCACCAGGAGATCCTCGTCGGGCGCACCGACGATGTGGAAGCGCGGTTGATCGCACTCGACGAGGAGCTTCGCGAGCTGGCCCGCTCCTTCGAGGCACCCTCCTTCGCGAACCGGCCACTCCGCGACGTGCTCGAGCGCGAGGTGACGATGTTCCGGCGGCGCGCCGACATGGGCGCGGCCCTCGAGGTGCGCGGTGACCTGAGCACGCTCACCGCCTCCCAGCGAATCGCGATCGTCCGAATCGTGCAGGAATCCCTCGCCAACGCCCGCGAGCACAGCGGCGCGACCGAAGTCAAGGTGTCGGTCGTCTCGAGGCCGGGCGTCGTGCGCGCCTCGGTCACTGACAACGGGCGCGGTTTCGACGTCGAGCCCTCGCTTGTGCACGCGGCCGGTCAGGGGCGACTCGGCCTCGTCGGGATGAGCGAGCGGATCAGGCTGCTCGGCGGGGCCTTCGACGTCCAGAGCTCTCCGGGCGGGCCGACGACGGTCTCGGTCGCCCTGCCCGAATGGCACCCCCTCCGCGGATCCCCGGCCGCCGAGGGAGAAGAGCGCGGAGCTTAGCCCGGGACACGCATCGCAAGCGGCGCGACGCCCACGCCTCGGTGGGCGATCCGGATCGGGTCATAAGGATCCGATCCGGTGCGTGCCACGATTCCGACCCGGACGACTGCGGGCGCACCTGTTGCCGCCCCTTCGAGGTGGTCGAGCACCAGCCGGGGGACGCCGTCCACCGAGATCTCGAGGCGGTCGCGCGGCACGTAGTCGACCGCGAGCGCCCGCTCAGGACCCCCGGAGGTGAGCTCGACGCCCGTCGAGCGTCTCGTCTCTGTGTCGCTCACGCCGCCCGCTGGACTGAAGAACCGGATCGCGTGGTCGTGCCAGTCGACGTAGATCTCGTACAGGAGCGCCGAGCTCGCGTCCCTGAGCTGGAGCACGGCAAGGTGCGAGTTCGAGGCCGGCTGGCCCGCGGGCAGCCGGAGGTGGTCGGTGAGACGGACCGGCCCGGGCTCGGTCAGCCCCGGAAGCTCCGCGTAGGCGGTGTTCAGCGAGGGCACGGTCGCGGGCACCTCTGCGAGCACGTCGGCGCCGTCGGTTGCGACCGCGCAGGCGGTGCAGCCCTTGTCGACGGCGACCGACGAGAAGGCGGAGTGCGCGCCGGTGGGGACCGTGCGGGTGGAGACCGGCCAGGCGTTCCCCGCTTCGTCGTAGAGGCACGGCCCTTCGTACAGGCTCTTCTCTCCGGGGTTCTGCGCGACCGCCCGCTCGCAGGCGGCGCGGGCCTCCGCGGGCCTGCCGGCCTGGCTGAGGGTTCGTGCCTGCATGTATTCCTGCGCCCAGGGCCGCTGGGAGTCGACGGCGGCCTCCCGGTAGCGGCGCACGGCAAGGTCGTAGTTGCCCGCTCCCTCGGCGAGGCGGCCCTCGAGCGTCAGGACGTCCGGGTTCCAGGGATCGAGCTTGGCGGCGCTGTCGAGCTGGCGGAGCGCGCCTCCGGCTCCGCGGCCCATGAGCTCCTGGGCGTTCGTCACGTGCCGGTCGGCCAGGAAGGGAAGCGTCAGCGCGAGGGCGAGCGCGAAGGTTCCACCGAGGATCGCGGCCGTCCAGCGGGCCGGCGGTATCCGCAGCCTGCGCGAACCAGCCGCCGCCCCGGCGACGAAGAGCGCTGTCGCCACGATGGCGGGGAAGGACCACGTCCAGTCGACCGACGCATCGCCGACGAGCACGATCCCGGCGCCGAGCGCGGCGGCCGCGATGCTCCGTCTCGAGGTTGAGACGAGCGCGAGGACGATCGCGCCCGCGAAGACGGCGAAGAGGCCGAGGCCGACGATGCCGAGCTCGCTGGCGAGCTCGAGCTCGATGCTGTGCGGCTGGATGATGTAGAGGTTCTGGATGTGGCGGTCGCGCGTCCAGTCGCGGGCGAACTGACCCTGTCCGGCGCCGACGAGGGGATGCTCGGAGAACATGCCCTCGGCGACGCGCCAGGCGTCGTGGCGGCCGTTCGAGGAGAGGCTCGCGATCCTGGTCTGGCCCGCGGGCGCCTCGTTCGGATTCTCGTCAGCGGGCAGGATCGCGACCTCGAGCCCCTCTGAAGAGACCGAGCTCCACTGATGCACGGTAATGACGGAGGCGGCGCCGACGAGGAGCACGACGAGGCCGACAACGGTGACGCGGTTGACGAGGCGCGTGTGCGCGATCGCGCCTGCGAGGCCGACCGCGGCCGCGGCGACGGCTGTGAAGACGAGGTAGCGGCGCAGCTCGTCCACCTGCTCGCCTGCCGATCCGGCGACGAGCGCGGCGTCCACCGGCTTCAGCGCGAAGAGGAGGCCGACGAGCGCGCACGCGAGCGCGAAGGCCGGGATCAGGAGCGAGGCCCGGCGGGTGAGAAGAACCTGCACGACCACCGCGACGGCGACGGCGAGCAGCGAGCCGCGCGACTGGGTCAGGAGGACGCCGCCTGCCATCAGCCCCGCTGCGGCGCCGCCGCCGAGCCGGAGCGCGAGGCGATCGCCGTCGGCGAGGTAGAGCGCGAGTGGGATGCCGAGCGCGAAGACGAGCCCCTGGCCGTTGTGGTATCCGACGGGGCCCTGCACGAGGCGCCCCGAGATCCAGTCGTCCGGATGGGACGGGATCGCCAGCCGCGTCATGACGATCGCGGCGTGGATCGAGAGCCCGGTGACGACGGCCCCGAGGACGAGGCCGCGCCGGCCCGGCTGCGAGGTCACCAAGGAGCCGGTCAGAAGCGCCGCGGCCGCGACGACGGACTGGTCGAACTTGAGCCACGCCTCGTGCGGCAGGCCACCCCAGCTCGTCGAGGCGACGCTCCAGGCGCCGAGCGCGAGGACCGCTCCGGTCGCGACCCAGATGTAGAACGGCGGTCTTCGCCCCGCGACGAGCAGCGCTCCCGCGAGCGAGACGAGCGCGAGGCCGAGCGGCGCCCAGACGCCGATCTCGAAGGCGCCGAAGAGGGACGTCGTGACGGCGACGCCGGCGGCGACCGCGCCGAAGAGGCTCGCGTCGGCGAGCCCCCGGCGGGTCAGTACCGCGAAGCCGCTACCGGCGCTTGGCTCGAGCCGTTCGGCGGAGGACAACGCCCGTGGCTGCGAGTCCGGCCCCGCCGAGTGCGACGATCATCGCG
>DASSBN010000042.1:0-16618 GCA_035698665.1 Gaiellaceae bacterium
GCCTCGGCCACGATGACGTCGGCCTCGCGGCGGGCCTGGGCGCGCATGTCGTCGGCCATCCGCTCGGCGGAGAGAAGCGTGTTGCGGAGCGCCTGCTCGAGCTCCTTGTGCCGGGCGAGCTCGCTCTCGAGCTCCTCGAGCTCGTCGCGCAGGTCGGCGCGCTCGCGCCACACGTGCTCGAAGCTCGCGGCGATGTCCGTGAGGAGCTGGTCCGTGGCGGTGCGCTCGTACCCGAGCGGCTTCCGCGGGAGGACCACGTGCCGGATTTCGACAGGCGTCATCGACATGTCGCCTCCCCCCTTCTACGCGGAGCCCGGATTTCCTCGGCTAGCCGAGCGCGCCGATTCCCGCGAGGACCAAGCGGTAGACGATCGTGAGCACGAGGATGGCGACGATCGGGGAGAGATCGAGCCCAAGGCCCGCCACGGAGAGCTGCGGGAGCACCCTGCGGAAAAGGCGCAGGTACGGGTCGACGACGTCGTAGAGAAAGCGCTGCACCCGGTTCAGCCACACGTTGTAGGGCAGCGGGATCCAGGACGTGAGGATGTAGGCGATGATGCAGAGCAGGTAGACGTAGTACAGAACCGTGACGAAGTTCTGAGCAGTGGTCACGGCATCTGCTAGAGGCATGAATGGAAACCTAACGTCATCTTCGGCTGAAATCGCGCCGCAGGCGTAGATTTCGGCCGACGAAGAAATCGCGGCGCAGCCGAAGATTTCGACCGGCTAACTCTGGTTGTAGAAGCCGCGGTCGATGAGGCGCGCGCGCTCTTCGGCCGAGACCTCGACGTTCCGTGGCGTGAGCAGGAAGACCTTGTCCGCGACGCGCTGCATCGAGCCGTTCAGCGCGTAGGTCAGGCCGCTCGAGAAGTCGATCAGCCGCTTCGAGAGGTCTGGGTCCGTGCCCTGCAGGTTGACGATCACCGGCACGGACTCCTTGAACTTGTCCGCGATCGACTGCGCGTCGTTGAAGCTCCGCGGGACGACGAGGTGCACCCTGACCGACGCAGACGCCACCGCCTCGAGCGGCCTGCGGCCCGGACCCGGGCGGATGACCGCGGTGTTCGCCGAGGCGTCCGGCTCCGACCAGTCCTCGAACTCCTCGCGCCGCTGCCTGCGCGGTGAGAGCCGGCGGACGTTCGCGCTCTCGCTACGGTCGTACGTCCGCTCGAGCTCTTCCTCGGCGGCGTACGCCTCCTCGTCCCAGTACTCGTCCTCTTCGACGATGCCGAAGTAGACGAGGGCGCGGCTCCAGACCTGTCCAACACCCATGACGGTGGCGAATGTTAGCGCCCGAACAGAACGGAACCCACCCGAACGAGCGTCGCGCCCTCCTCGGCGGCGACGCGGTAGTCCTGGGAGGTTCCCATCGAGAGCTGGGTCAGTGAGTGCTCTTCGGCCAGCTCGCGGAGCTCGCGGAAGTACGGGCGCGAGGACTCGGGGTCGTTTGCAAGGGGCGGCATCGTCATGAGCCCGCGCACATCAACGCCCAGCTCTCTTGCCTCGGCGAGGAACGCGGCGAGCTGCTCGCGCGGCACCCCCGACTTCGTCTCCTCCCCCGCGAGGTTGACCTCGACGAGCGCGGGCGTGGTCAAGCGCTTCGCGGCTGAGAGCGAGTCGAGGGAGTGGACGAGGTCACAGAGCGCCGAGACGTCGCGGGCCTTGCGCGACTGGAGGTGGCCGATGAAGTGCCAGCGGAAGCGGGCGCCAAAACGTTCGTGCTTGGCCTCGAGATCCTGGAGGCGGTTCTCGCCGACTATGGCCACTCCCGCCTCCGCGAGCATCTCCATCTCGTCGGGCGACACGTACTTCGTCGCGACAACGACGGTGACGCCCTCCCCCACCTCGCTCTGGATGCGCTCGTAGTTGGCGCGAACGGTCTCAGCGGATATAGGCAATGACACCCTGTCTGCCCGTTCGGCCGTGATCGCGCCGGTGGGAGAAGAAGAGCTCCGGCTCGCAGCTCGTGCAATGGCCGGTGCGCTCGACGGACTCGACGCCGGCCTCGCGAAGCCCGCGCTCGATCGCTTCGGCGAGGTCGAGATTCGAGCCGCGCACGATGTCGCCCCCGAAGCGCGAGCGGAACGGCTCCGCGACCTCTTCCCCCACCTCGTAGCAGCACGGCCCGATCCCCGGCCCGATCGCCGCGACGGCCGGCCCGGCCGCGGCCGCGACGCCGTTCTCGAGGATGCCTTCCACGAGCCCGCGCCAGCCGACGTGCAGGACGACGAGCCGCGGGCTCCCGTTCCGGCGGGCGAGGACGACCGGGAAGCAGTCCGCCGTGAGCAGGCCGAGCGCGCGCCCGGGCTGCTCGGTCCAGAGCCCGTCGCCCTGCTCGAAATCCGTCCCCGGTGTGACGATGCCGCGCCCGTCGGCCTCGAAGACGCGCGCGCCGTGGATCTGCCAGGCCATCGTGGCGGTCTCGGGGTCGGCGCCCACCACAGCGGCGAGGATCCTGCGATTCTCGACGACCCGCGCGGGCTCGTCGTCCGTGAGGATGCCGAGGTTGAGCGACTCGAAGTCGCCCTCGCTCACGCCTCCCCGCCGGGTCGAGAACGCCGCGAAGTAGGCCTCGCCGAGGTCGTGCTCGAAGAGCTTCACGCGGGTCCCGCGGGAGTGGCGATGAGCTTTTTCGCCGCCTCGATCTCGGACTCCCGTCCGTCGAGCTCCCCGTTCAGCTTCCGCCGCAGGAGCTCGTCCAGGATCGCGCCGACCCGCGGTGACTCCTGCAGGCCGAGCGCGGCGAGATCGTCTCCGGAGATCTCGAGCCCGACCTGGCGGAAGTCGGCGAAGTACCGCTCGAGGCGCGAGCGCGCAGCCTCGTCTCCCAGCGCATAGGCAAACAGCGCGCCGTCGGGGTCGTGCGGCTCGACGAGCGCGCGCACCGCCGCGGGGTCGTCGGCGCCGGCGAGGAGCTCCGGGAGCCTCGGGCCGACGGCGACCGCGTCCGCGATCCGATCCGCATCCCTCCGCCGCAGCTTCAGGCGCTCGAACCACTCGTAGAGCTCGTCCGGAGGCAGGCGGCGCGCGAGCACCGCGAGCCGAAGGCGCCACGCGGGCGTCGCGGGTGCGAGCTGCTCGCGGGCGCGGTCGATCGCGTCGATCAGCCCGACCGACTCCTCGCCCGCCGCGAGATGCGGATGGATGGCCCGGTCGATGCCGAGATCGGTGAGCCGACGCACGGAGTCGTCGACGCGCGCCTCGGAGAGGAGCGCCTGCAGTTCGTCGCGCAGCCGCGCCGAGGAGAGCTCTCCGACGAGGTTCATCTCGACGCAGGCCTTCGCCAGCGAGAGCGTGTGCGCGTCCATTGCGAGGCCGTAGCGGTTCTCGTACCGGATTGCCCGGAAGATTCGCGTCGGGTCGTCGATGAAGGAGAGGTTGTGGAGGACGCGGACGACGCCGCTCTCGAGGTCCCGGAGGCCGCCGAAGTAGTCGACGAGCCGGCCGAAGTCCTCTCCCCGCAGTGAGGCGGCCATCGCGTTGATCGTGAAGTCGCGGCGGTAGAGATCCTGGCGAATCGAGGCCTGCTCCACCGTCGGCAACGCGCCCGGGCTGTCGTAGAACTCCGTCCGCGCGGTGGCGACGTCGACTCGGCCGCCCTCGTAGACCACGATCGCGGTTCCGAAGCGGTCGTGCGGGACCACGCGACCTCCCAGCGCCTCCGCCAGGGCTGCGCCGAAGACGATTCCATCGCCCTCGACGGCAATGTCGACGTCGAAGTTCGGCTCGCCCATGAGCACGTCGCGCACGGCGCCTCCGACGAGGTAGACGCCCTCGAAGTGCTCACTCACCGCCTGGACGGCTTCGAAGACGGGACGAAGGTGGTCGAGCGCGTCGAGCTTCTCCGCGATGCTCTCCGCCTCGCCCTCGGCTTCGTCGCGCCGGCGCTCTTCGAGCGCGAGCAGGACGTCCGAGCGCGTCACGACGCCGACGACGTCGCCCTCGTGGACGACGGGCACACGGCCACCGCCGGAGGCCGATACGAGCCGCATCACCTCGGCGAGAGGCGTGTCCTCCGGACACGTGAGGACGTCGGAGCCCATCACGCTCTTCACAGGCGCATGCGAGAGCCCGTGCCCGATCGCCTTGTCGAGGTCCTCCCGCGTGACGACCCCGGCGAGGTCGACGGCCTCCCCGACGAGCATCCCGCTCTGCCGATGGCGCTGGCAGAGCACCATCGCGTGCGCGACGGTGTCGTCGGGCGAGACGAAGCGGGCCGGGCGCGACATGATCTCGCCCGCGGTCAGTCCCCTCCGCACCGCATTCGGAAGCGCCTCGAGCACGGCGGCGCGGGCATCCTCGAGGGAGCCGCGGTACGTGGCCGACGCAGCCTGCGAGTGACCTCCGCCGCCGAGCGCCGCGGCGATCGCCGACGCGTCGAGCTCCGCCACGCGCGTGCGCACGACGCAGAAGACCCGTTCGTCCATCTCGACGAGGCAGACGAGGGCACGGCAATCGGTCAGGTCGACGATCTTGTGCGCGAGGTTGGAGACGCCGTCCACGTACTCGGGCCAGCGGAGCGCAGTGAGGAGGACCTCGTACCCGCCCGCTTCGTGCGGCTCGAGCCCGGCGACGAGCGCGTCGAGGAGCGCACGCTCCCGCTCGGCGAGCGGCGTGTGCAGAAACTGGGCCACCATTTCCTGGCTCGCCCCGTGGCGCATGCACCATGCGAGCGCCTCGGCGTCTCGGATCGTCGTGCCGGCATAGCCGAGCGAGCCCGTGTCCTCGTGGATGCCGAGGGCGAAGGCGGTCGCCTCGATCGGGCTCACGTCGACCTCGCGCTCGGCGAGGATCGCCACCATCGTCGTCGTCAGGGCGCCGTCATCGGAGCGCACCGCGTTTTCCGGTCTCACCCAGTCGAGCTCCTCGCCCGCATGGTGGTCGAACAGGACGACCTCGATCTCGGGGTTCCGGGCCGCGGACTCGAACTCCCCCAGCCGCGCGGGATGGGACGTCTCGACGACGATCAGCCGCTCGACGTGGGCGGGATCGATGCGCCCGGGCTCGGCGATCTCGAGCTCCTCGGCGTGCAGGCGGTAGAAGTCGCGGACGTTTCGGTTCAGCGACCCGGACAGGGCGACGACCGCCCCCGGATAGAGGCGGCGCGCGGCCAGCATGGCGGCAAACGCGTCGAAATCGGTGTTCGCGTGAGTGACGATGACCTGCATCGAAAGAAGGTTAGACCTCACTTGTGCCAACCCCCTCTTTGGGGGAGGAGACGATTGGCAACTGCGACGACGATGAACGCAGGAACGACGTCCCGAGGCGGCCGGGGGTCAAGTGATTTTGGGCCGAATGACGTACTCCAAACTGCGCATCGTCCTCGCCACCCTCGCCGTGGCGCTCATCACGGTCGCGCCCGCCGCGAGCGCTCCGAGCGCCCCGAGCCCCCTCTTCCCGAACGGCGACACCTTCGACGGCCCCCCCGCAATGGGCTGGGAGAAGGTCGCCGGCGCGGATCACTACGAGGTCGAGATCGGTGCCGACGCCGGCTTCAACCCGGATCTGTACTTCTTCTCCACGAAGAACACGCGCGCGACGATCTCGGACACGCTGATCAGCGGCGACTACTGGTGGCGCGTGCGCGCTGTCGACGCGAATGACAACGTCTCGGCATGGTCGCCCGCACAGTCGTTCGTCGTCGACTGGAGCATGCAGCCCGATCTCCTGCAGCCGGCCGACGGCGCGACGGTCGATTTCCCGGATACGCCGCTCGTCCTCAAGTGGTCGCCCGTCCCGCGCGCGCAGAAGTACCGTCTCGAGCTCGCGACCTCCCCGACGGGATGGACGGACGACAAGGTCAGCTCGACGTACCCGGTCGAGACCCAGGCGCTCGAGTTCACAGTCCCCGAAGCCCTCGCCGACGGAAAGACCTACTACTGGAGGGTGACCCCGATCGATGCGGCACCCCATGTGGGAGTGGCGTCCGAGGTGCACTCCTTCGTCTGGGCCTGGCCGCACCAGCCCGAGAACCTGACGGTCACGGATCTCGATCCGGACGCCGACGACCAGCATTTCGACCCGCTCTTCTCATGGGACCCGGTCCCCGGCGCGGCCTCGTACGAAGTCGAGGTCAGGTCCGCCGACGCGACGGGCGCGCTCGCGTTCTCCGGCACGACGATCGCCACGAGCCTCGCGCCGAACGACGTGTTCCCGGACAACACCTATGACTGGACGGTGCGCGCCGTCGACGCGTCGGGCAACCGCGGACGGGTCAGCGACGGGCCGCAGTTCCAACGGGCGTTCGACAAGAATCCGCTCGCGATCGAGGACCTGCGCATGAGCGACTACCTCACGGGCGGCGCCGCCGTGGACGACGACTCGGGCACCGCCGGCTTCCAGACGCAGGTTCCGCTCATCACGTGGAGTCCCGTGCCGGGCGCAGCCAGCTACGAGATCCAGGTCGCCCCGTTCTCGACCTCTTGCAACTTCAACGACCCCATCTGGGACGATGTGACAGCCACGACGGCCTGGGCGCCGCTCGGGAAGACGACCGAAGGCGAGCCCTACCCGTCGACCGTCGGCGTCGCAAAGTCGAGCTCGTTGCTCACGCAGGACGCGTCGTACTGCGTACGCGTGCGGGCGCGGAGCGGGCACAAGAGCGGGTCGAGCTTCGTCCGGGGCGCGTACACCCTCCTGAACGACGGAACGGGCGCCGCATTCACGTGGACGGGCTACCCCTCGACCGTCCCCTGCTCGCCGAGCTGCGTGCCGGGGTACGCGGGAAGCGACAACTACCGGCTGCCCGATCCCGATGCTCCGGCGACCAGCATGCCGTACTTCTCCTGGGAGCCCATCGACGGCGCCCAGTCGTACTGGGTGATCGTGTTCAAGGACGAAACGCTCGGGACGATGGTCGACTACGCGTTCACCCAGCTCCCGGTCTACACGCCCCGCGACGGAAGCCAGGTACAGACGTATGACGACGAGAATGGCCTCTACTGGGTGATCCTGCCTTCGTCGAACTTCAACGGCGACGCCGCCGCGTTCGACCCGTTCCAGGCCGCTGCAGCGACGTTCGACAAGCAATCGGTTCCTCCGACGCTGCTCGAGCCCGCAGCAGGCGCGACGATCGCCGATCAACCCGTCTTCAAGTGGTCTCCCGTCGACGGGGCGAAGCTCTACCGGATCGACATCGCGACCGACTCGAACTTCAGCCCCGCGGACATGCTCAAGACCACGACGACCGCGGCGACGAGCTATACGGCCGAGACGACGTATCCGGCCGACACGGCGATCTGGTGGCGTGTGCAAGCAGTCGACGAAGGCGACCACAACATGCGGCGATCGACCCCGCAGTCCTTCGAGAAGGCTCTGCTCACCCCTGACGTCTCGGTGTCGAACCCGACCGCGGGCGATCTCATCCCGACGTTCGGCTGGGATCTCGTGCAGGGCGCAAGCACCTACGACGTGCATTTCGAGCTGCCCGACGGAAGCGGCGGCAAAGACGCGACCAACTACCGGACTTCCTCGGTGACCGCGATCAAGATGACCGGCGCAGGGCACTTCCGCTGGCAGGTCCGGGCCAACTACCCGGGGAACGTCCACGGCCCGTACTCCTCGCTCATGGACTTCACGCGGACGATCCACGAGCCGCAGAATCTCGCCAGCACGTCGGGCCCGAGCCAGCTCTTGCTCTCGTGGGACCCGAAGACCGCGGCGAAGCAGTACGTCGTGCAGGTCGCGAAGAGCACGTCCTTCAGCTCGACGGTCGAAAGCGTGACGACGGCCAACACGAGCTACGCGCCGAAGCTCACGTCGAGCTCCTACACGAACGGAGGCACGTTCTACTGGCGGGTGGCCGCAAAGGATGCCGACGGAAACCAGGGCGATTGGTCTTCGGTCAAGACCTTCGATCTCGCCGGTGCGACGAGTGGAGGCAGCGGCGGCACCAGCAAGTTCAAGCTCTCCTCGTCCGGCCGGCTCGTCAAGAAGCATCTCAAGAAGGTCACCATCACAGCGAGGAACTCGACCACGCTGAACCCGGTCTTCGCGGCCACGGTGAAGGCATCGGGCGCCGGCGTCTCCTCGACGCACTTCACGAGCACGAGCGGCGTCGCGACCTTCTACCTCAAGCCGACGAAGCTCGGGAAGGTCACCTTCAAGGTGACGAAGACGGGCTATCAAACCGCCTATCTCTACAAGAGGGTCAGGGCGCCGTAGCGCGCAGGCGTGGCGCCTCCTCGGCGCCACACGGCAATGTCGAGCCGGACGCGTCAAGCCAACGCTCGGCTTCTGCCGATAGGACTCAGATGAGGAGCCGGCCGTGAACACGGTGGCACGTCGGAGGACCTTCCGCAAAGGGCTGCGGGACGGCCTGTCTCTCCAAAGCCCTTGGCCGCTGGCGATCGCGGTGGCATCGGTCTTGGCCGTGGCGATTCGCCTCGTCTACATCAACCTTCCGCTCTCGGCCGACGAAGGCGGATTCGCCGAAGTTGCGCGCCTTTGGAGGAACGGCTCGACGCTGTACGACGGCGCCTGGGCGGACCGTCCTCAAGGACTTCTGCTCGTCTTTCGCGGAGTCCTCTCGATCCACGATTCGGAGCTCGCGCTCCGCGCCGCCGCGATCATCGTTTCGGTCGTCCTGCTCGTCGTCTTCGCGGGACTCGCGCGACGGCTTGTCGGCCGGCGCGCCGCCCTGATCGCGGTGTTTCTCCTCGCGACCGCCGGAGCATCCCCCTTCATCGAGGCGTACACGCTCTCGGGAGAGCTCCTCGCTTCCGCCTTCTCGGTCGGGTCGCTCTTCGCCTTCGTCGTGTACCTCGAGCGCCGGCACGCGGCGTTGATCCTCCTCGCAGGCCTCCTGACCGGCTCTGCCGTGATGGTCAAGCAGTCCGGCTTCGATGCCGGTGTGGCGGCACTCGCGTACCTGCTCTGGACGGAACGAAGGGCTGCGCTTCGACCAGTTCTCATGCTCCTGGCGGGAGCACTCGTCGCGCCCGTCCTCTGTGCGGTCTCCGCCCCGGATTTCGGCGCCTGGTGGCACGCCGTCGTCGCCTATCGCTTCGAGGGCGATTCGCTCTTCCGAGGGGGAGTCGGCTATCGCCTGATGCTCTTCTTCAACGGCCTTCGCTCCGCGGCCCTCGCACTGGCGGTGCCGCTCGTTCTTCTGCCGGGCGGCTGGCGGATCGCCCCGAAGCTGCTGAAGCTCTGGTTCGTCGCCAGCCTGATCGGCGTGCTGGGGGGCGGAAACTTCTGGGCTCACTACTGGATCCAGATCGCTCCGCCGCTCTGCCTCATCGCCGCCCTGCGGCTCGCCGAGCTCCTCCGACAGAGAGAGCTTCGACGCCCGCTGCGAGTCGCTCCGGTACTCGCCGCAGCGGTCGTCTCGGTGGCGGTCAGCACGGTTCCTCTCGCGGGTGGCACGGAAAGGCGCGTCGAGGCCTTCACGCCGGGTGACACCGTGCGTCTCTACGACGAAGAGATCGCCGCGTACGTCCGCACGCACACCTCTCCGAACGATCGGATCCTCGTCACTCCACTGGCGGGCGGGAGCATCTACTTCCTCGCGGACCGGCTTCCCGCCTACCGCTTCCTCTGGTACCGGCCCGCAATGGCCACGCCGGGGGCCGTCGAGGAACTGCAGCGCGTCGTCGCCGAGAGGCGGGCATCCCTCGTGGTCGTCCTCGCCGACCCGTCGGTGCTCGACCCGAGCGGAAGGACGACGGCGCTCTTGAAGCGCGGCTATCGGGTCGTGCGCCGCGTGGGACCGACGGCGATCCTCGCTCCGGCCTAGAACCGGGCGCTACGTGTGCGCGATGACGTCGATCTCGACGAGCGCGCCGGAGGGGAGCGCGGCCACCTGGAAGGTCGCGCGGGCCGGGGGCTCGGCGCCCATGTGGCTCCCGTAGACCTCGTTCATCGCCTGGAAGTCGCCGAGATCGGCGAGGAAGATGGTCGCCTTGACGACGTTCTGCAAGCTCGTTCCGGCGGCCTCGAGGATCGCGGAGAGGTTCTGCATCACCTGCTCGGTCTGCTCGGCGATCCCACCTCCGACGAGATTTCCGCCCGGATCGACGCCCAGCTGCCCCGAGACGAACACCAATCCCCCGTGCTCGATCGCCTGCGAATAGGGAGCGCCCTGGAAGGGTGCCGGGGCCTTGTCGGTGCGGATGACACGTCGTGTCACGCGATCTCCGTTCGCTCGATCTGGGCCCCTACGGCGCGCAGCCGCTCGTCGATTCTCTCGTAGCCGCGGTCGATCTGCCCGATGTTCCCGATCGTGGAGGTGCCCTCTGCGCAGAGGCTCGCGATGAGCATGGCCATCCCCGCGCGGATGTCCGGGCTCTCCATGCGCTCCCCGTACAGGCGCGCGGGCCCGTTGACGACGGCGCGGTGCGGGTCGCAGAGGATGATCCGCGCCCCCATGTTCACGAGCTTGTCGACGAAGAACAGGCGGTTCTCGAACATCTTCTCGAAGATCAGGACAGTGCCCGCCGCCTGGGTCGCCACGGCGAGCGCGATCGACGTCAGGTCGGCCGGGAACGCCGGCCAGGGGCCGTCCTCGATCTTCGGGATCTGCGAGCCGATGTCGTCGTGAATCTCGAGCCGCTGGCCGCCGGGGACGCGAACGGACGACCCGTTCACCTCCCAGTCCACGCCCAGCCGCTCGAACGCCGGCCAGATGGCGACGAGGTCCTCGGCGACGACGTCCTCGATCACGACCTCGCCTTCGGTGACCGCAGCGAGGCCGATGAAACTCGCCACCTCGATGTGGTCGGGACAGATGCGCCACTCGCCGCCGTGCAGCTCCCGAACACCGCGAATGCGGAGCACGTTCGAGCCGATGCCCTCGATCTCGGCGCCCAGCGAGACGAGGAAGCGGCAGAGATCCTGGACGTGCGGCTCGGAGGCGGCGTTCCCGATCACGGTCTCCCCCTCCGCGAGCACCGCGGCCATGACGATGTTCTCCGTCCCGGTGACCGAGGCCTCGTCGAGGAAGACGTGCGTGCCCCGGAGACCGTTCGTGCGCATGCGGTAGACCTTTTCGGCCTCGATCTCCGCGCCGAGCTCGATCAGCGCGTGGATGTGCGTATCGAGGCGGCGGCGGCCGATGACGTCTCCGCCGGGCGGGGGAACGACCGCCTGGCCGTGGCGCGCGAGCAGCGGCCCGGCGAAGAGGATCGACGCGCGGATGCGGCTGCAGAGCTCCTCGTCGAGCTCGAACTTGGAGATCCCCCCGCCGGTGATGCGCACCTCACCGCCCCCGAGGCGCTCGACCTCCACCCCGAGGTCGGCCGCCAGGTCGAGCATCGTCTCGACGTCGGTGATCGCGGGGACGTTGGTGAGCGTGACCTGCTCGTCCGTGAGCAGGCAGGCGGCTACGATCGGCAGCGCCGCGTTCTTGTTTCCGGCCGCGCGGATCGACCCCGTAAGCGGCCGCGCGCCCTCGATGACGAAAGCCTCCATCAGGGCATCGGTTACGACGGTTTGCGGCATTGACGGTAGTCCTGTCCTCGGACGGCGACGCGAGCGGCGGAGGGTATCCTACTTCGCCCCGATGGAAGTAACCCGCGAGAGAGCGTGGGAAACGCTCACGCAGTACACGAAGTCGGAGGCGCTCCGGCGGCATGCGCTCGCGGTCGAGGCGGCGGTCGGGTGGTACGCGCGAGATTTCGGGGAGGACGAGGAGTTCTGGCGCGCCACGGCGCTCCTCCACGACTTCGACTACGAGATCCACCCCACGCTCGACAAGCATCCCCAGGACGGCGCGCCGATCCTCCGCGAGGAGGGCTATCCGGAGGAATTGATCGAGGCGGTGCTCTCGCATGCCGAGCACCTCGAGATGGAGCGCGACACGAAGCTCAAGAAGACGCTTTTCGCCTGCGACGAGCTGGCCGGCTTCGTGCATGCATGCGGCCTCGTGCGACCGGACGGGATCGAGACGCTCGAGCCCAAGTCCGTGCGCAAGAAACTGAAGCAGCCGTCCTTCGCCGCAGGGGTCCATCGCGACGAGGTCTACGCGGGCGCCGAGCTCCTGGGCCTCGAGCTCGACGACCACATTCGGAACGTCGTCGCGGCGATGAGGCCGATCGCCGCCGAGCTCGGCCTGCGCACCTCCGAGGCCGCATAGCCGGAATCCTCCGACCCGAGGAGGACGCGTTCGGGCGCCTACTCCTCGACCACCTCCAGGGCCGAGTTGCCGGGGAGCCTGAGCTCGAGCGGGAGGACGGTGAAGTCGGGCCGGCGATGGGCGCCGGTTGGTTCTTCGCCGCTCACGACGATTGGGCAGAGCCGGAGCAAGCGGTCTTCGAGCATGTGCGCGGACGCGTGCTCGACGTCGGCGCAGGCGCCGGCCGGCACAGCATCGAGTCGCAGCGGATCGGGCTCGAAGCGGTGGCGATCGACATCTCTCCCGGCGCGGTGGAGGTCTGCCGCCGCCGTGGGGTCGACGACGCACGGCTTCTTTCCCTCCGGGAGATCGACGAAAAGCTCGGCGTCTTCGACACCGTGCTGCTCATGTGCGGGAACTTCGGGCTCGCCGGGAGCGGTGAGGCCACCGTCGCCCTGCTGGAGAAGCTGCACTCGCTCACGAGCCCCGAGGCAAGGATCCTGCTCGACACGGTCAATCCGTACGTCGACGCCGACGAGACCGACCTCGCCTACTACGAGCGGAATCGGGGCCGTGGACGCATGCCCGGGCAAGTGACCATCCGCATCCGCCACGGCAGCTTGGCAACGCCCTGGTACGACCTCCTGTGCGTCGATCCCGACGAGCTCGCGGCGCTCGTCGACGGCACGGGCTGGAGCCTCGCCATGCTCCGCGAGGACGGCGCCGACCTCTATGCCGTGCTCGAGAAGGCCTAGAGCGCGCCGAGGAGGCGTTCGAGGTCGTCGTGGCTCGTCCAGAACCCGCACGAAGCCCGCAGCCAGCCGAGGCCGGGCAGGTCACGGACGACCACCCCCGCGTCCGCGAGCCGCTCGACGAGGGCCTTCGAGTCTTCCCTCGTCTTCCACGTGACAAGTGTGGCCTGGCCGGGCTCGGTGACGACCTCGTGGCCGGCGGCCTCCAGCATGTGTTTCAGGTGCCCGGCCATCTCTGCCGCGTGCGCGAAGCGGTCGTCTCCCGCCTCCTCCGCGAACGCGAGCGACTCGAGGAGGCCGATCCCGGACGCCGCCGCGATCCAGCCCGGGTCGAAGCGCCCCGCCCCCACCTTCGGCTCGTAGGTGTAGTCGTCCCCGAACTCCCACGAGCCGTAGCTCGGCATCGCCATGCGCAGCTCCTCGACGCGCTCGGGACGCACGTAGAGCGCGCCCGTCACATCCGGGCCGAGGAGCCACTTCTGGGCCGACACCGTGTAGAAGTCGCAGCCGAGCTCGGAGACGGAGAGCGGAATCGCGCCGGCAGCCTGTGCGCCGTCGACGAGCACAGGTGCGCCGCGGCCGGCGAGCGCCTCCACCGGGAAGAGGGCGCCCGTGAGCCAGGAGACGTGTGACAGCGCGACGAGCTTCGTCCGCTCGCCGATCGCCGAGCCGAGTGCCTCCGCGACCTCGGAGACCGGCAGGTCGCGCACGGGCACGACGCGGAGGTCCGCGGCCGACGCGACAAGACCGCCGAAGAGCCCGGGGTGCTCGGAGTCGGTCGTGACGACCTCGTCGCCTTCTCCGATGCGCAGGCCGTTCAGGACGACGTTGCAGCCCTCCGTCGTCGACGTGGTCAGGGCAATGGTGCTTTCGGGGGCCCTGAGAAAGCGGGCGAGCGCGCTTCGGAGATCCTCGCGGCGGGCGAGCATGGCCTCGAAGTACTCGCGGCTCGAGCGGCCCGCCTCGAGATCGCGGGCGAGGGAGGCCTGCATCGCCTCGACGGTCCTCCTCGGCAGCGGACCGTTCGTCCCTGCGTTGAGGTAGGCGCTGCGCTCGAGGACCGGCAGTCCGGCGCGAACGGCGTCTAGGTCCACACGAGCTCCGCCTCGACGGGCGCGTGATCGGAGAGCAGCCCCTCTGGCACGCGGCGGCGTTCGAGCGCCCATGGCCGCGGCGCCTGCTCGAAGTCGAGTCCGCGGACGAGGATCTGGTCGATCCCCTCGATCGGCGGCGAGTACTCGGATACGGCGAACGCTGGCACGTTGAAATCGCCGCACAGGATGCACGTTTCGGCGCCGCGGACGAAGTCGGCAGCGAGCCCGACCTCGACGCGCGCGAGGTCGGAGTTGTTCGTCGCATGGAGATTGGCCACCGTCAGCCGCCGTCCGTCGAGCTCGAGATCGACGGCCTGGCAAACCCGCCGCTGCCGTCCACCGCGAAGCCATTCCAGCCGCTTCACCTGAGGGTTGAGCACGAGCGTCCGGTCGTCGGAGACCTCGAAGCGGCGATTCAAGAGCATCGCGTTCGCCTGCCCTGCCGCGGTGAACCGAACCCGCACCGGGTCGATGTCGGTGATGAGGCGTGCGATCGGACCGAGGAAGCCCGGCACCGTCACCGACCAGATCGCGCGCATTCCACTCCAACGCTCGAGCCGTCCGAGCGCCCAGAGCGGTACTTCCTGCAGGGCAACGACGTCCGGCGCATCGAGGCTCGCGAGCCGCACCATCCGCTCGAGGTAGGTGCGGCCGGATTTGGGATGCGTGCGGCCGTGATAGAGGTTCCACGTGCGAATGACGAGTCCCACGGCGGACGCAGCATAGGGAAACGTGCGCGGTCGATTCGTTGACCTCGTCGAGCGGCAGATCGCGCTCTTCACGGCGGAGCACGACGGCCTCATCCGCGACACCGAGGCCGCCCTCGAGGCGTACAACCGCGCGCCGCGCGACGAAGCGGAGGAGCGCTACGGCGACTACCTCGACCTCGTCGAGACGGGGACCGACGAGCTGCTCGAACTGCGCGACAACTTCGCGGCGACCCTCGACGAGGACTCCTACGACGAGTACCACGCGGCCTTCAACAAGACCGTTCGCAAGCGCCTACCCCGCTTCGGCCTCGAAATCGACTAGCCCAGCGTCTTGCCCTCCCGGAGGAGCTCGACGTACTGCGCGATCCGCTTCGCCCGCGTTTCCGGCCGCTTCGCGTCCGCGATGCGGTAGAGGAACGAATAGCGCTTCGTCGCTCCGAGGCTTTCGAAGAACGCCCGTGCTTTCGGCTCGGCGTCGAGCGCGGCCTGGAAGTCGTCCGGGACCGTGGCGGTAGCTGGCGAGTCGTAGGCCTCGTCCCAGCGGCCGTCCTCTTTCGCGCGCTCGACCTCGCGCAGGCCCGGCGGGCGCATCCGGCCCTCGGCGATCAGCCGCTCCGCCTTCTCGCGGTTTCGCTTCGACCACTTCGAGCGGGTTCGACGCGGCGTGAACCTCTGCAGGTAGTGGTCGTCGTCGAGGCGCTTCGCCTGGCCGTCGATCCAGCCGTGGCAAAGCGCCACCTCGACCGCCTCCGCGTAGACGACCGACCGGATCTCCGAGCCCTTCTTCGCGAACTTGACCCAGATGCCGTTCGAGCACGCGCCGTGCTCGTCGAGCCAGGCCTCCATCTCGGCGGGTGAAGCAAAGAAGACGACCGGCTGCTCGGCCTTCGCCACCGCTCAGCGCCGCGCGCGGAAGAACCCCTGCGGGGCAAGGCCGGCAACTGCCTTGGTCACCGGGTCGACGCTCTTGCCCTGGTCCTCGCGGCCTTCTTTGTGCCGCACGGCCTGGCGCACGACGAGCCCGCCGACGAAGCGGATCGGCTCGGGCGGGAACGTGGCGCAGACGCCGCAGTTGAGCGGCGAGCCGGCCCACTCGTCGTCACGGCGAAGCGCGCTCGAGGCGAGGATCTTCGCCATCGTGAGCGAGGGCGCCACTCCGTTTCCGGAGTAACCCGTCGCGTAGACGATGTTCGCCCGGGCGGGAAGCGCGCCGACCATGGGGAATCCATCCGCCGTACGGTCGATCGGCCCGCCCCACGCGTGTGTCACGGGCACATCCTTCGCCGCGGGAACGAGGGTGACGAGCTCCTCTTCGAGCGCGCGGGTCTGACGTCCGTTGTAGTCGAAGTTCGAGTTGACGCGGCCGCCGAAGGCGAGCCGCCCTCCCCCGCGCCCGAAGGCCACCCTTCCGTCCTTGGTGGCGTGGTAGTAGTGAACGAGCAGGCGGCAGTCGGAGATGGCCTGTCCTCCGGTCCAGCCGCTCTCCTCGAGCTTCTCCGGCATCGGCGCGGTCGCGACCATGTCGCTGGCGACAACGACGACGGCGCGGGCGAGCTCGGGGATCTTCGCCGCCCAGGCGTTGACCGCGAGCACGATCGCGTCGGCGCTCACGCGTCCCGATGGAGTACGCACCACGCCCTCCTCGCGGTCGAGCTCGACCATCGGCGTTCGCTCGTAGATGCGGACGCCCTTCTCGACGGCAACACGGCGAAGCCCACGGGCGAGGAGTGCCGGCTGCACGGTCGCGGCGGTCTTCTCGAAGGCCGCGCCGAAGTGGATCGGCGACCCCGTCCGCTCCTGGACCTCCTCGGCACTGAGGAGCTCATACGGATGCGCCCCGTGCTCCGCGGCAGTCTCGACGCTGGGCATCCACGCGTCCATCTGGACCGGCGAGGTCGCGGTCCAGAGCCAGCCGCCCTGGCGGAACTGCGCGTCCACCCCCTCCCGTTCGCAAAAAGCGCCGATCTCCCTGACGGCGTCCTCGCTCGCCTTGGCGAGCCGGATGGCCTC
>DASSBN010000043.1:0-32119 GCA_035698665.1 Gaiellaceae bacterium
GGGGGCTTCCTGCTCTCAGTGTGGGAGCCGTTCCCGTTCGTCCTCGCTGCGGGAGTGACGCTGGTCGCGTGCGGGGCCGTGGTCCTGCTCGTCCACGAGCACGACGTCGAGCCGACCCGCTTCGAGCGTTTCCGCTCCATCCTCGCAGCGCCCTGGCACGTGGTTCGCCGCGAGAAGCACGTGCGCCGCTTCCTCATCGCGAACACCGCCTGGGAGGCGACTTTCGCGGGGATGCGGACCTTCGTCGTCCTCTACATCATCGACGGGCTCGATCAGCCGCTCTACGTCTCCTCCACGGTGCTCGGCGTCGTGGCGGCCGGATACGTCCTGGCGGCGCTCGCGGCCGGGAAGTTCGGGGACGAGTTCGGCGTCGGGAACGTCATTCTCGGCGCTTCGGTCGTCTACGGATTCGGGCTCCTCGTGGCGGGCTTCGCGCAGACGTGGCACTGGTGGTACTACGGGCTCATCGCGCCGGTGGCGATGGCGGGCGGCGTGGTCATGACGCTGGCCTGGGCACTCCTGTTCAAGGTGATGCCGGCGACCGACCGGGGCACGATCACCGGCCTTGCGACCACGACGAAGGGCATCGGGCTCGTCATCGGCCCGCTCGCGGCCGGGGCCGCGATCGACATCTTCCATTCCTACTTCCGCTCGACCGACGGCTACGGGGTCATCTGGCCGGTCGTGGCGATCCCCGTGCTCGCCGTCATCCCGCTCGTCGCGCTCCTCGCGGAAGCGGAGAGCGACCTCAGAGGCACGGCGAGGCGTCGGGCCTCATGAGCCCGAAGCCCCACACCTTGTCGCGGAAGACGTAGAAGACGCTGGTCACCTTCTTCCCCGGAAGGAGGAGCGCCTCGTAGCGCGCGCACTCGCGCTTGTCGAGCGAGCCGTAGATCCGAGCGACGTCGGATCCCTCGGCGGCGAGGGCGAGCCCCTCGGGCGTCTTCCAGCCGTTCGGCCGCCAGACCGTGAAGGCCTGCGCCACGCGGCCCTTGTCGAAGATCACGCCGGTGCCCTGCGGCGCGAAGGGCTTGTCGTTGAAGTACCAAGTCGGCTGGTCGCAGTCCTTGCAGACTCCGTGCTGCTCGCCCCAGGCCTTCAGGACATCCTGCTCCGTCATCCCGAGCCGCACGCCGCCGAGCGTCTCGCCGGGGACGAAGAGGCCGCTCCTCGGAGGCGCGGCGGACGCGGGGACGGCGAGCGCGACGGCCGCGGCCGCGATCAGCGCGCCAAGAGTGCGGGGCCCCACGACGCGAGCGGTGAGATGTCGCCGTCGCGCCCGTTCAGGTTGCGGTACCCGAGGGCGTGCTCGGCCTGCATCATCTTGTGGATCTGGGTCGTGCCCTCGTAGATGATCGGGGCGCGCGCGTTTCTGAAGTAGCGCTCGATCCCGTACTCGGCGGAATACCCGTACGCGCCGTGCACCTGGATGGCAAGGTGCGCCGCACGGAACGCCGACTCGGTCGCATGCCACTTGGCGAGGCTCGTCTCCCGCGTGTTGCGGACGCCCTTGTCCTTGAGCCAGGCGGCCTGCATGACGAGGAGCTTCGACGTTTCGTAGCCGAGCACCATCTCCGCGATCATGTCCTGGACGAACTGGTGCTTGCCGATCGGCTCGCCGAAGGTTTCGCGCTCGCGCGCGTAGGCGACGGACTGCTCGAGGCAGGCGCGGACGACGCCGCACGCCCCGGCCGCCACGGTGAAGCGGCCCTGGTCGAGGCCGTACATGGCGATCTCGAAGCCCTGGCCCTCCTCTCCGACGAGATTCTCGGCCGGCACCTCGACGTTCTCGAAGAAGAGCTCGCCGGTCGAGCCTGCCCAGATGCCGAGCTTGTTCTCGGTGTCCGCGGTCGTCACGCCGGGCCACTCCCGTTCGACGATGAACGCCGAGATCCCGCGGTGCTTCGACTCGGGATCGGTCTTCGCGAAGACGAGCGCGTGGTCGGCGACGCTCGCGTACGAGATCCAGTTCTTCTGACCGTTGAGGATGTAGGTGTCGCCCTCACGGCGCGCGTTCGTGAGCATTCCGGCCACGTCGGACCCAGCGGCGGGCTCCGTGAGCCCGAAGCAGGCGAGCTTCTCGCCGCGCGCCTGCGGCGTGAGGTAGCGCTGCTTCTGTTCCTCGTCGGCGTAACGGAGAAGCGTCAGCGAGTTGAGACCGACGTGGACCGAGATCAGCGTCCGGAAGGCCGCTTCGCCGCGTTCGATCTCCTCGCAGACGAGCGCCTCGGAGACGAAGTCGAGGCCGGCGCCGCCGTACTCCTCCGGAATGACGATGCCGAGGAGGCCGAGCTCGGCCATGCCGGCGATCGCGTCCATGTCGAGGTGGTGCGCGATGTCGTTCTCGATCGCGTTCGGGAGGATGCGCTCCTCGACGAACTGGCGAACGGTCGCCTGCACCTCTCGCTGCTCGGGGCTGAGCTCGAAATCCATGCGACTAGTCTAGTGCCCCATCCAGCAATGCTCGCCTGCCTCTCGCCCGCGATCACGCAGCGCGCTGCTGCGTCCTCAGTCGTCCCGGTAATCACTATTACCGGGACTCCCTGCGTCCTTGCAGCGCTTGGTGCTCGCGACCGAGAGCCGGGGCAGCATCACTGGAAGGGACACTAGTCCCGTGGGTCTCGCCGCGCTGTTTCAGGCCGCTCTCGCGCTCGCCTCGGGCGGGGCGGAGCCGCCGAGCCACCTTCCGTCGCTGACGCCGAGGCAGAAGGCGGCGCTGGTCGTCGTCTCCGGCCTGCCTGCGCCGGAGGGCGTCGCCGGCGTGCTCGTCCAGGAGTGGAGCCGAAACGAGCCGCGCCCGAAGCGGGCGATCGCCTTCGTCGACCAGGAAGGCGGAGCGGCGAGCACCTTCGACGAGCTCCCGCCGGGCCGGCCGGCGTGGTCGTACGGCAGCCGGCAGGAGGCGGCCGACGCTGGCTTCGACACGGGCAAGGCTCTGGCCCGCAACGGAGTCCAGGTCGACTTCGCGCCCGTCCTCGACCTCGCGGGTGGGCCGCTCGGCTCGCGGCACTTCGCCAGCCCGCCGTACGGCGTCGCCTTCGCGCGGGGTCTCGCCGCGGGAGGAGCGGCCCCCTGCGCGAAGCACTTCCCCGGGCTCGGCTCGGCTTCGATCTCCACGGACGAGAACCCGCACGTCCGCTCCCGCCTCCGGCCGCGAGAGCTGGCCGCGTTCCGCGCCGCCTTCAGGCTCCCGCTGCGCTGCGTGATGATGGGCCACGCCTTCTACCGAGCCTTCGGCCTCGAGCGGCGAGCGTCGTTCAGTCCAGCGGCCTACCGTCTCTTGCGGCGCCAGGGGTTCGACGGAGTCGCCGTCACGGACTCGATCTCCGTCTTCGGCAGCGAGCTCGCCGTGCCCGCGGCGAAGCGGGCGCTCCGTGCGGGCGCCGACCTCGTCCTCTTGACGAACGGGCCCGACGCCGCGCGGGTCGTCCATGCCCTCGTGCCGCTCGCCCGCCGTGGCCTGCTCGACGAGCATGTCCGCCGCGTGCTCGCCTTCCGCCACTGGTTAGGGCTTCGTGAAGTCCCTTGAGCCACGGCGCCGCAGGTGCTTACCTGCCTGTGTGAGACGAATGCTGCTCGTCTCGATGCTTCTCGCCGCGGCCGCCGCTTTCGCGCCGGCGGCTGCATCGGCGGCTCTCACGGCCACGCAGATCCGGATCGGAAACCACCCCGCCTTCGTCCGGGTCGTGGTCGACTTCTCGGGCGGCACGCTCCATGGGAACGACGTCGAGTCCCCCGACCCCCTGCCCTTCGACGGCCGCGCCCGCGTCCGCATCACCGACGCCGGTATCGACACGACCGCGGGAGGGGTGACCGACCAGCGCGTCACCGCCCGGATCAGGCAGGGCTCTGGATTCCTCGTCCTCAAGCTCTCGGCGAGAAAGCACCGCTTCAAGTACCTCGAGCACGGTGTCCTGCACTCGCCCGAGCGGCTCGTCGTCGATCTGTGGAAGGCACGCCCTCCGCGCCCTGCGGCGGAGTTCCCGACGGCACCGCAGGGCGGCTGTCTCACGATCGACCAGGTGACTCAATCGCCGGGGCGAGTCGTCGTCCGCGGAACCGAGACCGACCTCTTCGAGCACATGTTCCAGGCCGACCTGCGAAACAGGCGCGGGACGATGATCGCCATGCGGCCCGTGACGGCGACCGGCGGGAACTGGCACCGGACGCTCGCATACGGCGTCACCCGGGAGCAGGCGGGCACTCTCGAGGCGGTCGACTTCTCCGAGCAGGACGGATCGCTGAGCTGCATCGCGCAGGTCCGCGTGCTTCTCGAGCCCGGCCCGTAGCGCCCGGGCGGCCTCGCGGCGGTTGGTAGAGTCGGAGCCTTCGATGAGAGCGGAGGCCGGCGTCGGTTCGGTCCGAAAGGGCAGGAGGTCCCGTGCGCGACGGGACCGTTTCGGGCTGGTCCGTCGCCGTTGGAAGGCCCTGCTGGCCGCCATCGGCGTCCTCGTTCTCGGCGTCTTCGTCCTCGGGCTCGCGTATTCGGGCTCTGCGGACAAAGTCGCCGACGGTGTGACGGTCTCCGGCCAGGACGTGAGCGGCCTCTCCGCGGCTCAGGCGGAAAGCAAGCTGGCGGCGCGCGCACATACGCTCTACACCGAGCAGGTGGTCTTCACGGGAGCCGGACGCCGGTGGTCGATCGCACCTGCGCAGCTCGCCGTGGAGGGGGACTGGAACGCCGCCGCAGCCGAGGCCCTCGATCGCGCGGACGGCCCCGTCCCGATCAGGGGGTTCAAGCGCCTCGAGCTCCGCTTCTTCGGGTCCGACGTCGAGCCGCCGGCCACCGCGGACCCGGGAGCCCTGGACCGCCAGCTACGGGTGATCGCGAAGCAGGTCGAGGTCGACGGACGCGAGGCGGCGATCGTCCTTCGCAACGGCCAGCCGGTCGTCATCCCCGGCGAGCCGAGCCGCAGCCTCGAGACCGAGGCGGCCGCCGACACCATGGTCTCCGCGCTGGCTGCCCTCGAGCGGCCGGGGCCCGTCGCGCTTCCGATCGAGGTCACGCCTCCAGAGGTCGGCAGAGACGCCCTCGCCGCGGTCGCCCGGCAGGTTCGCACCGCTCTCTCCGGCCCCGTGGTCTTTGCCTACAAGAACGTCCACCTCACGGTCACGCCCGAGCAGATTGCCTCCTTCCTGGAGCTGCCCCACAACGGCCAGCGCGATCTCGAGATCGGCGGCCCCGAGGCGAAGAAGTACTTCGACAATCTCAGCCGAGCGGTCGCCCGCGCGCCGCGCGAGGTCGACTTCTCGGTCGACGATGCGGGGAAGGCGCGCCTGATCGCCTCCCGCGACGGCCGCAAGCTCGACGTCGCGGCCTCCGAGAAGGCGCTTCTTGCGGCCGCCTTGCGCACGGTCAACCGCACCGCGCAGCTCGTCGTCGTCCCGGCGAAGCCGAAGCTCACGACCGAGCGCGCGAAGGCGCTCGGCATCACGGGCCTCGTCGGGCGTTACACGACCTTCTACGGCGGGGACGCGAACCGCATCCACAACGTCCAGCTCGTCGCGCGGCTGATCGACCGGCACATGATCGCGCCGCACTCGACCTTCTCCTTCAACAAGACGACGGGCGAGCGGAACGCGGCGCAGGGCTTCCTCGAGGCGCCGGTGATCATCAACGGCGAGCTCAAGACCGGGCTCGGCGGCGGCGTCTGCCAGGTCTCCACGACGGTCTTCAACGCGGCCTTCGAGGCGGGCCTGCCCATCACGTCCCGGACGAACCACGCGCTCTACATCGACCACTACCCGCTGGGCCGCGACGCGACGGTCAACTACCCGGACACCGACCTCACCTTCCAGAACGACTCGGACCACTGGATCCTGGTGCGCACGATCGTGGGCTCGTCCTCGCTGACGGTGCGCCTCTTCGGGACGCCGCTCCACCGCCGTGTGGAGACGCAGACGTCACCGCTCGAGGAAACCGGCCCCGCGCCCGTCAAGCGCGAGCCCGACTCGCACCTCTACGTCGGCGAGAAGGTCGTCGAGGAGTACGGCCAGCCCTCGCGCTCGGTCTCGGTGCGCCGGCTCGTGTACGACGCGAAGGGCAAGCTCCTCTTCGATACGACGTGGTACTCGAACTACCTCGCCGAGCCCAAGGTCGTCCGCGTCGGGACGAAGCCGGTGCCCGTGGCATCCACGACGACCACGTCGACGGATACCGGGACGAGCACCGAAAAGGGCGGCACGAAGAGCGGCACGACCGCCGGCCATTAGCCGCGCTCGACCTCTTCGATCCCCTCCGCCAGCCAGGTAGGCATGCGCGTGGGGCGGAGCGTGGCGGCGTCGACGCAGGCGTGGCCCGTCCAACCCTCCGCGATCTGCGCGTGCGGCTCGTTCAGACGCTCGAGGACGTACTCGAAGCGAAAGCGGGCGCCTCGCATGTGCGTGACGCGGGTGTGGATCCGCAGCTCGTCGTCGAAGCCGCACGGGGCGAGATAGCGCACGTACGCCTCGATCGTCAGGGCCTCGACGCCCTGCTCGATCAGACCGCGGTAGCCGCCCGGAAAGCGCGCCAGATAGGTGACGCGCGCGACCTCGAACCAGTTGAGGTAGACGGCGTTGTTCGCGATTCCCTGCGCGTCCGTCTCGCTGAAGCGGACACGCAGATCGACCGAGAAGTGGTAGCCCTCCATGGGCCGGGAACTTTCTCAGCCTTCGAGGTGTCAGAGCAACTGTCACCAAGGAGGAAGAGATGAAGAAGCTGGCCCTGCTCATCCCGCTGGTACTCGCACTGACCCTCTCCGCATGCAGCGCCGGGGGCGGCTCTGAAAGCACGGCCGGCTCCACCGGCGGCGGCGGCGGTGTCGCCGAAGGCTCCGCGGAGCCGAGCGGGGACATGGCGAACGACCGGCGGCTCGTCTCCGGACCGCACTCGGCGGTGCCGCAGGTGGGCCCGCAGATCATCCAGACGGCCCACCTCCGGCTCTCGATCGCCCACGGGAGCTTCGACGACAAGGTCGACGACGTTCACGCGATCGTCGATTCCTACAGCGGCTTCGTCGTCAACTCGACCGCCTCGCAGGGGACCGACAGGCGGCTCGTCGAGGGCTCGCTCGACCTCCGCATCCCCGCGGAGAGCTATGACGACGCCCTGGCCCGGCTCCGGCAGCTCGGCAAGGTCGAGGCGCTCGAGGAGAGCGGCCAGGACGTCTCGCAGGAGTTCGTCGATCTGAACGCGCGGATCCGGCAGCTTCGCGCGGTCGAGGCCCAGCTCCTGGAGCTCCTCCAGCAGGCGGACGACGTACCCGCCGCGCTCGCGGTGCAGAACCAGCTGTCGCAGGTGCAGCTCGACCTCGAGCAGGCGCGCGGACGGCTCCAGTACCTCGACAACCGCGTCTCGTACGCGACGATCTCCCTGGCCATGCACGAGGCCGGCGCCGTCGCTCCCGCGAGCGGCGGGTTCAGCATCGTCGACGCGTGGGCGACCGCGGGCTCGGCATTCCTCACCGTCGTCGGTTGGATCTTCATCGGGATCGCCGTCGCCGCGCCGGTTCTGGTGCTGCTCGGGCTCGGGCTCCTCGCCGGTCGCGAGCTGCGCAAACGCTTCGCTCACGCTTAGCCGGAGAGCCTGTGCGGGTAAGGTCCCTTCGAAAACCGAACGGAGGGATCGCATGGCAAGCAAGAAGCCGGACAACGGCGGCGGAACGCTCAACCGGCTTGCCGGACGCGGCGAGGAGGCCGTCACGAAGCTCGTCGAGGAGCTGAGCAAGAACCCGCGCGTGACCGACGCGCTGAGCAGGGTCATGGACGCGAAGACCCGGATCGACCAGAGCGCCCGCGGCGCGGTCGCCCAGGCGGGTCTTGCGGCGGCGGACGAGCTCAAGGACCTGCGCAAGCAGATCGAGCGGCTCGAGCGCCGGCTGGCGAAGCTCGAGACATCCGAGGCGAAGCCTGCCGCCAAGAAGACGACTGCGAAGAAGTCCGAGACGAAGAAGACGCCGACGGCGAAGAAGGCGACGACGACGAAGAAGCCCGCCGAGAAGGCTCCGTCGCCGCCGCCCGGCCGCGCAATCGGCGGCGGCCCGGGCCGCGGCTCGAGCGCGTCCTAGGCGCGTGAGACGGGCGATCCGAGCGGCAAGGCTCGTCGCCCGCGAGGACCGCATCCCTCGCCCCCTCCGCTGGCTGGCTGCCATCGGCCTGCTCCCGATCCCGGGCCCGGTCGACGAGGCGGTCCTGCTGGTCGCGGCTGGTGTTCTCTGGGGCCTCTACCGCGACGAGCTCGCCGCGGCCTGGGCCAAGGGCCGGCTAGCCGGGCACCCGCAGGCGCAGCGCGGCCGGCACGACCTCGAAGGTCGCCGGAGTCGTCCCGGGCTGCTCGCCGTCGAGCTCGATGGGGAGGGGCGTCTCGGCGTCGACTCGAACCGTGCTCCCGCGCAGCTCCTCTGCCTTCGGATGCGGGAGGTGCGTTCCGCGGTAGATCTTCGGGAGCGTCTGCACGAGGTCGCGCTTCGTCACGTCGCCGATCAGGAGGACGTCGAAGAGGCCGTCGTCCGGCTTCGCATTCGGCGTCATGTGCATCCCGCCGCCCAGAAACTCGCAGTTGGCGACGATGACGTCGAGCATGCTGCCCTCGCGGTGCTCCTCGTCGACGTCGACCGACACGACTGCGTTCTTCCAGCGCGCGAAGACGGCGAGCGTCGCCCAGAGGAACGACGCCTTGCCCCCGAGGGCCTTCGAGGTCGAGTTGGCGCGCATGGCGACGGCGCCGCTCATCCCGGCGCTCGCGATGTTGGCGAAGAACGCGCTCCCGGCCGAGCCGTCCCAGGCGCGATAGGAAACCCTGCCCGCGTCGATCGCGCGCACGGCTCCATCCCGCGCGACGGCGATCGCCTCGTCGAGCTTCGCGGGGATCCGGAAGGTGCGCACGAAGTCGGTGCCCGTCCCGCGCGGGATGACCGCGAGCTCGACCTCCTTGCCCGCGCCCACCTGCAGCAGGCCGTTCACGGCTTCGTTGACGGTGCCGTCTCCTCCGACGGCGACGACCTTCTTCGCGCCCATCCCGGCCGCGCGCTCGGCCACCTTCGCGATCCCGCCCGGCCCCTCGCTGAAGAGCGTCTCGCCTTCGAGACCCGCAGCCGCGGCGCGGTGGGCGATGTCGGGCCAGGCTCCCCGCGTGGAGCCGTTCGCCGAAGCGGGGTTGACGAGGAAGACGGTGTCGCTCAACCGGCGGTGACCGTGCCGAGCGCGAGCTCGGTCATCTGGTCGACGGCTGCCTTCATCTCCTCGTCCGAGATGCGGACGAACTCGCCCTCGACGACGACGTCCGAGACCGTCAGGAGGCAGCCCGCCTTGAACCCGCGCAAAGCGCCGAGTGTGAAGAGCACGGCAGCCTCCATCTCGACCGCGAGGATGCCGCGCTCGGACCAGCGCTTTGCCCGCTCCCTGTCAGGGTCGTAAAAGATGTCGCTCGAGACGATCGGGCCTACACGGACGGGCTTCCCCAGCTCCTTGGCCGCGTGGACGGCGCCGTGCACGAGCTCCCAGTCGGCCGTCGGCGTGTGCGCCTCGCCGGCGAGGTAGTGGACGGCGGTCGAGTCCTGCGGGATCGCCGAGACGGCGACGATGAGGTCGCCCAGCTTCAGGTCGGGTTGGAGGCCTCCGCAGGTGCCGATCCTGAGGATGCGCTTCACGCCGAGCATGACGAGCTCCTCGATCACGATCGCGGCGGAAGGGCATCCCATTCCCGTGGACTGCACCGAGACCGGCTTGCCGTTGAAGGTGCCGGTGTAGCCGAGCATCCCGCGCTCCCAGTTTCGCTGCTCGGCTCCTTCGAGAAAGTTCTCTGCGATGTACTTCGCGCGGAGAGGGTCGCCCGGAACGAGGCACGCCTCCGCGTAGTCACCTTTTTCGGCTCTGACATGTATGGGCATGCGGGTTATCGTCCCCGGCAATGCCGCGCCTGGTCAAGCGGCCTTCGCTCGAGGACATCCTCGAGTTCTGCGCGCGCGAGCCGATCGAGCGGGTCTTCCTCGAGGATGTCGCGCGCCGCGGCCTCGGCCGTTTCGCCGCGCTTCGCGACGGAGGAGAGCTCGTGGCCGTCTGCCATCTCGGGGCGAACCTCGTCCCCTCGGGCGAAGGTGCGGGCGCCTTCGCCAAGCTCGCCGCGCGCTCGCGGCCCCGCATGCTGATCGGGGACGAACAGGCCGTCACGGACCTCTGGGAGGCCGCGCGCGACGACCTTCCCGATGTGCGTGAGGACCGCCCGGGACAGCCGGTCTACGTGCTCGAGGAGGAACCGCCGGCGGGGGGCTCGGCGCTTCGAATGGCGAAGCTCGCCGATCTCCCGCTCCTCATCCGCACCTCGGCCGCCGCGTTCCTCGAGGAGGTGGGGATCGACGCCCATGCCCGCGACCCCGCGCTCTTCGAGTGGCGTACGAGGACGCAGATCGAGGAGGGGCGCAGCTGGCTCTGGGAGGAAGACGGAACCGTTCTCTTCAAGGCCGAGGCCTCAGCCTGGACGGACCGAACGGTGCAGCTCCAGCAGGTCTGGGTCGACCCGTCGGTGCGCGGGCAGGGCTACGGCAAGCGCGGCTTAGCCGACCTCTGCCGTCTGCTCCTTGCGCGCACGCCGTCCGTCTGCCTCTTCGTGCGCCCCGAGAACGCGCCCGCGATCGGGCTCTACGAGTCCATCGGGATGCGGCGCGTCGGGTCGTACCGGTCACTCATCTTCGAGTAGTGGCGATCGGCACACAGCCACCCTGAAACGGGTGATGGCGGGGCCTCGCCAAGGCGCCGATGATCCGTCCATCTTGCGGCGAATCGGCGTCATTGCGGCGACGCTTGTCCTCGTTGCGCTCCCGGCCGGCTGCGGCGGCGAAAAGAGCGTGCACGGCCACAGCTGTGGTCCCACGGACCAGAAGTTCATCCAGACCGCCTCGACGGACATGCTTGGTCTCGGCCAGCTCAACGTCGATTATCAGAGCGGCGACGTCGAGGCGAAGGACGTCTCGCAGCAGGCCTTCGACGCGTCGATGCGCATCCAGCACACCGATCCGAAGGATCCGTCCCTGAAGACCGCCCAGCGCTATCTGGACGCGATGTTCCAGGAGTACGGCACCGCGGTCACGATCCAGGCCAAGGGCGGCGACGCCAGCGAGCGGATGTATCGCGCCTACGGGCTCGCCAACTTCGCCCACGACGTTCTCACGCAGGCTCAGCCGGCGCTCTACGAAAGAGGTTGCGATGTCGGACCATTGCTCTGAGCACGGCCTCCACGCCGTAAAATTGGTTCGTGGACGCCGCTGCGCTTCGCGCTCGGATGGAAGAGCACATCCGCCGGCACGACCTCATTCCGCCGGGCGGGGACGTTGTGTGCCTGGTCTCCGGTGGCCCGGACTCCACGTGCCTCTGGCATGCGCTTGGGGCCCTCGGCTACCGCGCCGGCGCGCTCCACGTCAACCATAGGCTCCGCGGCGAGGACTCCGAGGAGGACGCGCGCTTCTGCCGCGAGCGCCTCGGCGCCGAAGTCGTGGAGGCGCCGCCGACGAACGGCGGCTCCGAGGAGGAGCTCCGCGACCTCCGATACTCGTTCGCGCGAGCTCGCCTGCGGGCGACCGGTCACACCGCATCCGATCAGGTCGAGACGGTTCTCTATCGCCTGGCCGCCAGCGGCACGACGACAGGGATCCGCGCGAAGCGCGAGGACGGCGTCGTCAGGCCGCTCCTGACCGTCTGGCGCGACGAGACCGAGGCCTATTGCCGCGCCGAGGGTCTCGACTTCCGCGTCGACTCGACGAACGACGACACGTTGCGGGGTCTCATCCGCCGCGAGATCCTGCCCGCTCTCCGGCAGCTCCATCCCGCGGCGGAGGAAAACGTGCTCCGCGCCGCCGAGCCGGCCTCCGAGCTGCCTAGGCCGATCGAAAGAGCGCTGTTAGAGTTGCTCGGCTCGCGGGCAGGTGCCAAGCGAGTAGACCTAGGTGACGGCCGGGTGGCGGTAAGGGAATACGGGAGCGTCTGGCTCGAACGAGCGCCCGTCCGGCTGGACGGGCCCGTCTCCTGGGGGCCGTGGCGCCTCCGCCCGAACCGCGCGGGGCTCTGGGTGCGCTCCTGGCGCGCCGGCGACCGCCTCGCCTCCCGCGGCAAGAAGATCCAGGACCTCTTCGTCGACGCCAAGGTGCCGCGCTCCGAGCGCGAGGCCTGGCCGCTCGTCGTGAAGGGCGACGAGGTCGTCGTCGTTCCGGGGATCGCGACCGCGCCCGGCTGGGAAGACGCCGTCGGGGAGGAGCGAGAGTGAACAAGGTCAACGAGCTCTCGGCCGCGGTTTCCGAGGTCCTCATCGACGAGGAGGCGCTGCACGCAAAGATCGCGGAGCTCGGCGCCGAGATCAGCGAGGACTACCGCGGCCAGGACCTGCTGCTCATCGGCGTCCTCAAGGGCGCCATCTTCTTCATGGCAGATCTCATGCGCTCGATCGACATCCCTTGCGAGGTCGATTTCATGGCGATCTCGAGCTACGGGGCGGGAATCGACTCGTCCGGCGTCGTTCGAATCCTCAAGGATCTGGACGTTTCGATCGAAGGTAGGAACGTGCTCGTTGTCGAAGACATCATCGACTCTGGACTGACCCTCTCCTACCTGCTTCGAAATCTGGAGGCCCGTGAGCCCGCTTCGCTCGAGGTATGTGCCCTTCTGACCAAGCCGGACCGGCGCGAGAACGATGTCGTCTGCCGCTACGTGGGGTTCGAGATCCCGAACCGCTTCGTCATCGGCTACGGCCTCGATTTCGCGGAGCGATACCGCAATCTGCCCTTCGTCGGCGTGCTCCGGGACGAGCTCGCGGCGCAGGCGGAGGACACGGTCTGAAGAACCGAACCGGTTCGTTGTAACGAATACCCAGGCTGCTACCGTTAACGCACTAGAGGAACCCTCTTGAACCGTTTTTTCCGTAGCGCACTCTTCCCGCTGATCGTCATCGTCCTCCTGGTCTTCCTGGCCTCGCGGACGCTCCTGCCTGGGGGGTCGAACGACACCCAGAAGCTGACGTACAGCCAGCTGATCGCCAAGGTCGAGACCGACCCGACGTCGATCAAGAGCGTTCTCTTCGTGCCCAAGAGCCGTGAGATCCAGGCGGAGCTCACCGACGGGAGCAAGGTCAAGGTCAATTACCCGACCGACCAGTCTCAGTTCGCCTTCCAGGAGACCCTCCAGGACGCGAGCACGCCGATCCCCTTCGACTCGAAGGGCACCGGCGACTCGGCGTGGTGGTCGATCCTCACCTACCTCCTGCCCTTCCTCCTCTTCTTCGGCTTCTGGATCTTCCTGATGAACCAGGTGCAGGGCGGAGGCTCGAAGGTGATGAGCTTCGGCAAGAGCCGCGCGAAGCGGATGGCGCCCGACTCCCCGAAGATCACGTTCAAGGACGTGGCCGGAGTGGACGAGGCCGTCGAGGAGCTCCAGGAGATCAAGGAGTTCCTGGAGAACCCGAAGAAGTTCCAGGCGCTCGGGGCGCGCATCCCGAAGGGCGTCCTTCTCTACGGGCCGCCCGGCACGGGCAAGACGCTGCTCGCGCGCTCGGTCGCCGGCGAGGCCGGCGTGCCGTTCTTCTCCATCTCCGGCTCGGACTTCGTCGAGATGTTCGTCGGCGTCGGCGCCTCGCGTGTGCGCGACCTCTTCGAGCAGGCCAAGCAGGCGAGCCCGTGCATCATCTTCATGGACGAGATCGACGCCGTCGGCCGGCACCGCGGCGCGGGTCTCGGAGGCGGCCACGACGAGCGCGAGCAGACGCTGAACCAGCTCCTCGTCGAGATGGACGGCTTCGAGATGAAGGACAACATCATCCTCATCGCCGCCACGAACCGCCCGGACATCCTCGACCCGGCGCTCCTCCGGCCGGGCCGCTTCGACCGCCAGATCGTCGTCGACCGGCCCGACCGCAACGGGCGCAGGAAGATCCTCGAGGTGCACACGAAGGGCAAGCCGATCGACACGTCGATCGATCTCGACACGCTCGCGGCCGGCACGCCCGGCTTCACGGGCGCGGACCTCGCGAACCTCGTCAACGAGGCCGCTCTCCTCGCCGCGCGCCGCGGCAAGAAGACCATCGGCGAGACCGAGCTCGAGGAAGGGATCATGCGCGTGATCGCCGGCCCGGAGAAGAAGACGCGCCTCCTCTCCGAGCATGAGCGCAACGTCACCGCCTACCACGAGATGGGTCACGCCCTCGTCGGCCATTACCTGCCGAACTGCGACCCCGTGCACAAGATCTCGATCATCAGCCGGGGCGCCGCTCTCGGCTACACGATCTCGCTTCCGTCCGAGGACAAGTTCCTGACCACGAAGTCGGCGCTCATGGACCAGATGGCCATGACGCTCGGCGGCCGCGCCGCCGAGGAGCTCGTCTTCAACGAGGTCACGACGGGCGCCGCCAACGACCTCGAGAAGGTCACGAGCTCCGCGAAGCACATGATCATGCGCTACGGCATGAGCGAGAAGCTCGGCCCGCGCGTCCTCGGCCGGAACCACGACATGCCGTTCCTCGGCCGCGACATGGGCGCGGAGCCCGACTACTCCGAGGAGATCGCGCGCGAGATCGACGACGAGATCCGCCGCGTGATCGAAGAGGCGCACGAGCGCGCGCTCAGCGTCCTCCGCGAGCACATGGACGACCTGCACCAGATTTCCAAGCTCCTCATCGAGCGCGAGACCATCGACAAGGATCAGTTCGAGCGTCTCCTCGCCGGTGAGGCGGCCGAGTCGGTCTTCCCCGAGGAGGCGCCTGCCGCCCCCGCCGAGCCGGATTCACCGAGGCCGCGCACGGAGCCGAAGCCGCGGCCGTTCCCGCTGCCGGGCGCGACGATGCAGCCGCCGCCCGAGCCGGCCGAGAGCTAGTTACCGGCCGAAATGCAGGGCCCCGCAGCTAGCGCTTAGCCCACTCGGCGCGTAGCAGCTGTCGAAAGCGTCGCTCGTCGATGCTCGGGTCGAACGGGCCGCCGGCGCTGTAATCGACGACGCCGGTGCGGATCGCCTCCATGCAGGCGTCTGTGACGACGGCCTCGTAGACCTTCCGCGGCCCTTTGAGCCCCTTTTGGTCGTACGCCTGCATGAACAGCGCACGGCAGAACGGCGCCATGAGATACGGGTGGGCCTTGTTGAGGGCGCTCGCATTGGGAATGTTGCCCAACGAGCCATAACCCTCCGTGATCGCGTAGACGCAGCCATCACGTCCCATGCGCATGGCCTCGTCGCGAGTCACGTAGCCGCCCGAGGACTCGACAATCGAATCGAAGCCGTCCGCGTACAGTGCTTCGGTCGAGATCTCGCACAGCTCGCCGGTTATCTGGGGCTTGTCCCGCAGCACGGCCATGAACTCCTCGTCGCTGCTCCGGTCGTCGAGCCCGGCGGCAACGAGCTGCTCGCAAATGCGGTGGATGCGGCCCTTCAGCTCGTCGTTCTCGACATCGAGCTCCTCGATCGGGCCGGCGAGCATTCCCTCGACGAGCCCCTTCTGACAGTCGGCCGTCTCGGCTGCGTCAGTGCCCGGGACAGCGCACGCGGTGGCGAGCGTCGCGATGAGGAAGAGGAAGACGGAGAGGGTGCGGCGGCCCATTCGTAGGGCATCGGCCGCACGCGGCTTGCGGCTTAGGATACGTAGCGCCTTGCGTCCCCCTTTCGAGCACGCATTTCCTCGCCCCGCCGTCATGGGCGTCGTCAACGTGACGCCCGATTCGTTCTCGGACGGCGGCGCGTTCCTCCACCCGCAGGCGGCCATTGCCGAGGCGCGCGGGATGCTGGAGGAAGGGGCCGCGATCGTCGACATCGGCGGAGAGTCCACCCGCCCCGGCTCTGAGAGCGTCTCGGTCGACGAGGAGCTTCGCCGGATCGAGCCCGTGCTCGCGGCTCTCGCAGACGCGCGCATCTCCATCGACACGTCGAAGGCGGAGGTCGCGCGGCATGCCCTCGGGGCAGGAGCGGAGCTCGTCAACGACGTCACCGCGCTGCGCGGCGACCCGGACCTCGCGCAGGTCGTGGCCGATTCGGATGCCTATCTCTGCCTCATGCACATGCTCGGCGAGCCGCGCTCGATGCAGGACGCCCCGCGCTACGACGACGTCGTCTCCGACGTGAAGGCGTTCCTCGAGGAGCGGCTCCAGTTCGCCGTGGAGGCAGGGATCGACGAGGAGAGGATCTGTCTCGACCCCGGCATCGGCTTCGGGAAGACCGTGGAGCACAACCTCGAGCTCCTCGCCCGGCTCGACGAGATCGTGGCGCTCGGCCGGCCGGTGCTCGTCGGGGCCTCCCGCAAGCGCTTCCTCGGCCGGCTTCTGGGCGACGCCGAGGCGCTGACGGGGCCCGTCTCCGCCGGCGTGGCGGTCGCCGTCCTCGCCTACGAGCGCGGCGCGTCGATCTTCCGCGTCCACGACGTGCGCGAGCACGTGGAGGCACTGGCGGCCGCCCGCGCGCTCGAGGAGGTGCGCGGATGAGCCAGATGGAGATCGAGATCGAGGGCTTGGAGTTGCGCGGCTTCCACGGCGCGACCTCGCGGGAGCAGGAGGAGGGACAGCGGTTCCTCTTCGACGTCTGGCTCGTCGCCCACGACGCGGGCGTCCGCTCAGACCGCCTCGACGACACGATCGACTACACGAAGGTGGTCGCGTGCATCCGCGAGATCTCGGACGGGCGGCGCTTCAATCTCATCGAGGCGCTGGCCGCGGCGATCGCCGACGCCCTCGTCGAGCGCTTCGACGTCTCGAGCGTGCGCGTGCGTGTGCGGAAGCCCGAGGTGGAGCTGGAGGCGCCGGCGGCCTTCAGCGCGGCCACGATCGAGCGCTCGCGCCGCTAGTCATCGCCCTAGGTCCGTCGGACCGCCAAATAGCCCGCTCGGCCCATTGTGGGCGACCGATGGGCCTGCGAGGCTACGACGGCCGTCTAGCCATCTGGGGGTCAGATCTCATGCGTAGCGCACGCTTGCGAACCGTCTTTCTCGCAGTCCTCCTCATCGTCCTCGGCCTCGCGACGGCGGCTCCGTCGCTCGCGGCTCCGAAGAAGCAGCCGCCTCTGACACAGACCGCGCCGGATGCGCTCACCCGGGCGCTCGCCCGCGGCGAGCTCACGCCAGCGGAGTACGCGCTCGAGCGCGCCGCCTCGCTCTTCCACCCGCAACGCGTCGCCGCCCGCTACGGCCACATCGCCCGGCCGAACCCGCGCGACGCAACGCTGATCCTGCGCGATCTCGCGCTGCGCGTCCGCTACCTCGACAGCCCGGCAGACCAGGCCAGGGCGGCCGCCATCCTGGCCCGCCCGACCGACAACCCGGATCCGAACGACGAATTCAACACGTACGGCACCACCGCCGAGGCGACGCCCGTCTGTGGCACGAACGTCTGCGTCCATTACGTCACGACGGGTCCGCACGCCGTGGCGACGACGGACACGACACCGGCAAACGGGATCCCGGATTACGTCGACGCCGCGCTCGACGTCTTCCAGAACACGGTCTGGGCGCAGGAAGTGACGGGCCTTGGCTACCGCGCGCCGAAGTCCGACCTCTCCTCGGACAACAACGGCGCGTCGAGCGCCGACGCGACAGGGGCGAAGTTCGACGTCTACCTCGCCGACCTCGGCGACGAGAACCTCTACGGCTACTGCACGACGGACGACCCGAACTTCGACCCGGGAAGCACGTACCAGTTCTTCGACGCCTCCGCGTACTGCGTCGTCGACAACGACTTCGATCCGTCCCAGTTTTCGACGAACACGCCGCTCGAGAACCTCGAGGTGACGGCGGCGCACGAGTTCTTCCACGCCGTTCAGTTCGCCTACGACGCCGCCGACGACCAGTGGTTCATGGAGTCGACGGCGACCTGGATGGAGGACCAGATCTTCGACGGAGTCGACGACAACCTCCAGTACCTCGTCGACGGCCCGCTCGGCAAGCCGCTGACGCCGCTCGACAAGGGCGCGACGCAGTCGGACCCGTGCTGTCACGTCTACGGCGACTGGATCTTCTTCCGCTACCTGACCGAGAAGTACAGCCCAGGTCTCGTGAAGACGATCTGGAAGAACGCCGACGCGAGCGCGACCGGACGCGACGACTTCTCGATCCAGGCGGTTGCACGGGCGCTCTCGAAGAAGGGCGGGTTCCGCGCGCGGTTCGCCGAGTTCGGCTGGAGGAACCGGGTTGCACGTATCGCCTATGGCGAGGGGACGGCCAACGGCTATCCTCAGGCGCCGCTCAGCTCGTCCCCGAACACGCTCAGCCATAGCAACCGCAGCAAGTCGAAGTCCATCACCCTGAAGCATCAGACGAACGGCTACTTCGAGTTCAAGCGCGGGAGCGGCCTCTCGTCGACCGCGAAGCTGACGCTCACGCTCAACCTCCCGGACAAGTCGACCGGTGCGGCGGCGTCGGTGCTCATCTTCAACAAGAACAACACCGTCTCGCCCGCCACTCTCGGGATCACGTCGTCCGGGGGCGGAACGTTCAAGATCCCGTTCGGCTCGAGCGTGAGCAAGGTCGACGTCGTTCTCACGAACGGCAGCGCGCGCTACAAGGGACCGACGTGCTTCTCGTTCAGCACGCCGTACGCGTGCGGAGGGGCGAAATCGCCCGACGACAGCAGGGCGTACAAGTTCACCGCCAAGGTCTGACGAAGCGGCACGGGGCTCCTCCGGGGGCCCCGTGATCGCCTACATCGGGCTCGGCTCGAACCTCGGAGATCGCGAGGCCACCCTCCGGGAGGCGCTGCAGCGGCTCGGCGGGCTGGACGGCATCGACGTGGCCGCGGTGTCGTCCTTCCGCGAGACCGATCCGGTGGGCAGGCTCGACCAGCCGCGGTTCCTGAACGCCGCAGCCGCGCTCGAGACGAAGCTCTCGCCCCGGGAACTGCTTGGATGCCTCCTCGAAGTCGAGCGCGCGCTTGGGCGTGACCGCACCAAGGAGGAGCGGTGGGGGCCGCGGACGATCGACCTCGACCTGCTCCTCTACGGGGACGAGGCGATCGCGGAGCCGGGCCTCGAGGTTCCCCATCCGCGCATGGCCGAGCGCGCCTTCGTCCTCGAGCCGCTGCTCGAACTCGATCCAGGGCTGCGGCTGCCCGATGGGCGCGCCCTGCGGGATCTGCAGCCCTCGGAGCTAGAATGAGCGTATGTCTCACCTCGACGAACTGGACGAATACGAAGCGAAGCTCGAGCTGCGGCTGAAGAGGGAGTACGCCGACGTCTTCGGCCTCTTCCGCTTCTGCGTCGTCACCCAGGACTCGACCTATCTCTGCAACCGCCACGAGCTGCGCGTGCTGCCGCAGACGAGCTACCCGTTCTTCCACCTCACCATGGAGGACGTCTGGGTGTGGGACAAGAACCGCCCGATGCGCATGATCCCGCGCGCCGAGGTCTACACCTCGAGCGACGTGACGATCGAGGAGCTGCGCGGCGAGGGCGAGGAGCCGACCCTCACGCCCGAGGCGCTCGCCGAGAAGCTCGGCGAGACGCTCTCCGGCGACGACGACATCTCCTAGGAAGGCTCTGACCTCCATGTTGCTGGCCGTCGATGTCGGCAACACGCAGACGGTGCTCGGGCTCTACGACGGCGAGGAGCTCGTCGAGCACTGGCGCGTCGCGACCGAGGCAGAGCGCACGGGCGACGAGATCGCAGCGCTCGTCGTCCGCCTCCTCGAGCTGCGTGAGCTCGGGTTCGACGACGTGAACGGCGTGGCGCTCTCCTCGACGGTGCCGCTCCTCGTCCGCTCCTACGAGGAGCTCGCCGACCGGTACGCGCACGCGCCGCTGCTCGTCGTCGGCCCGGGCACGAAGACCGGCATCCCGATCCTCTTCGACGACCCTCGCCAGGTCGGTCCGGACCGGATCGTCAACGCGGTGTCCGCCCGCGAGCGCTACGGCGCGCCGTGCATCGTCGTCGACTTCGGCACGTCGACGAACTTCGACGCCGTGTCGGCAGCCGGCGAGTACGTGGGCGGCGTCATCGCGCCCGGCATCGAGATCTCGATGGACGCACTCTTCGCCCGGGCGGCGCGCCTCGTGAAGGTCGATCTCGTCGCTCCGGAGACCGCCATCGGGAAGACGACGGTGGCAGGCCTCCAGGCCGGGCTCTTCTACGGCTTCGCGGGCCAGGTGGACGGCATCGTCGTGCGGATGCAGGAGGAGCTCGGCGGCGGCGCCAAGGTCATCGCCACGGGAGGTCTCGCCGAGCTGATCGCGCCCCACTCGACGACGATCGGCGAGGTCGATCCGCTACTGACTCTGGACGGTCTCCGGCTCCTCTGGAGCCGGAGCGACGGCTGAGCGGCGCTCGACGACGACGCGGTCGAGGCTCGCCTTCGAGAGCGGGTTCGCCCAGAAGCCGTCGATCCACGGTCTGTGCGCGGCCACGCTGCGCCCGTAGGCGATGGGGAGGATCGCCGCGTGCTCTGCCACCCAGAGGCGGTCGATCTCGTGGTAGAGCTTCATGCGCTCCGGCTGGCTTCCGAGCGACCGGGCCTCGATGATCTTCTCCTCGATCTCGTCGTCACGGTAGAAGGGGAAGGGCTCGCGGAAGAGCCCGCGGAAGAAGCCGTCGGGATCGGGGTAGTCGGCGCCGAAGCCGCTCACCCAGAGGTGCTCGTTCTCGAGGCTCGCCGACCAGAACTTCCCGTCCGCGGCGCGGTAGTCGAGGCGGATGCCGATCTCCGCCACCTGCTCCGCGACGAGCTTGGCCGTGGGCATGAGCCAGGGCGGGACGAGCATGCGCAGCTCGGGGAGACCGCGGCCCTCCGGATAACCGGCGTCCGCCAGGAGCTGGCGCGCGGTCTCGAGGTCGTACTCCGGCCCGACGCGATGCGAGTGCCCGGGCATGGCGGGCGGGATCGCCCCGCCGCGCGTCGAGGCGCGCTCGCTGTCGACGTCGCGTAGGAGCGCTTCCCGGTTGACCGCGTGTGAGAAGGCCTTGCGCACGTGCTCGTTCGAGAACGGCGGCTTGTCGACGCAGAAGCCGACGTAGCGGGTGTGGAGGTCCGGGATGAGCTCGAAGAGCGTGTCCGAGGCCTCCGCGATCGTCAGGTTCCAGACCGAGAGCACGTCGAACTCGCCGTTCGTCCAGCGCTCGATCATCTCGCGGCTCGTCTCGATGAACGGGATCTCGATCTCGCGCACGTTGCCGCGCGGCCCGTTCCAGTTCGGGTTGGCCGTGAGGAGCGCGTGCTCCTCGTCGAACTCGGCCAGCGTGAACGGGCCGTTGGAGACGAGGTTCTCCGGCCGGTGCCAGTCCTCGCCGAGCTCCTCGCAGCGGTGCCTCGGCCATGGGAACGCCCACGGCGAGGCGAGCACGTAGGGGAAGAAGCTGCGCGGTTCGCGCAGGGTGATCTCGAGCGTGCGGTCGTCGAGCGCCTCGGCGGTCTCCACGTCCTCCATCAGGAACGACGTACGGGTCTCGAGCTCGCGCATCCGCATCCAGGTGAAGGCGAAGTCGTCCGCCGTGAGCGGCTGGCCGTCGCTCCAGAGCACACCCTCGCGCAGGCGGAAGAGGTAGGTGAGCCCGTCGCTCGAGACGCGCATGTTGTCCGCCATCGACGGGAGGACGTTGAGCTCGCCGTCGATCATGAGGAGCCCCTTGAAGAGCTGCTCGGTGATCTTCAGGCCCTCCGTCGAGTAGACGTGGCCCGGGACGACGGCGTCGGGCCTCGACACCGCAGTGGAGAGCCGCTCGGTCGGCTCGTGGCGGATCTCCTCGTCGACCCGGCAGGAGAACGCCTCGTCGTACATCTCCTCCGCGCTCTCGAAGTCGAACGCGAGGTGGTACGTGAGCGCCATCTTGAAGAGCGTGTCGCGGGCGCGGGTCTCGTCGCCGATCCGCGCGAGGAAGGAGCGCGCCTTGCGGTAGTGCTCGAGCGCCTCCTGGTCGGCATAGATCGAGCGCGCGCGGTCGCCGGCCTTGAGGAGGTAGTCGACGGCCTTCTCCGGCACGTCGGCCTCGCTGAAGTGGCGCGCGAGGAGCGCGAAGGACTCCTCCGGCGACTCGCGGTAGATCTCCTCTAACGCTTGTCCTACATGCTTGTGGAGCTTCTTCCGGGTCGACTCGACCAGGCTCGCGTACGCGACCTCCTGGACGAGCCCGTGGCGGAAGCGGTATTCCGGATTCGGCCGGCGGCGCACCTCGACGATGAGGTCGAGTCGCTGCAGCTCGGTGAGCGCGGGCTGGAGCTGCTCGCGCGGCACGAGCCTCTCGAGGAGCGGGAGCCCGAACGTCCTCCCGACCACGGCCGCGAACGACAGCACCTCCCGCGACGACGGGTCGAGGCGGTCGAGACGAGCCTGCAGCGCGCCCTGGACGAGCGCGGGGATCGCGAGCTCGTCCTCGGTCACGGCCATCTCCCACTTGCCGTCCTCCTTCACGAGCGCACCGCGCTCGACGAGGTCGCGAAGCGCCTCCTCCAGGAAGAAGGGGTTGCCGCCCGACCGCTGGGCGAGGTGGTCGGTGACCGTCTCCGGCAGCTCTCCGTCGGCCGAGTTCGTGGCGAGCGACTTGGACGCGTCCGCGGGGAGCGGCCGCGCCTCGACCTCGCGGTAGCGGTGCGGATAGCGCTGCCGCGCGCGCTCGCCGAGGCTCCACACGCCGTGCTCGCGCTCGGTGCGGTAGAGGAGGAAGAGCGCGACCGCCGACTCCTCCGTGACGCCGAGCAGCGACTCGATCAGCTCGAGGGTGGACTCGTCCGCCCAGTGGAGGTCCTCGAAGACGAGGCCGATGGGCTGTTCCTCGGCAAGCTTGCAGATGAACTCGTAGAAGGCCTCGAAGGTGGCGGTCTGGATGCTCTCCCGGTTGAGCTCGCGGATGCGCTGTGCCGCATCCGGCTCGAGCGTGAGGTTGAGCAGGTTGGCGAAGAAGGGATAGACCTCCTCCCCCTCCTCGCCGAAGAGCTCGGCCAGCTGGGCCTTGAGCTCGAGCCGCACGCGGGCCTCGGGCGTCGAGGCGCCGACGCCGAGCCACTCGCGCAGGAGATCCCGGATCGGCCAGAAGGGGAAGGTCTGCGCGTAGGAGACCGAGCGGCCTTCGATGAAGCGGACGCGATCGTGGTAGCGGCTTCGCACCTCCCAGACGAGCCTCGACTTGCCGATGCCCGGCTCGCCCATGACCGAGACGACTGCGCCGCGGCCCTCGACGAGGCCCTCCATCACGCGCTCCAGGACGCTGAGCTCGAAGTCGCGCCCGACGATGGGATGCGCCGGCTCGGCGTGCGTCAGCTCGCGGGCGCGGAGGATCTTGTAGACCCTGAGCTTCTTCGAAATGCCTTTCAGCTCCGGCGTCTCGAGCTCCTCGACCTCGAAGCAGTCCTCGATCTGCCGCTCCGTCGTCGGGCCGACGACGATGCCGCCCTCGGGGGCGATGTTCTGCAGGCGCGCGGCGATGTTGACGGTCTCGCCTAGCGCATTCCAGGGATCGCCGTCGCCGTCGGCCTCCATGCCGACGACGACCGGGCCCGTGTTGATGCCGATGCGAACGGCCAGCTCGATCCCGTAGGCCTCCTGCACCTCCTGGGCGTAGGAGTGCACCGCCCGCTGGATCGAGAGCGCCGCGCGGACGGCGCGCTCGGAGTCGTCCTCGTGGGAGACCGGCGCGCCGAAGAACGCGAGCATCTCGTCGCCGACGAGCTGCGCGACGGTGCCGTCGTAGCGGCGCACCTGCTCCGCCATGAGGCGCATGACCTCGTCGATCAGGAGCTTCGAGCGCTCCGGCCCGAGCTGCTCGCCGATCGCGGTCGAGCCGACCACGTCGGCGATCACCGCCGTGACGATGCGCCGTTCTCCCCTTGTTGCAGTTGCCGCCACGGTCAAATTTTACCGGCGCGGCCTGGGCCTACCCTCCGGCGTAGATGGAGACGGGAAGATCGAGGACGACGTTCTCCGCTGCCGGCAGGTCGGCTTCCAGGCGCGCCAGCACGTCGTTCGCGCCGGGCGCGGCGGCGAGCAGCCGTTCTTCCACCTGTTCGATGGTCTCGAGCCGGACGAGCTCGTTCGCGAACGGCTTGGGGAAGCGCCCGCGGCCGAGATACCAGCCGTAGAACTTCTTCAGGAAGCCGGTCGCGCGCTGCTCGCCCATCTCCGCGACGGTGTCGCGCATGAAGTGGAGGAGCTCGGCGACGACCTCCTCCCGCGTCGGCGTGCCGTTCACGATGCCCGCGATCTCGCCGACCGCCCAGGGATTTCCCTGCGCGACGCGGCCGACCATCACCGCAGCGCAGCCGGTCTCCTCGAGGACGGACGCGGCGCGCCCGCGGCTCGTGATGTCGCCGGACGCGACCACGGGCACGTCCACGAGCTCCACGAGCTCCGCCGTGAGCGCGTGGTCGGCCGTTCCCGTGTACATCTGCTGGGCCGACCGCGGATGCAAGGTCAGCGAGGCGGCGCCCGCCTCGACGAGCTGCGGCCCGACCTCGAGCGCCGTACGGGAGCCGTTCTCGAGCCCGCGGCGCATCTTCACGCAGACGGGAACGTCCACGGCCTCCGCGACGGCCTCCACGATCGCGGCCGCGCGGTGAGGCTCGTCCAGGAGCGAGGCCCCCGCGCCCGTCTTCGTCACCTTCCGCACCGGGCAGCCGAAGTTGATGTCGACGAGGTCGGCGCCGGCGGCCTCGACCATGCGCGCGGCCTCGGCCATCAGGGCGGGCTCGGAGCCGAAGATCTGCACCGCCAGCGGATGCTCGTCCGCTCCGATCCGCAGGTAGCCGAGCGTTCGCTCGTTCCGATGCGAGAGACCGGCGCAGCTGACCATCTCCGAGCACACCAATCCGGCGCCGTAGCGGCGACCCTGGCGACGGAACGCCTGTACGCTCACGCCCGCCATGGGGGCCAGGACGAGTCGTGTCGGAATCTCGACGGAACCGATCGTCCAGGCTGTGTTCAAGTCGGCACACATGGAGAGGGAATCGTAGCCGCGCGACGAACGTTCTCCGTTTGACGAGACCGCTACAATGTCGCCCGCGACGGTGCCTGAGGGGCACCGCGTTTGCGTATTCAGGGGGTTGGAGGAAGCCGTGAAGGAAGTCATTCTCACGCCCGAAGGGCACGACAAGCTGAAGGAAGAGATCGAGCATCTCTCGACCGTGAAGCGGCGCGAGGTTGCCGAGCGCATCAAGCAGGCGCGCGAATTCGGCGACATCTCGGAGAACTCCGAGTACGACGATGCGAAGAACGAGCAGGCCATGCTCGAGCACCGCATCGCGACGCTCGAGGAGCGCCTGGCGAGCGCCCGCGTGGTGAACAAGAAGGAGATCCCGACCGGGGTCGTCGCCGTGGGGACGAAGGTTCGCCTGCGCGACATCGACGCGAAGGAGACGATCGAGTACCACATCGTCGGCTCCGCCGAGGCGAATCCCGCCGAGCTGAAGCTCTCGAACGAGTCGCCCGTCGGCAAGGCGATCATGGGTCACAAGAAGGGGGAGACCGTCGAGGTCTCCGCCCCGCGCGGATCGCTCAAGTTCAAGATCATGGACATCAAAGCCGCGTAGTTGCTCGATCCAACGGCGTAGGCTTGGGCCTGCGTTGTTCGAGCGCTTCACCGAGAGAGCCAGGCAGGTCGTCGTCCTCGCGCAGGACGAGGCGCGGTACCTCAAGCACAACTACATCGGCACCGAGCATCTTCTCCTCGGTCTCCTGCGTGAGGAGGAGGGCCTCGCTGCGCGGGTGCTCGAGAGCCTCGGCCTGAGCACTGAAGCGGTTCGCGCGCAGGTCGCTCGCATCGTCGGCCCGGGCGACGAGGTGGCGACGGGCCAGATCCCGTTCACGCCTCGCGCCAAGAAGGTTCTCGAGCTCGCGCTTCGCGAGGCCCTCTCGCTGGGGCACAACTACATCGGCACCGAGCACGTCCTGCTCGGACTCGTGCGCGAGAACGACGGGGTTGCCGCCCGCGTCCTGCTCGACTTCGGCGCCGATGCCGAGACCGTTCGCAACGAGATCATCGGCCTCCTTTCCGGGCCCGGTCGCCGCAAGCCGGATGTCACGTCCGGCGATCCCTATTTCCCCGGTCCCGAAGATGCCGAGCAGGCCCGCGCGCATGCCGAGGCCCGCATCTTCTCCAACGACCCGGAGGCAGCGGCCGAGCTTCGGTCCCGCTATCGGCGGCAGATCGGCCGCCGACCGGGGCTCGGATACGCTCCGGGCCGCATGCAGACGGCATCCCTGGTCTCTGGCTGGCTTCTCTTCGGCGTCTCGCTCGGTCTCGGCGTGCTCATCGGCTGGGCGATCTGGGGCCTGTGAGCACTCCGCACCGCTTTCCCGGCCGGGAGGACATTGCCGCTGTCCGGGCAGAGGCCGAAGGCCTCGAGCCGCAGGCGACCGGCGCCGAGCACACGCTCGCCGGCCGCGTCATGGGCCGCCGCGACATGGGGAAGCTCGTCTTCCTCGACCTCGTCGACCGGAGCGGCCAGATCCAGCTGCTCGCGCAGCCGGACGAGCTCGGCGGGCTGGAGGTCGATCTCGGAGACATCGTCGGCGTGCGCGGTTACGCGACAAAGACGAAGCGCGGCGAGCCGTCGCTCTCCGTGACCGAGTTCCAGCTCCTCGCGAAGAACCAGCGGCCGCTGCCCGACACCTACCACGGCCTCGTCGACGCCGAAACCCGCTATCGCAAGCGCTACCTCGACCTCCTGGTGAACGAGGAAACGCGGCGCGACTTTCTCATCCGCAGCGAGCTCGTGGCCGCGATCCGCCGGTTCCTGGACGCGCGCGGCTTCGTCGAGGTCGAGACGCCGATCCTCCAGCCGCGCTACGGCGGCGCCCTTGCCGAGCCGTTCGTCACGCACTCGAACGAGCTCGATGCCGACCTCTACCTCCGCATCGCCGACGAGCTCTACCTCAAGCGCCTCATCGTGGGCGGGTTCGAGAAGGTCTACGAGATCTCGAAGGACTTCCGCAACGAGAGCATCTCGTACAAGCACCAGCCCGAGTTCACGATGCTCGAGTGGTACGAGGCCTACGCGGACTACGAGGACGCGATGGCCCTCGTCGAGGAGCTCCTACGCGTTGTCATCGAGGAGGCGACGGGTTCGACGAAAGTGTCGTTCCGCGGAAACGAGATCGACTTCGCGCCCGCCTGGAAGCGGATGAGCCTGATCGGGGCGCTCGAGGCCGAAGGCGTCTGGACGCGGGACTCCGACGAGCTGCGCCGCCTGCTCGAGGAGCGCGACGTCGACACCGGCGCGGACGACAACTGGGCCCACCTCGTCGACCACGCACTGAGCCATCTCGTCGAGCCGAAGCTCGTCCAGCCGACGATCCTTTACGACTATCCGGTCGAGCTTTCGCCGCTTGCGCGGCTCAAGGAGGGCGAGGAGGGGATCGTCGAACGCTTCGAGTACTTCGCCGGCGGCATGGAGCTCGGCAACGCCTACTCGGAGCTGAACGACGCCGAGGAGCAGGCCGCCCGCTTCGCCGAGATGGGCGCGGAGGATCCGGATTACGTGGAGGCGCTCTCCTACGGGATGCCGCCGACGGCCGGCCTCGGGCTCGGCATCGACAGGCTCTCGATGCTGGTGACCGGCCGCGACACCATCCGCGACGTCATTCTCTTCCCGACGCTCCGGCCCACCGAATAGTCCTTCAGGCTCGCGAGGATGTAGACGCTTGCGAGCCCGGCCCACTCGCCGTAGGGCTCGAGGAGCTCGCGCGTCTCCTCGGTCTCGACCCAGCGGCCGCGCTGCGCCGAGACGAGCTTCACGAGCCCGAGGTCGCCGACGAGCCCGCACTCGTAGCGGCCGAGCCCGTAGAGGCAGACCATGCCGGCCGACCACGGGCCGAGCCCGCGCTCGCGCTCGATCCTCTTCGCTGCGACGCCGGTCGGCACGCCGTGCAGGCGCTCGAGGTCGAGCTCCTTCGTCAGGCGCAGCAGCGCGGAGCCCTTGCGCGAGACGAGCCCGTGGCGCGCGAGCTCGGCGCGCGTGAAGCGCTGGTAGGTCTCCCGGGCCGGAGGGAGCCGCAGCCCTTCGTGCTCGGGACAGGCCAGGCGCACGAGCTTCGCCTCGAGGAGGCGCGCCGAGCGCGAGTCGATCAGCTGGCCGCAGACCGCTTTCAGAAGCGAGTGCACGACGGTCGCCGTCCGGATCGGCCGCATGCCGCGCAACGTCGTCACGGCTCTGCCGATGAGCGGGTCGTCTCTGAAGCGGCGGACGAACTCGCTGTGGTCGTCGTCCGCGGCCAGCACGAAGCGGAGCTTCACCAGCGCCTCTTCCGGCTCGGCGCTCTCGATCGACGCCTCGAGGTTCCCGTCGGGCTTCTGCGTCACGCGTGCGAGCGCGGGCGCGCCGCCTGCCTCGTAGGCGACCGTCAGCACGCCGTCGCGGAGGAAGCGCGTCGCGTCGCTCTTCATCCGGGCCGAGAGGGCGAGCGAGTAGGGCTGGACCGGGGCGATCGTCGTTTCGAGCGGCACTCGCCCGAGACTAACCGGCGGATAGGCTCGCGTGCATGGAGCGGCTCGTGCTCGTGCACGGCAGCGTTCGAAACGGCGACTCGTCCTGGGCGGCGCAACGCCCGCTCGCCGCTCGCTTCGAGCTCGTCGTTCTCAACCGGCCGTGCTTCCCGCCCAATCCGCCGGAGGAAGTCGTGGACTTCGAGCAGCACGCAGCCTGGGTCGCCGAGAGACTCCTTCCGGGCGACCATCTGTGCGGCCATTCCTACGGCGCGGTCGTCACGCTCTATGCGGCCGCGCAGGCAGAAGACCTACGCTCGCTGACGGTTCTCGAGCCGCCGGCCTTCGGCGTGGCCGGCGGGAACCCGGATGCGGATCGCCTCGCCGACACGTTGCGGGCACATTGGGAAGCCGGCCCGTCGGAGCCGCGGGAGTTTCTCCTCGGCTTCTACGAGCGCGTGGCGGGACGCCAGGTCGAGTTGCCGAATCCTCTGCCTCCGGACCTCGAGCAGGGTGCGCGGGCGCTCATGGTCGAGCGCTTCCCCTGGGAGGCCGACCCGCCCCTCGATTCGCTCGCAGCGGCGCCCTACCCGAAGCTCGTCGTCTCGGGCGGGTGGAGCCCGGCGTTCGACGCGGTCTGCGACGTCCTCGAGGAGCGGCTCGGCGCCGAGCGGGCGGTCGTGCCAGGCGCCGGACACAACCCCCAGCTGGCCGAGGGCTTCAACGAGCGCCTGCTCGAGTTCCTTACTTCGCCCGCGAGCCGAAGTCGGCAGTGACGATCGTCGCCTCTCCGAAGTCGGCGAACTGGCCGACCGGGCCGACGACGTGGACGATCGACACCCCGATGCGGTTCCAGTTCTTGTCGAGCAGGTTGGCTCGGTGCCCGGGGGAGTGCATCCAGAGGGAGACCGTCTCGCGCGGCCCGAGGCCGGGCGCTCCCCACGCGAGGTTCTCGCCCGCGCTCCACGACGTGTAGTCGGGGCCGGGCCAGAACCAGCGAATCCAGGTTCCGAAGGGCTTCCACTTCCCGTTGTGCCAGAGGTCGTGCTTGAAGTACCCGACCTTGCCCATCGAGTTCGAGTGGCGCGTCGAGGCGCGCGTGAGGCGCGTGGCGACCTTCATCGCCGGGAGGCCGTGGTTCTTCCGCACGCGGTTGATCCGCTCGACGAGCTTCTTCTCGGCGGCGTTGTGCTGGGTGAGCGTCATCGCGCCCGCAGGGGCGGCGAGGACGAGCGCAGCAAGGGCTAGGGGGATCCAGCGTAGAACGCGCACACCTTAGGGAATAGACCACCCGGAAACATTCCGCTGCCCTCTCGGGAGGGATCTTGAGGAAACCTGTCGAGCGTCCGATACGAACACGTAGCGCGTCTCGCAGGCGTTTCGGTAGGCCCCGACCGAACGGGTACCATAGGTCGCGGAGCTAGCGAGAAAGGATTCAAGGGTTTGTTCGAACGCTTTACTGAGAGGGCAAGGCAGGTCGTGGTTCTCGCACAGGACGAGGCCCGTGCGCTGAAGCACAACTACATCGGGACCGAGCACATCCTCCTGGGCCTCCTGCGGGAGGAGGAAGGGCTCGCAGCTCGCGTCCTCGAGAGCCTCGACATCACCGTCGAGGAGGTGCGCGCCCAGGTCGCGCGCATCGTCGGCCAGGGCGACGAGGTGACCACGGGCCAGATCCCGTTCACCCCGCGCGCCAAGAAGGTCCTCGAGCTCGCGCTGCGCGAAGCGCTCTCCCTCGGCCACAACTACATCGGGACGGAGCACATCCTCCTCGGCCTCGTGCGCGAGAACGAGGGTGTCGCTGCCCGGATCCTGCTCGACTTCGACGCGGACGCGGAGAAGATCCGCAACGAGATCATCCGCATGCTCTCCGGCCCCGGCCGGCGGCAGCAGGGTGGGGGCGGCGCGACCGGCGAGAAGACGAAGAGCTCCAAGCTCCTCGACCAGTTCGGCCGCAACCTCACGCGGCTCGCCTCCGAGGGCAAGCTCGACCCGGTGGTCGGGCGCCAGACGGAGATCGAGCGCGTCATGCAGATCCTCTCGCGCCGCACCAAGAACAACCCCGTGCTGATCGGCGAGCCCGGCGTCGGCAAGACGGCCGTCGTCGAGGGCCTCGCGGCGCGCATCAGCGGCAACCAGGTGCCCGAGCTCCTCAAGGGCAAGCAGATCTACACGCTCGACCTCGCGGCTCTCGTCGCCGGGTCGAAGTACCGCGGCGAGTTCGAAGAGCGCCTGAAGAAGGTGATGAAGGAGATCACCCAGCGCGGCGACATCATCCTGTTCATCGACGAGCTCCACAATCTCGTCGGCGCGGGTGCTGCCGAGGGCGCGATCGACGCAGCCTCGATCCTGAAGCCCGCGCTCGCGCGCGGCGAGCTGCAGACGATCGGCGCGACGACGCTCGACGAGTACCGCAAGTACCTCGAGCGCGACGCCGCTCTCGAGCGCCGCTTCCAGCAGATCAAGGTCGACGAGCCGACCGTGGACGACACGCAGCAGATCCTGCGCGGCCTGCGCGACCGCTACGAAGCCCACCACCGCTGCACCATCACCGACGACGCGCTCCGGGCGGCCGCGGTGCTCTCAGACCGCTACATCCAGGACCGCCACCTGCCGGACAAGGCCATCGACCTCATCGACGAGGCCGCATCCCGCATGCGCATCAAGACGATGACCGCTCCTCCGCGGCACCGCGAGCTCGAGGAAGAGATCGAGCGCGTGCGCGAGGAGAAGGAGGCCGCGATCGAGGCGCAGGAGTTCGAAAAGGCCGCGAACCTCCGCGACAAGGAGCGCAAGCTCTCGCAGAAGAAGCGCGACCTCGAGGAGAAGTGGCGCAACTCGGAGCAGGTCGAGCAGCCGGAGATCGGCGAGGAGGAGATCGCCGACATCGTCTCCATGTGGACCGGTATCCCGGTCTTCAAGCTCACCGAGGCCGAGTCCCAGAAGCTCATCCGCATGGAGGACGAGCTCCACAAGCGCGTCATCGGCCAGAACGAGGCGATCGTCGCCGTGTCGAAGTCGATCCGCCGCGCGCGGGCCGGCATCAAGGATCCCAAGCGCCCGACCGGCTCGTTCATCTTCCTCGGCCCCTCGGGCGTGGGGAAGACCGAGCTCGCGCGCACGCTCGCCGAGTTCCTGTTCGGCGACGAGGACGCGATGATCCAGGTCGACATGTCGGAGTACATGGAGAAGCACTCCGTGTCCCGCCTCGTCGGCTCGCCCCCCGGCTACATCGGCTACGACGAGGGCGGCCAGCTCACCGAGGCCGTGCGCCGCAAGCCGTACTCGGTCGTCCTCCTCGACGAGATCGAGAAGGCCCACCCGGACGTCTTCAACATCCTGCTGCAGATCCTGGAGGACGGGAAGCTGACCGACGCCCAGGGCCGCAAGGTCGACTTCCGCAACACGATCGTGATCATGACGTCGAACATCGGCGCGGCCACGATCTCGAAGAACCAATCGCTCGGCTTCACCGTCGGCGACGAGACGGGCCTCTCCTACGAGGACATGAAGGACCGGATCATGGGCGAGCTCAAGAAGGTCTTCCGCCCCGAGCTTCTGAACCGCATCGACGAGGTGATCGTCTTCCACAAGCTGACGAAGGAAGAGATCAAGACGATCGTCGACCTGATGATGAAGCGGCTCAAGGAGCAGATGGGCGAGCACGAGGCCGCGATCGAGCTCTCGGAGGAGGCGAAGGAGCTCCTCGTCGAGAAGGGCTACGACCCGGCGATGGGCGCCCGCCCGCTCCGCCGCGCGATCCAGCACTACATCGAGGATCCGCTCGCGGAC
>DASSBN010000044.1:0-20179 GCA_035698665.1 Gaiellaceae bacterium
GAGACGGTTGGCGAGCCCTAGGTGGGCATCTGCCTCGGAGAGCGCCGCCGGGATCCGGAGGCTGCCCGCCGCGAGCACCATCGGGCCGGCGACATACCCGCCCCCGCCGAGGACGACGTGGGGTCGCCGTCTCCGCAGGATGCGGACGCAGGCCGGCACCGCCGCGGCCGCCTTCCCCACCGCCCTGGCTAGCTGCAGGCTCAGCTCGCGCGGAAATCCTTCGACGCCGAAGACGTCCAGCTCGTAGCCCGCGTCGCGGACATGACGCGAGTCGGCGTTCGAGGCGAACGAGACCTCGGCGCCGAGGTTCCTAAGCGACTCGGCGACGGCGAGTGCCGGAAGCACGTGTCCGGCGGTTCCGCCGGCCGCGATCAGGCACTTCGGTTTCCCGGACGACGGCATCGTTCGACGCGATGTTAAGGAGGATGCCCACGGCGGCGAGGCCGACCACGAGGCTGGAGCCGCCGTAGGAGACGAATGGAAGCGGGATTCCGGTCAGCGGTGCGATGCCCATGACCGCGCTCACATTGACCGCGGCCTGCCCACAGATGAGCGCTGTGATCCCCGCGGCGAGCCGCTTCCCGAAGGGGTCGCGGCACTGAAGGGCGATGTTGAAGCCGGCGTAGGCGAAGACGGCAAAGGCAGCGATGACACCGGCGGCGCCGATGAGCCCGAGCTCCTCGCCGACGATCGCGAAGATCATGTCGGTCGAGGCCTCCGGCAGGTAGTAGATCTTCTGCACGCTCTCGCCGAGCCCGACGCCGAAGAAGCCGCCGGATCCGAGGGCGATCATCGACTGCACGGCCTGGAAGCCCGCTCCCTGCGGGTCGTGCCAGGGGTCGAGGAAGCTGAAGATGCGCTCGCGCCGGTACGGCTCGAGCCAGATGGCGAGGAGGACGATCCCGACGGCGATCGAGGCCGCCGAGGCCAAAAGCCGCAGGCTGGTTCCCGAGACGACGAGGACCGCCGAGACCATGATCGCGATTGCGATCGCGGTCCCGAGGTCCGGCTCGACGAGGATCAGCGCGCACGCCAGCCCGACGACGACCCCGATCGGCTTGGCCAGCTCGCCGAGCGTGCGCGGGGCCGGCCGGCGGGCGAGGAGCGCGGCCGTCCAGAGAGCCAGGACGAGCTTCGCCAGCTCCGAAGGCTGGAAGTTCATGAAGCCGATCGGAATCCAGCGGCGGGCGCCGTTGACCGCGGTGCCGATGGCGAGAACCGCGACGAGCAAAGCGAACGTGACGGCGAGAAGCGGCTGCGTGGCGTGGCGCAACCGGTGGAAGTCGAAGCGCGAGAAGAGGACGAGCGCGACGAGCCCCATGAGCGCGTAGATCGCCTGGCGCTTGAGGTAGTACGACGGCGCGTCGGAGGAGAGAAGCGCACGCGCCGAGCTCGCGCTGTAGACCATGACGAGCCCGAACGCGACCAGGCCGAGCGTGACGAGGACGAGCAGGTGGTACTCGAGGTGCGTCCCGGCCGGGCGCTTCACAGCGCCTCGACGAGCTCGCGGAAGCGCTCTCCCCGCTCCTCGAAGTCCGTGAACTGGTCGTAGCTCGCGCAGGCCGGCGACAGGAGCACGACCTCCCCCGCCTCGGCATCCGCGAAGGCGTTCCGAACGGCCGTCGGCAGGTCGCGCGAATACGTGAAGCGCACGCCCTCGGCGGCGAGTGCCTCGGCGATCTCGTCCGCCGAGTCCCCGATCAGATAGGCCTGGGCAACGCCCGCGGCAGCGGCCCGCTTCGCCAGGCTGGCGAACGGAATCCCCTTGCGGCTTCCGCCGAGGATGAGCCGGATGCCGGGCGGATACGCGGACAGCGCGCGCTCGGCAGCCTCCGGGTTCGTCGCCTTGGAGTCGTTCACGAAGCGGACGCCTCCGACCTCGCGCACGAGCTCGAGGCGGTGCGGCACTCCCTCGAACTCCGCGAGCCCTGCGGCGATCGCCGCCTCGGCGATGCCCGCGGCACGAGCGGCGGCGGTCGCCGCGGCGGCGTTCTCCCGGTTGTGGTCCCCGGGAATCGAAGGCTCGGCGGGCAGGGTGTCCTCGAGGGAGAACTCGGTGCGTTTCGCCCTCCCCGGGATTTCTTCGAAGCCGCGCGGAACGATGGCAACGTCGTCGGTTGTCTGGTTCTCGAAGATGCGGAGCTTCGCGGCGCGGTAGTCGTCGAAAGTGGCGTGCCGGTCGAGGTGGTCGGGCGCGAGGTTGAGGAGCACGGCGATCCGCGGCCGGAAGGTCTCGATGTCCTCGAGCTGGAAGCTCGAGAGCTCGCACACGATCCAGGCCTCCTCGCCGATCGCGCCGTCGAGCCCGGTGAGCGGGCGCCCGACGTTCCCGGCCACGGCGACGTCCTGGCCGGCGGCGCGGAAGATCGCGCCCAGGAGCTCGCTCGTCGTCGTCTTCCCGTTCGTTCCGGTGACGCCCAGGATCGGGTTCGCAAGGAGCCGGAAGCCGAGCTCGACCTCGCTCCAGATCGTCACCCCACGCTCACGCGCGGCGGCCGCGACAGGGGCCGCCGGAGGTACGCCTGGGCTTTTCACGAGCAGGTCCACGCCGTCGAGAAGCTCGGGGTCGTCCGCGCCGAGGACGACTTCGACACCTGCCTCGCGAAGCCTCCCCGCGTCGACGTCCTCGCGGCGGTCCGCCCCCACCACAGAGACGCCGCGCCCGGCCAGCGCGAGCGCCGCCGCCTCGCCCGAGCGGGCGAGGCCGAGAACGAGCGCGCGGCTAGGAAGCCAGGTTGTTGAAGTTCGAGAAATACGCGTAGTAGAGGACGAAGCCGCAGGCGCAGAGGATCGCCGTGGCGATCCAGAAGCGCACCATGATCCTGGTCTCCGACCAGGCCTTCATCTCGAAGTGGTGGTGCAGCGGCGCCATGAGGAAGACGCGCCGCCCGAGCCACTTGTAGCTCAGCACCTGCAGGATCACGGAGAGCGCCTCGACGAGGAAGATGCCGCCGATCAGGAGCAGGAGCAGCTCGGTCTTCGTCATGATCGCGAAGGCGGCGAGCGCGCCACCGAGCCCCATCGACCCGGTATCGCCCATGAAGACCTGGGCGGGGAACGCGTTGTACCAGAGGAATCCGATCGAGGCCCCGATCAGGCTGGCGCCGAGAATGGCGAGGTCGAGGTCGATCGGATCCGCCGGCGCGCCGCGCCGCACGGCGGTCAGCGCGGCGACGAGGCTCATCGCCGTGTAGGTGAGGATCGCGATCGTGGTCGTCCCGGCGGCGAGGCCGTCGATCCCGTCCGTCAGGTTCACGCCGTTGGCAGCGCCCGCGATGATGAAGAAGGCGAGCACGTACCAGGCGTAGGAGAGCGGCACGTCGACGTCGATGAGCGGCACGTAGATGGACGTCGAGAACCCGCGATCCGAGACGACCAGCCCGACGATGACGGTGATTCCGGCGAGCCAGACGAGCTTCCAGCGGCCGGCGAGGCCGAGCGAGCGGCGGCGCGCGATCTTCGTCCAGTCGTCCACGAAGCCGATGGCGGCGCACCCGAGCGTGACGAAGAAGGCCGTCAGGGCCGGAAGCGTGTGCTTCGAGAAGGCGAGGAACGGGATCGCCATCGCGAGCATGATCAGCAGGCCGCCCATCGCGGGGGTGCCCCGCTTCACGACGTGTCCCTGCGGGCCGTCCTCCCGGATCTGCTGCCCGAACTCGTTGCGCCGCAGGAACTCGATGAACTTCGGGCCCGCCACGATCGAGATGACCATCGAGATGAGCCCCGCGAGAAGGACCTGAACCACGCGCGGAGACTAGATGTTTGGTCGGAAAGTGTGGTGTCGTCGGGCGTCTCCGGCGGTGCCACGGTTTCCGGTCAATTTTCGATCAAGCATCTAGCCTCGGGCGGGGACGACGGCGACGGCTTCACCGATCGCCTCGAGGCCCATGGAGCGGGAGCCCTTGACGAGGACGCAGTCACCGGGCTGCAGGAGCTGCCGCAGCGCGGTGAGTCCCGCTTCGACGGTGGGCGCCCAGCGGACCGTAGGAACGCCACGGGCCCCTTCGACGTAGCCGCGCGCGAGCGGGCCGACGGCGAGGAGCACGTCGACGCGCGCACGGGCCGCGGTCGCTCCGACCTCGCGGTGGTATGACGCCGCGCCCGGTCCCAGCTCGGCCATGTCGCCGAGCACCGCGACCTTGCGGTGGTCGCCGGCGCGCTCGGACAAGTGCTCGAGCGCGGCCGCCATCGAAAGCGGGTTCGCGTTGTAGCAGTCGTTGATGAGGATGCCGCCGTCCGGAAGCGGCACTTCCTCCCCACGCAGGCGCGACAGTTGGACGTGGCGCGCGCCGCGGCCGGCTTTCCCGAGCGGGAGGCCGAGCGCGTGGTAGGCGGCGAGGGCGGCGAGCGCGTTCGTCGCGTTGTAGCGCGAGGAGAAGCTGAACTCGAGCGTGAGCGGGCGCCCGAACGCCGTCACCTTGAGACGGGCCTGGCCGTCGTGCGCGGAGAAGTACGAGAGCGAGAGGTCGCCGCCTTCCCCGAAACGGTAGACCTCGATGTCGGTCCGCGTGAGGAACGGCTCGAGATACGGCTCGTTGGCTGGGACGACCGCTGTCCCCCCGGGCGGCAGGGCGTCGATCACCTCGGCCTTTGCCTGCGCTACTCGCTCGACGGAGCCGAGGAGCTCGAGATGCACCGGGCCGACCGCCGTGATGATCCCCACGTCCGGGCGCGCGATCTCGCAGAGCTCCGCGATCTGCCCGAGCCCGCGCATACCCATCTCCACGACTGCGACCTCGGTGTCCTCTTCGAGCTTGCAGAGCGTGAGCGGAAGGCCGACCTCGTTGTTCTGGCTTCCCTCGGCGGCCACCGTCCGCGCGTGCGGGCGGCAGAGGGCGGCGAGGATGTCCTTCGTCGAGGTCTTCGCCGTCGAGCCCGTGATTGCGACGACCTTCGCGCTGCTCCGCGAGCGCACCTCGCGCGCAATCCCGGCCAACGCGGTGAAGGCATCCTCGGGAACGAGAGCGGCTGCCGCTCCCGCCTCGAGCGCCTCGTCGGCGAAGTCGACGCCACGCCCGACCGCGACGAAGAGGTCGCCCGGCTCGACCCGCCGCGAATCGATGGTCACGCCGGTCACCCGATCTCCGGTCCCGGTCCGGAGCTCGCCCGGAGCGACCCGCCCGACCTCCTCGAGAGTGAGCGGAATCACAATTTCGCCGCCAGCCGCCGCAGTGCTTCACGCGCAACCTCGCGGTCGTCGAAGGGAACGATGCGGTCGGCGAACTCCTGTCCCTGCTCGTGACCCTTGCCGGCGATCACGACGACATCGCCCTCTCCTGCGCGCTCCAGCGCGAGCGCGATCGCCTTCTCCCGGTCTGCCTCGGTCTCCGGATCGCCGGGCATGCCCGCGACGATCTCTTCGATGATCGCGGCGGGATCCTCGCTGCGGGGATTGTCGGACGTCACGATCGCCGAGTCGGAGAGCCGGGCGACGACCTCGCCCATGAGCGGGCGCTTGCCCCGGTCGCGATCGCCACCGCAGCCGAAGACGCAGACGAGGCGCCCGGCGGTGATCTCCCGCGCTTCGCTGAGAACGTTCTCGAGCGCCTCGGGCGTGTGCGCGTAGTCGACGAGGACGGTGAAGGGCTGCCCCTCGTCGACGGCCTCGAAGCGACCGGGCACGCCGGTCACGTGCTCGACGCCCGTGGCGATCGCTTCCGGCTCGATCCCGAGGACGCGGGCGGCCTTGACCGCGCCGAGGACGTTCTCGACGTTGAAGCGGCCGCGCAGCTTCGTCTCGAGCTGGATGCCGTCGACGGTGAAACGCGCTCCTCCCGCGGTCAGCTCGAGATCCTCGGCGTCCCCGAGCTCGAAGGTCACCGGCCCCTCGCCGAGCGCGCGAAGCTCCTCCGCCAGGCGGCGCCCGTGAGCATCGTCGACGTTCACGACGGCGGCCGGCCGACGTCCGTCCACGTCTGGCTCCGTGAAGAGCCGCCGCTTGGCGTCGAAGTACTCCTCCAAGGTCCCATGGAAGTCGAGGTGGTCCTGGCTCAGGTTCGTGAAGACGAGCACCGCGAAGCGGATACCGAGCAGGCGTTTGAGCGCGGATCCGTGCGACGTGGCTTCCATCGCGCAGCTCGAGTCGCCCGCGTCGAGCATCTCACGGAGGAGACGCTGAACGTCGATGGCCTCCGATGTCGTCCGAACCGCAGCGCGCCGCTCTCCGCCGATCCGGTTCTCGATGGTGCCGAGGAGACCAGGCCGGCGGCCGGCTGCGGCCAGGATCGCGAAGAGGAGAAAGGCCGTCGTCGTCTTCCCGTTGGTGCCGGTGACGCCGGCGACCTCGAGCTCGCGCGTCGGGTGGCAGAAGAAGGCGTCGGCGGCGAGCGCCATCGCCTCGCGCGCGTCCGCGACGACGAGCTGGGGAACGGGTTGGTCGAGCTCGTGCTCGACGATGAGTGCAGCGGCTCCGTTGGCGACCGCCTGAGGAGCGAAGTCGTGGCCGTCAGCCTTCATGCCGGGGACGCAGACGAAGAGCGCCCCGGAAGTCACACGCCGTGCGTCGTAGGCCAGGTCGGTGACGTCGACGGGGGCCGGATTCGCGGTGCGCGCAGCGTGCACGGCGGTGGCCAAGAGCTCGAGGTCGATGGGACCGGAGTCTACCAACGGGGCTCGTCCGCCTTGGTGGGCTGAGTGGCAAAAAAATGCCTCTTTTGCACGTACTTTCCTCGATCCGCGCACCACGCGCGCGCTTTTCGGCGATAGGCTGAAATTGGAGGGAGGCCCGCGGCGGCCCCGGGGCTAGTCGGGTGGAATCTCGAGGTATTGCAGCGCGAAGTTGGCGATCTCGGCAAAGGCCGGCGCCGCCACGACCCCGCCCCAGATCGCGCCGCGCGGCTCGTCCACCGCGACCAGGATCACCAGACGCGGATGCTTCGCGGGCACGAAGCCAACGAACGACGCGACGTAGGCCGACGTCGAGTACCCGCCGGCACCGTCCGGCTTGGCGGCGGTTCCCGTCTTGCCGGCGATCCGGTAGCCGGGCACCTGGGCTGCCGTCCCCGAGCCCTCCTCGACGACCTCCCGCAGCATGTGCCGGACTTCGTCGGCCGTCTTCGTCGTCACGACCCGCCGCCGAACCGGCTCCGGCGCCTCGCCGTTCCCGATCCGGTCGACGAGATGGGGCTCGATCATGACGCCGCGGTTCGCGATCGCCCCGTAGGCGGCGATCATCTGCACGGGTGTGACGGCGATGCCCTGGCCGATCGGGACGTTGCCGATCGTGGAGCCCGACCACTTCTCCGGCGGCAGGACGATGCCCTTGCTCTCGCCGGGATAGTCGATGCCCGTCGGGCGTCCGAAGCCGAAGCGATGGATCCAGTCGTTGATCCCGGTCTCGCCGAGCTCCTGCGCGATGGTAACGACGCCGACGTTCGACGAGCGGGAGAGGATCTGGTCGGTCGTCATCGTCTGCGTCCCGCGCGGCTCGGCATCGTGAATCTTCCGGTCGGCGACCTGAATCTCGTACGGGAGCGTGAACTTCGTCGACGGCGTCACGATCCCACTCTCGAGCGCGCCCGAGATCGTCACGATCTTGAACGTGGAGCCGGGCTCGTACGTGTCCGTCACTGCGCGGTTCCGCTGCCGGTCCTGCGGAACTTGGGAGAATTTGTTCGCGTCGTACCCCGGGTCGTTGGCGATCGCGAGAATGCCGCCGGTGCGCGGATCCATGACGATGGCGCTCGCCGATTTGGCCGCCCAACGCTCCCTCGTCTCTGCCAGCACCCGTTCGACCTGGCCCTGGATGGAATGGTCGAGCGTGAGGTAGACGTTCTTGCCGTCGCTGCCCGGCTTCGAGTCGACGACCTGGAGTGTCCGCCCGAAGGGATCCTTGACGATGGTCTTCTCGCCCTGGGTTCCCGTGAGCGTCTTGTCGAGCTCGAGCTCGAGGCCTGCGAGACCCTTGTTGTCGACGCCGGCATAGCCGAGCACCGAGGCCCCGATCCGCTTCTGCGGGTAGTCGCGACGCTCCTCGTCGTAGAAGCCGAACCCCTGGATGTGCTTGTCCTGGAGCGATTGCGCGAGCCCCGGATCCGCCTGCCGCTCGACATAGACGAAGCCGCGCGAGCGGTCGGCGAGGACCGGGTACACCTTGTCCGCGCTCAGGCCGAGGGTCTGCTCGACGGCCATGGCCGCCGCCCGCGGATCCTGGATCTGCCGCGGATTCGCGTAGACCGTCGTCGCGCGCGAGCCAACCGCGAGCTCCACGCCGAGCCGGTCGTAGATCGTCCCGCGGTGCGGCGGCACGTCGATGGTCTCGCGATGCTGGTTCGTCGCCAGGTTGCCGAGTGCTTGCGCGCGCACTGCCTGCAGCCACCCGGCCCGCAGGAGCGCGACGGCGAAGACGGCCGCGAAGAGGGCGATCAGGAGGCGAATGCGCCGGTTCGCAACCCGCGCGGTCATGACTAAGGGCCGCGGTGCTTGAGCTCGAGGTACGTGGTGGACGCCGGCGCCCCGAGGTGAAGAGTCTTCGTCGCGAGCTCCTCGATGCGTCCCGCGGCCGCCGTCGCCGAAAGCTGCGACTGGATGTTCTCGCGCTTCGTGACGAGCTCGTCACGCTGGTTGTCGAGCTGCTCGACCCGCATGTTCAGGCGGAGGGCGGCCACGTTCAAGGCGACGATGCCGGCGAGGAGCGCGGCCACGATCACAATCCAGAGAACGCCGCCGGCAACGCGCGGCCGTGCCTGTCGACGTGCGGAACGGCGAGGACGCGGCTGTGGGCGCGCCGGCGCGGCCGGCTCACTGCGCGGCCTCGCGGGCGCATACGCGCGTGCGGTCGCGGGCGCGAAGCTCGCCATCAGGCCTCGTCACCCACCCTGATTGCCGCCCGGAGCTTCGCCGAGGCCGAGCGCGGGTTCTCGGCAGTCTCCTGCGGCGACGGGCGAACGGCCTTGCGCGTCAGGAGACGCATCGTCGGCTCGTTTCCGCAGACGCAGACGGGAAGCTCGGGCGGGCACGTGCACCCGCGTGCCTGGGCGGCGAAAAAGCGCTTGACCATCCGGTCTTCGAGCGAATGGAAGCTGATGACCGCGAGCCGGCCCCCCGGCCGGAGCATCGCGAGCGCGGCCGGCAGCGCGCGCTCGAGCGAGTCGAGCTCCTCGTTGACGGCGATCCGGAGAGCCTGAAAGACGCGCTTTGCGGGATGGCCGTCTCCGAAGCGGCGCGGAGCCGGGATCGAAGACTTGACGACGTCGACGAGCTCGCCCGTGCGCTCGAACGGCTGCTCCTTGCGCCGGCGGACGATCGCCTGGGCGATCTGGCGCGCGAACCGCTCCTCGCCGTAGCGGCGGAAGATCGTCGCGAGCTCACGCTCCTCCCACTCGTTGACGATCTCCTTGGCGGAGAGCTCGCCCGAGGGATCCATGCGCATGTCGAGCGGCGCGTCGACCGCGTAGGAGAACCCGCGCTCGGGACGGTCGATCTGCATGCTGGAGACGCCGAGGTCGAGGAGGATCGCGTCGGCCTCGACGCCGTTTCCGCCGAGCTGGGAGAGGACGACCGAGAGCTCGCCGCGCAGGAAACGCGCCTGGACGCCCGCCTCGCGCTCGAAGCGCTCGAAGAACGGGCGCACGCTCGCGTCGCGGTCGACGGCGATGAACCGGCCCTTGCCCTGGAGGCCGGCAGCGAGGACGCGCGCGTGCCCGCCCGCGCCGAAGGTCGCGTCGACGACGGTCTCCCCCGGCTTGACGGCCAGCAGCTCCCGCACCTCGTCGGCGAGGACGGGAACGTGGTCAGTCCTGCTTCGCTGCAAGGCGCTCGGCAACAAGCTCCACACTCCCTTCGACCTCTTCGATCTGCTTTTTCCAGGCGGCCCGGTCCCAGATCTCGACGTGGTCGCGCACGCCGGCGACGACGACCTCGCGGCCGAGACCCGCGTGCCCGAGGAGCGCGGGTGGAACCATCATGCGCCCCTGCTTGTCGAGCTCGGTCTCGGCGGCGCCCGCGAACATGTAGCGGCTCATCTGGCGCGCCTCCTTGCTGAAGGGGTTGAGCGCCTCCAGCTGCGCGGCCACGAAGGAATCCCAGTTGTCGCGGGTGAACACAAAGAGGCAACCGTCGAGCCCACGCGACACGACGACCTCGCCGGCGAAGGCCTGGCGGAACTTCGCCGGGAGGGTGAGCCGGTTCTTGTCGTCGAGAGTGTGCTCGTATTCGCCGAGTAGCATCGATCCGCCTGAGACGTGATCCCCACTTCGCCCCACTGTAAACCACAATTCCCCACTTAGCAACCCCTCGATTCCACAAGGAGCCACCATGGACGTGACCCAAGAAGAGCTGGCAGAGCTTTTGAAGGAGACCGAGCGCGCACACGGCGAGTACGAGCGGGAGCTGGGCCAGCGCGACGACGACTGGCCAACCTGGTACGCCGGCTACATCCTCGACCGGCTAGCCGAGCGTTCCTAGGCCCCGTGAGCGCCGCGGCGCGACAGAGCCGCGGCTCCTGACCGCGCGGCGAGCGACACGGCCTCGTCCATGGACAGGCCCTCGGCGAGGCCGTAGGTGAGTCCAGCTGCGAAGCTGTCGCCGGCGCCATAGGTGTCCTGGAGCGGCCCGGGCGCGGCGGCCGGAGGGAAGTGCGTGGGAGCGCCGCCCGCGATGGTGAAGCTACCGCCCTGCGGACCGGCGGTCGCAACGTCCGTGCGCGGCGGCGGCTCGAGATCGCCCGGACGGTACGTCTCCCCCTCGTCGTTCCGGCTGCGGACGAGAGCATCGATCTCGACCCGGCCCTCGGCGAGCGTCGCGAGCGAACGCGCGGTGGCGACGAGCACCTTCGACCCGCGCGCCGCCTTCAAAGCGGCGGCATCGCCGCTGACGAAGTAGACGCCGTCGGTCTGGGCGAGGCCGTCCCAGGGGAGATCGTCCGACCTGCGCGGACCCAGCCGCTCGCCGATCACGGTGATCGTGCGCTCTCCGGCTGCGTCGATGTAGGTGAAACCGCGCCGCTGAGGCTCAGGGCGCACAGCCGCATGGACGGTGACGCCGTGGCGCTCGAGCTCGGGAACGACCTTCCCTCCCAGCTCGTCGTCGCCGATCGCCGTGTAGAGCGTGCTCGATCCCGCGAGCCGCGCGAGCTGCACCGCGGCGACCGCACCTCCTCCGGCGGCCTCGCACCACGTCTCGCCCGCGTGGACGATCTCGCCGCGTGCTGGAACGTGATCGACTCGCACGAACTCGATCCACTCCACGTGACCCACGACCGCGACGTTCACGGCGGCAGTCTCACATCTCGGCAGGGCGGTGCGTTAGAGCAGATGATGAACGCCGTGGCGATCCCGCCCTTCGAACGGTTCTACGAGGAGTACCGAGACGAGATCTACGCGTACCTCAGGAAGCTCGCCGGCCGCGAGGCCGCCGACGACGCCTTCCAGGAGACCTTCCTCCGTGCCCTCCGCGGGTACCCGAGCCTCCAGCACGGGCGCCACCTGCGCGCGTGGGCGTACAGGATCGCGACCCGGGTCGCGATCGACGAGCGGCGAAAGCGGAGGCCGGCGGGCGAGCTGCCCGAGCTTCCCGCCGACGACAGCCGCCCGGCCTACGCCGAGCTCGACCACCTCACGGGCGACCTGCCCGCCACCGAGCGGGCTGCAGTCGTCCTTCGCTACGGCTACGACCTGGACTATCGAGACATCGCGACAGCGCTCGGCTCCAGCGAGGCCGCGGCCCGACAGGCCGCCTCCTCGGGAGTCCGGCGGCTGCGCAGGAGGATGACATGACCGTTCCCGCCAAGACCGACCGCGCCTTTCGCGACCGCGCGGCCTCCGAGGCGCTGCTCGACGTCGCCTACGACCTGACCGACTCGCCGATCGGCCCCCTTCTCGTCGCCACGACCGAGCGCGGGCTCTGCGAGATCGCCTTCGATCCGAACCCGGACGAGGAGATCGAGCGGCTCTCGCGCCGGCACGGCGTGCGCGTGCTCCGCTCGGCCCGCCCGGTGGAAGACGCCCGCCGAGAGCTCGACGAGTACTTCGAAGGCCGCCGGCACGAGTTCGACCTGCCCGTCGACCTCACCGCGCTGCCCGCGTTCCAGCAGAGCGTCCTCGCCGAGCTGCAGCGCGTGCCCTACGGCCAGGTCGACACCTATGGCGGGCTCGCGGCGCGCATCGGGAAGCCGCGCGCCGCGCGGGCGGTCGGCGGGGCACTGAACCGAAACCCGGTGCCCATCGTCGTCCCGTGCCACCGCATCGTCGGCTCGAGCGGAAGCCTCGTCGGCTATGCGGGCGGCCTCGAGCGCAAGCAGCTCCTCCTCAGCCTCGAGGGAGGGACCCTCGTCTAGGGCGGTCGTGGCTCTCGCCCTCGTCGTCCTCGCCGGGTGCGGCGGAGGGGGCAGCGAGGAGCAGGCCGCTCAGGCCGTGCTCTCGCACGGGGACGAGCAGACGACGATCGCGGTCGAGGTTGCCGACACGCAGGCCGAGCGCGAGCAGGGCCTCATGGGCCGGGAGACGCTTCCGGCCGAGGCCGGGATGGCGTTCGTCTTCCCGGAGGACCATCGCGGCCCGTTCTGGATGAAGGACACGCTTATCCCGCTCTCGATCGCCTTCTACTCGGCGGAGGGGCGCATCCTGAAGATCCTCGACATGGAGCCCTGCAAGGCCGACCCGTGCCCGCTCTACGACCCCGGCGTCGCCTACCGCGGCGCACTCGAGGTCAACCAGGGCGCGTTCGCGGGCTGGGACATCTCGGAGGGCGACCGGCTGCGCATAACCTCTCCGTAGCGGGTTCAGACGACGAGGAGGATGCATGCCCAAGGGCTACCAGGTGACGCACATCGACGAGATCCCCGAGCCAGCCGGCGAGAAGGAGGCCGGCGAGCCCGACTGGCATGCGGTCCGGATCCACTTCGGGATCCAGTCCTTCGGGGTGAACGCGTACACGGCCACCCAGGAGGGCGAGATCGTCGGCGAGCACGACGAGATCGAGCACAGCGGGACGAAGCACGAGGAGCTCTACTACGTCTCGAAGGGGAGCGCGACGTTCACCGTCGACGGCGAGACGATCGCAGCGCCCGCCGGCACCTTCGTCTACGTGCCCGACCCCGCCTCGATCCGATCGGCGGTGGCCCACGAAGCGGGCACGACGATCCTCTGCCTCGGCGGAACCCCCGGCGAGGCCTTCGCCGTCTCGCCGTGGGAGCAGAAGTACGACCCGGCCGCGGCTTCGTGACCTGGAGCGCGACACTTCCGCTCGAGGGCGCCGGCGGCGAGCCCGTCGACCTCTGGCGGACGATCGTGTCGCACGGGGTCGCCGACCTTCCCCCGAACCGGATCGACGAGGACGAGCGCGTCCTCGAAACGACCGTGGCGCTGCCGCGAGGCAGGCCGCAGACGGTGCTCGTGCGCGAGGCGGGCACGGGCAAGGCGACGGTGACGGGCCGCGCGGGGAAGCGCTCCGAGGCCGCGCTCGACGCCGTCCGGCACATCCTCCGACTCGACGAGGACCTCTCGGAGTTCTACACGGGCGCGCTCGAGGATCCGGACCTCTCCTGGGTGACGACCGGAGCCGGGCGGCTGATGCGGAGCCAGACGGTCTACGAGGAAGTCGTCAAGACGATTTGCACGACGAACACCGCCTGGGGCGGAACCGTCCGCATGGTCAGCGCAATCGTCGAGCACCTCGGGGAGCCGGCGGCCGGGGCTCCGGCCGAGGGACCCTTCGGCCACGCCTTCCCCTCGCCCGCCGCCATGGCCGCGGCGCCCGAGTCGTTCTACCGGGACGTCGCGAGGACTGGCTACCGCGGGGCGTACCTCCGCTCGCTCGCAGACTCGGTCGCCTCCGGCGAGATCGATCTCGAGGAGCTCGCGACCGCGGACCCCGACGACCTTCCCGACGACGAGGTGGCGCTGCGCCTGCTCGCTCTGCCGGGCGTGGGACCCTACGCGGCGGCGCACATCATGCTGCTCATCGGCCGCTATTCGAGGCTCGTGCTCGACTCCTGGACGCGCCCGAAGTACGCGAGCCTGAACGGCCGGAAGGCAAAGGACACCGCGATCGAGCGGCGCTTCCGCCGCTACGGCCGCTACTCGGGGCTCGCGTTCTGGCTCTACCTCACGCGCGACTGGGTGGCCGAGCCTCTCTAAATTGGTGTCGCGATTTCGCTCTTCGGGTAGCCACTCGAAAACGAGCGGGAGGTCCAATGGACACCTGGATTTGGATTGTCATCGCGGTCGCGATCATCGTCGTACTGGCGCTCGTCTGGCTGAGTGCGCGTCGCTCGCGCCGTCTGGACGAGCAGCGCGACGAGGCGCGGGGGCTTCGCCAGCAGGCGGACACGCGCGCGCAGGAGGCCGACGAGCGCCGCGCCGCCGCCGAGCAGATGGCGCAACGGGCCGAGGCCGACAGGCGCGAGGCCGAGCTCACCTCCCAGCGGGCGAACGAGATCGACCCCGACGTCGACGTCGAGGAGAACCAGACCCGAACCTGATCAGCTGAGGGCGGTCAGGCGGTAACCGACGCCCCAGACGTTCAGGACGTACCCCGCGTCGCCGTTTCGGTTCAGCTTGCGGCGGAGGCGCGACGCATGCGAGTCCAGCGTGCGGGTGCGTCCGAGCGAGCGAAAGCCCCAGACGTCGCGGAGGAGATCCTCCTTCTTGAAGACGCGCTCGGGGTCCTCGGCGAGGGCGACGAGCAGCTCGTACTCCTTCGCCGAGAGCTGGACGGCCTCGCCGCTCACGGTGACGAGGCGCGCCGCGAGGTCGATCTCGAGGTCCCGCACGCTGAGCCGCGAATGGCGCGGCCCGGACGTCCGCCGCAACACCGCCCGCATGCGGGCGACGAGCTCGTCATAGACGAAAGGTCTCACGACGTAGTCGTCGCAGCCGCGCGCGAAGCCGCGCACGCGATCGACCGGATCGCCGCGGGCGCTGACCATGATCACCGGAACGTCGCGGTCCCAGGCCCGGCCGGGCTCCCCCTCGCGCAGACGGCTGCAGACCTCGAAGCCCGACCCGTCGGGAAGCACCGCGTCGAGGAGCACGAGGCTCGGCCTCGCCTGCTCGACGAGCTCGAGCGCGGCCGTGGCCCGGTCGGTCGCGAGCACCTCGAAGCCGTCGTCTGCGAGCTGCTGCGCGAGGTACGCCCGCAAGGGAGTCTCGTGCTCGACCACCAGAACCATCCCCCCGACCATGGGCGCCGACGCTACCGAAGGCCGTCTGGCGCGGCTAGATGTCCTTTCGCCAGGAAGAGAAACAACTCGTCCAGAGCCTGTGCCTGGCCTACACGGAAGGCGGGCGTCCCTGACCTTTGCGGGGGTGCAAGATTCTCGCCGCCGAGGGACGATTCTCCTGTGGACACCGAGGGAGCACGTGCGCTCGCGGCCCGCATCGCAGCCGGCCCGCCCCAGGAGGACGAGGGCGAGCTTGACGTTGAGCCGAGACCGGCACCTCCGGCACCCAAGCCCAAGTCTTCAGTCGAGATCGTTTACCTGAAGCCGGAGCGGGCACCTCGGCGCGAAGTGCGGATCTATGTCCGCGGCCGAGACGGCAAGCTCGAGCGCCAGCTGTAGCTGCGACCCCGGAGAGCAAGCGCACCGCCTACGAGGACGATCAGTACCACGCCGGCGAGGAGCGCGAGCGGCCACGACGAGCGTCGCGACGGCGTGGCCGCGGCTTCCGGAGCGACCACGTTGGCGTGGATGGGCTCGAAGGTGTTGGTGTCGATGACCGTCACGGGCTCGGCTCCGTCCACCACCGCGAGCTCGCCGCCGCCCGGCCCGAGATCGAGCCGCAGGTCGTAGAGGTCCTGTCGCCCCGCGAGCATGGCGAGGTCGATGCAGTGCGCCTCCCCGTCGACCGTGTTGAGCGCATGGACGAACGGCTCCTCCCCGGCCCCGTCGTAGAGCGTGTAGGCCCAGCGCCCGTCCGCGGTCGTCTCCCGGGTGATCGGGAAGCCGGCCATCCGCTCGTCCGGCTCGCTCTTGTCCACGATCGGCGTCGGAAGCAGCTTCCCGCTCGGGACGTCGAGCGCACGGACCTCGTAGCGGGTCGGATCCCTGCGCGACTGATAGTGGATCAGGAACAGGCGCGTCCCGTCCGGCGAGAGCGCGTCGAAGCTGAAGTCGCCGTCGAGGGCGATGTGCTGCCGTACGCGCAGGCTTTTCGCGTCGAGGACGGCGAAGCTCGTCCGGGCGCGCGGGAAGCTGCGACGCGGATTGATGAGAACGAGCGTCGAGCCGTCGGTCGAGAGACCGGACGCGGTGTGGTCGAGCGCGACGACGGGCACGGTGTAGCGCCCGTCGAGGAACCGCGACACGTAGACGGAGTCGCCGATCCGGGCGACCACGGTTCCCCCGCGGGCCGGAAGGGCGACGAGGCGGCCGTTGAGGTCGTCCCCGGCGATGACGGCCGGCGCACCGCCGTCGGCGATCGGCAGGCCGTCGGCGCGGGCGAGCGGCGCGAGGGCGAGGCTGAGCAAGACTGCGATGAGGAATCGAGTGCGCATGCCGCTACTACGCCGGCCGGGCGCGAAAAGGTCCCGATGAAAGAGAGCTAGTAGCTAGAGCCGGCCGGAGCGGATGACGCCCCAGACGAGCCAGATGCTGAGGAGCGCCGAGAGGCTGAGGCCGATGACCGAGAGGATCCCGAAGAAGGACGTCGGCCCGTCGGACACGAGGGCGAGCATCGCCGACGTGAGCGCGCCGCCGACGGCCACCACCGCGATCCCGATGCGGTTGGCGACGAGGTCCATCCGCTTGATGAAGTCCTCGAGGCCCTCGTGGCGGAACCCGACCTCGATCTGCCCGTCGCGCACCTGCTCGAGCGTGTCGTGCAGCTGGTACGGGAGCTCCCGCGCGATCATGGCGAGGTTGCGGGCCTCGCCGGCAGCCCGCCGCGCCACCCGCTGCGGCGTGAAACGCTCGATGAGGAGCTCGCGCGCGTACGGCTTCGCAACGTCGAAGACGTTGAAGTCCGGGTAGAGCTCGAGGCCCACGGACCCGAGCGTCGCGATCGCGCGGTCGAGCAGGACGAACCGCGTCGGCAGCTGCAGGTGCATCCGGTAGATGAGCGCGAAGGCCTCCCGGATGAGCTGGATCGGGTCGATCTCGGAGAGGCTCGAGCCGTAGTAGCGGTAGTAGACGTCGCGGAGCTCGGCGACGAACTCCTCCTCCAGTGCCCTCGGGTAGCGGACGCCGAGCGCGGCGAGCCGCTTCGGCAGCGCCTCGATCCGCTCGTTGACAGCGTCGATGAAGAGCCCGGTGAGGCGCGACATGTCCTCGTCGGTCAGCTTCCCGACCATGCCGAAGTCGATGAGCCCGATCTGCTCTGTCGCCTCGAGGACCATGATGTTGGACGGGTGCGGGTCGGCGTGGAAGAAGCCGTGGCGGAAGATCATGTGCATCCATGCCTCGGCGAACAGGTAGGAGAGCCGCCGCCGCTCCTCGATCGAATACGTGTCCAGGTCGAGATCGCGAAGCTGTACGCCCTCGAGGAGCTCGAGCGTGAGGACCCGCGAGCGCGAGTAGCTCCAGTAGACGCGCGGGACGCGCACGTGCGGATGGCCGGCGAAATTGCGGTGGAACTGCTCCGCGTTTCGCGCCTCCATCCGGTAGTCGAGCTCCTGGCGGATCGTGCGCGCGAACTCGTCCACGAGCGAGACGGTGTCGATGAACTCGAGTGCCTTCACGCGGTCGCGTACGAGCCGGGCGGCCTGGTACATGAGCTCGAGGTCGGCCTCGATCTGGCGCGGCGCGTCCGGGCGCTGCACCTTCACCGCCACGCGCCGGCCGTTCGGAAGCGTCGCCCGGTGCACCTGGCCGATCGACGCGGCCGCGACGGGCGTCTCCTCGAAGTCGAGGAAGAGCTGCTCGACGGTCAGCTCGAGCTCCTCCTGGATGACGCGGTCGATCTCCGCGTAGGGAACGGGCGTGACGTCGTCCTGGAGCGCCTTCAGCTCGAAGACGATGTCCGGCGGGACGATGTCCGGGCGCGTCGAGAGCAGCTGGCCGAACTTGACGAAGGTCGGACCGAGCTCGTCGAGCATCTGCCGGACGCGGAGGCCGCGGTTCGAGCCGTCCCCGGAGACGTCGACTTCGCGGGCGCGGCGGGAGCGAGGCCCGTGCGGGCGATGCGTGTCGAAGAAGTAGCCGAAGCCGTGCTTCGCCGCGACCTGCGAGATCTCAGAGAGGCGGCCGAGCTGGCGGACAGCCGGCCGGGAGCTCATGGCTCCTTCTTCTCGACGAGGCGCAGCCGGTGCTCGACCTGGGCGAGGCGGAGCTCGAGCTCCTCGTACTCGCGGCGGGTGATCAATCCGACCTCGCGGAAGAGCGAGGAGAGAGTCGTGCCCGCGCGCTCGCTCATCCGCACCGCGTCGCCGCGCCAACGGCCCATGACCTCGTCGACGAGCTCGCGGGCGTCGTCGCCGGTCATCTTCCCGCGGCCCACGAGCTCCTGGACGAGCTCGTCGGCCCGGTCCTTCGTCAGCGCGACGGCGCCCACACCGGCGAGGATCGCCTCCTCGGCGAGGCCGCGGAGCGACTTCGAGTCGTGGTTTTCGCTAGCGCGCTCGTCCATGGGGCCTCGCACGCCTACGCTTGCGCCTCGCCTCGCGCCTGGCCGCCGCGCTCTCCGCAGCGCCGCCGTCGGGCTCGGCCGGGCCGTCGACCTCGACCGGAATCGCCGCAGCGACCGGAGCCTCCTCCACGGGCACGGTTTCCGGCTCGGCCTCCTCCGGGATGTCCACGTCCTCGACCTTCTCCCGCAGGCCGGCGCTCTTGCGCTTGGCGAACTCGGGCTCGCGCTCCTTGAGGACGACGAGGGCAGGCGTCGCGATGAAGATCGTCGAGTACGCGCCGGAGATGATGCCGACGAGGAGGGCGAAGGCGAAGTCCTTGAGCGTGTCACCTCCGAAGAGGAAGAGCGACGTGACCGGGAGGAGCGTGATGAACGTCGTTGCAAGCGAGCGGCGGATCGTCTCCCAGAGCGACTGGTTCGCGATCGCGGCGAAGCTCGACCGCCGCATGAGCGGGATGTTCTCGCGCACGCGGTCGAAGATGATGATCGTGTCGTAGATCGAGTAGCCGAGGATCGTGAGCACCGCCGCAACGGTTGCGCTCGTCACCTCCCGCTGGGTCAACGAGTAGATGCCGAGGGTGATGAGGATGTCGTGCACGAGGGCGATGAGCACGGGCACCGCGAACTTGAACTCGAATCTGAGCGTCACGTAGATGACGATCAGCGCGAGCGAGACGAAGATGGCGAGGATCGCGCCCTTGAGGATCTGCCGGCTGAAGCTCGCCGAGACGTTCTTCACACCGACGGAGGTGGCGTCGAGGTTCGAGGTCAGCGCCGCGGTGAGCTCCGTCTGCTCCTGCTGGCCGAGCGACGGCGTCCGCACCTGGAACGACTTGTAGGCGCCGTTCTCGACCGGCCCGCGCCCCTGGATGACGGCGTCGCTGACGCCGAGCCTCGTCGTCTGCGCACGGACGTCCTGGATCTGGTGCGCCTGCGGCGTCTTGAACGAGAACTGGCTGCCCCCCTTGAAGTCGATCCCGAGGTTCAGGCCCTGGATCGCGAGCGACACAATGCCGATCAGGAGCACAGCGCCCGAGACGGCGAACCAGTACTTCGTGCGGCCGATGAAGTCGACGCGCTGCCAGGCGGGGATCTTCTGCGCGCTCGCGCCCATGAAGGACGGGTTGTTGAACCAGCGGAAGCCGGCGAGGACGCCGAGGAGCGCGCGCGTCACGGCGACGGCGGTGATCATCGAGATCAGCGTTCCGATGATCAGCATGAGGGCGAAGCCCTTCACGCCTCCGGTGGCGACCGCGAAGAGGACGAACGCCGTGATGATGGTGACGACGTTCGCGTCGACGATCGTGCTGAAGCCCTTGCGGTAGCCGTTCGCGATCGCAGCGCGCACCGATTTGCCGCCGCGCACCTCTTCCTTGATGCGCTCGAAGATGACGACGTTCGCATCGGCTGCGACGCCGATCGTGAGCACGAGGCCGGCGAAGCCCGGGAGCGTCAGGGTGACGTTGAAGATGAGGAGCGCGCCGTAGAGCAGCACGCCGTAGATCCCGAGGCCGATGATCGCGATGACGCCGAGAAAGCGGTAGAAGAGGAGCAAGAAGAAGGCGACCGCGAGGAGACCGCCGATGCCGGCGATCAGGGCCTGGTGGAGCGAGTCCTCGCCGAGCGTCGCGGAGATGTCCTCGCGCTGCACCTGCACGAACTCGACGGGCAGGGCG
>DASSBN010000045.1:0-53240 GCA_035698665.1 Gaiellaceae bacterium
CCCGTTGCGGCCCGAGGACGAGCCGGCCGCGCGCGAGGCGGCGCTCGCCCTGGCCGACCGGGTCGGCTCCGAGCTCGAGCTGCCCGTCTTCCTCTACGCGCGGCTCGCGGAGGATCGCCGCGAGCCCGCGTTCTTCCGGCGCGGGGGTCCCGAGGAGCTCCAGCGGCGCATCGACTCCGGTGAGCTTGCGCCCGACCGAGGGCCGGCGAAGCTCCATCCGACCGCCGGAGGCGTTCTCGTCGGCGTCCGCCGGCCGCTGATCGCGTTCAACGTGAACCTGCGCGGCGCGTCCGTCGAGACAGCCCGGGAGATCGCCTCGCTCGTCCGCGAGCGCGACGGCGGCTTCCCCGGCGTGCGCGCCCTCGGGCTCGACCTGCCGAATGCGGGCCTCGTCCAGGTGAGCATGAACGTGACCGACTGGGAGGCTGCCGCGCTGCACACGATCGTGGCGACGATCGCCTCGGAGGCCGAGGCTCGCGGCGCCGAGGTCGCGGGGAGCGAGCTCGTCGGTCTCATGCCGGCGGGTGCCGCCGTGGAGGCGGCGGGCCGCCTGCTCAGGATCGAAGGCTTCGACTCGCGCCGCGTCCTCGAGCTGCGCCTGCTCGACGACTGAGCACGAGCGCGACCGCGGCTCCTCCGATTCCGACGATGGGCGCGGCGAGCGCGGCTGCGACGAAGATCGGGCGCGGCGGGAAGAAGGCGAAGAGCGGCGAGACAAAGATGAGCCCGGTCGCGTGGGCACCGCGATGGACGAGCCCGATGAGCCCCATCACACGGCCCAGAACTCGATCCGGCACCTGCTCCTGCGCGGCGGAGTTCAGCAGCACGATCGATGACCCCTGGCCGACCCCGGCGCACAGGGCGCCGATGATCGCGACGCCGACGCTCCCTGCGAGACCCATGAGGAGGTAGGCCGGCAGGTAGAGCGTCCAGGCGAAGAGGCTCGCATACGCCTTCCGTCTGACCGGACGGCGCGCCAGGTAGACGCCGCCGGCGATCGAGCCGACGGCATAGCCGACCATGACGAGCGAGAACCCTCCCGCCCCGTGTCCCAGCTCGCTCCGGACGAGCTCCGGGACGCCGACCATCCACGTGCCGGACTCGATCGTGATCGCCACGCCGAGAGCCGCGACAGCGACCGCGAGGACCGGCAGCAAGGCGAGGGCGTTGAGCCCCTCCTTGACCTGAGACCAGGCGGTGCCTTGCGGCAACGCCGCCGCAGGACGCGGGTGGATCCTCGAGATCAGCGCGGCCGAGACGAAGAACGTCGCGGCGTTGATAGCGAAGAGGACACTCAGCGGCGTGAAGATGAGGAGCCCTGCGGCGAGCGCCCAACCGCCGACGTTGATGGCATCCGCACTGGCGCGCACGAGTGCGTTTGCCTCCTGAACGTGCGACCGGCCGACGAGAGCGGGCAGGAGCGCGCCGTACGCAGGGTCGAAGTAGCTCGTTGCCGCGGTGAGCAGGAAGGCCGCGAGCACGAGCGCCCAGAGCGGGAGGTGGCCTGCGAGCCCAGCGACGGCGACCGGCACGAGGACTGCGCCGCGAACAAGATCCATCGCGATCATCGTCCGGCGTCGCTCGACCCGGTCGGCGAGCAGACCGCCGTGAAGGCCGAACAGGAGCGCCGGGACGCTGTCCGCGAGCCTGACGACGAGGACACCGGCCGGCCCCGCGACCTCGAGCGCGAACCACATCAGCGCGATGTACTGGAAGGCGTAGCCGAGTTCGCTCGTGGCGATCGCGGCGTATGTCAGCCGGAAGTCCCGTAGGCGAAGGAGGTGGAGAGCGCCCTTCGGCGGCCGGCGATCGGCGTGCGGGAGAGCTTCCTCCGGATCCGCGGTCAGTACATCGGCCAGAACTGTCTCCAGGCGCTCCACCAGTCGTCTGCCCTCGAGACGAGGCGGCGGCCATCGAGAATCTCGACGCCGTGCCGGGAGCGATAGGGCTCGACGAGGTGCGACCCCATCAGGTCGACCTCGATCTCGCAGGGATTTCCGGGGTCGTAGGGCGCCACCGCACTCACATCTGCAAGTGCCCGCTTGGCGCCGTCTTCGATCATCTCGCGGGCTCGCTGGGGCGCGATATTGCGCGCGCTCGTACGCCCGAGCCCCTGCTTGACAGCGACGGTCGTGAGTCCCTCCCCGAGGAGCTCACGGCTCTCGCGGCAGACCGCGTCGTCTCCGGTAACGAGGAGCACCGGACACCCGAAGGTGCCGCACAGGGCAGCGTTGATCCCCGTCTCGCCGACCGGCGTCCCGTTGAACCGCAGCTCGTAGATGTCGGAGCCCGAGATGGTGTGGTTGAGGACGCCGTCGGCGACGCCCGCGCGCGCATGCATCCCGATGAAGAGCGCCGCGTCGCAGCCCTCCTCGAGGAAGCCCGTGTACTCCGTCCACTCGTTCTGGACGACCCATTCGCACCGGGGATCGAGCTCTTCGGGGAGAAGCGAGTTGAAGTTCCAGCCTTTCCCCGCCCCGTGGCAGTCCATCACGACGACCTCGGTCGCGCCCCCGGCGCAGGCACCCCGCACGGCGGCGTTGATCTCCTCGGTGTAGAGGCGCCGCGCCTCCTCGAAGAGCGATTCGCCGCCGTCGCCCTGCTGCGACTTGACGACGCCCGAGACCCCTTCGATGTCGCTGATGACGTGCACTCGCATTCGCGCTCCTTCCTGCGGCCGGAACCGGAGCCCGGCGCGTTCTAGACTTGCTCGCGATGGCCGTCGCCACCGGAGTCCTCTTGAACGGAGACGATCTCACGATCGACGACGTCTGGTCGGTCGCGGTCGAGAGAACGCCCGCCTCGCTCTCGGACGATGGACGATCGCGGATGGCCGCGGCGCGCGAGCTGGTCGATCGTGCCGCCTCGGAGTCCTCCGGCGAGCACACGTACGGCATCAACACGGGTTTCGGCCGCTTCGTCTCCAAGGCGATCCCGCCCGAGCTCTCGGAGGAGCTTCAGCTCCGCCTGCTCCGTAGCCACGCGTGCGGGGTGGGGGAGCCGTATCCGGACGAGGTCGTGCGCGCGGCGATGGTGTTGCGGGCGAACGCGCTCGCCAAGGGCTTCTCCGGGGCGCGCGTCGAGACCGTCGAGCTCCTCCTCGAATGTCTGAACAGAGGCGTGCTGCCCCTGGTGCCGAGCCGAGGCTCGGTCGGCGCGTCCGGCGATCTCGCTCCGCTCGCGCATCTCGCGCTCCCGCTCGTGGGCGAGGGGTCGGCCAACTACGACGGCGAGCTCCTCGCGGGGGCGGATGCGCTCGCGCGCGCCGGCCTCGAGCCCGTGCGACTGCAGGCGAAGGAAGGGCTTTCGCTCGTCAACGGGACGCAGTTCATGGGCGCCGTCGGCGCCCTCGGGCTCGTGCGCGCCCGGCGCATCGCGAAGACCGCCGACATCGCCTGCGCGCTGTCCGTCGAGGCGCTGCAAGGCTCGCGCGTCAGCTTCATGCCGGAGATCCAGGCGCTGCGACCGCTTGCGGGCCAGGCCGCCGCTGCGGCGAACGTCACGCGCCTCCTCGACGGGTCGGCGATCATCGAGGCACACCGCTGGTGCGACAAGGTGCAGGACGCCTACTCGCTTCGCTGCGCGCCTCAGGTGCACGGCGCCAGCCGGGATCTCCTCGCGTACGTCGAGCAGACGGTCGCCGTCGAGGTCAACGCGGCGACGGACAACCCCCTCGTCCTCGTCGACAGGGGCGAGCTCGTCTCGAACGGCAACTTCCACGGCCAGCCCGTGGCCCTCGCGCTCGATTCGATGGCGCTTGCCGTCGCCGAGCTCGCGTCGATCTCCGAGCGCCGTGTGGAGCGGCTCGTCAACCCGTCCCTTTCGGACGGTCTGCCCGCCTTCCTCACGCACGACGGCGGGCTCAACTCCGGGTTCATGATCCCGCAGTACGTGGCTGCCGCGCTCGTGAGCGAGAACAAGGTCCTGTGCCATCCCGCCTCCGTAGACTCGATTCCGACGAGTGCCGGCCAGGAGGACCACGTCTCGATGGGGAACACGGCCGGCCTGAAGTGCTGGGCCGTGCTCGGGAACGTCGAGCGAGCGCTCGCGATCGAGCTTCTCGCTGCGGCGCAGGGAGTGGAGTTCCTCGCGCCACTCGAGCCAGGCGCGGGCGCGCGGGCGGCACACGACTTCGTCCGCTCGCTCTCGCCGACGGTCATGGAGGACAGGACGCTCGCGCCGGACATCGAGCTCGTCGCCTCGGCGATTCGTTCGGGCGACCTCGTGGCAGCCGTGGAATCCGAGGTCGGTGAGCTCGCGTGAGCGTCCGCGAGGTCGACGCGGTCGTCGAGGAGCTTTGCGGCAACCTCGGCACGATCCGCGCCCCGCGCGGACAGACGCTGAACGCGCGTTCCTGGCAGACGGAAGCGCCGCTTCGGATGCTCCTCAACAACCTCGACCGGGAGGTGGCCGAGAAGCCGGAGGAGCTCATCGTCTACGGCGGCTCGGGCAAGGCCGCACGAAACCACGACGCCTTGAAGGCACTCGTGCGCTCTTTGCTCGCTCTTGGCGAAGACGAGACGCTTTTGGTGCAAAGCGGCAAGCCGGTTGGCGTCTTCCGCACGCATCCGGGCGCGCCGCGTGTCCTGATCGCGAATTCGCTGCTCGTCCCGCGCTGGGCGACCTGGGACGAGTTCAGGCGCCTCGAGGCGCTCGGGCTCACCATGTTCGGCCAGATGACCGCCGGGAGCTGGATCTACATCGGCACCCAGGGGATCCTCCAGGGCACGTACCAGACCTTCGCCGCCGCAGGGGAGAAGCACTTCGGCTCGCCGGACCTGCGCGGAAAGACGATCCTCACCGCCGGCCTGGGAGGGATGGGTGGCGCCCAGCCGCTCGCCGCGACGATGACCGGGGCGGCGATTCTCTGCATCGAGGTCGACCCCGCGCGGATCGAGCGCCGGATCGAGACGCGCTACCTCGACGAAAGGGCCGAGTCCCTCGAGGATGCGCTCGCGCGCGTACGCGCCGCCGCGGACGAGGGCCGCGCGCTCTCGGTGGGGTTGCTCGGGAATGCGGCCGAGATCGTCCCGAAGCTTGCGGCTCGCGGAGAGCATTTCGACTTCGTCACCGACCAGACCGCCGCGCACGACCCTCTGAACGGCTACGTGCCCGCCGGGCTCTCGGTGGAGGAGGCCGACCGCCTGCGCGCAGACGACCCGGACGAATATCTGCGCCGCGCCTCGGAGTCCATCGCCCGCCACGTCGAGGGCATGCTCTCCTACGTCCGGGCCGGGAGCTATGTTTTCGACTATGGCAACAACCTCAGAGGGGAGGCAGAACAGGCCGGCGTAAAGGAGGCGTTCTCATATCCGGGCTTTGTCCCGGCCTATATCCGGCCGCTCTTCTGTCGCGGCATCGGGCCCTTCCGCTGGGCCGTGCTATCGGGCGATCCGGAGGACATCGCAGCGATCGACGGGGCGCTGCGGGGTCTTTTCCCGGACGACCGGCTCCTCCAGCGGTGGCTCGACCTCGCACCCGAGCGCGTGGCGTTTCAGGGCCTGCCCGCGAGGATCTGCTGGCTCGGCTACGGCGACCGCGCCAGGGCCGGCCTCGCGATCAACGATCTCGTTCGCTCCGGTCAGGTCTCGGCTCCGGTCGTCATCGGCCGCGACCACCTCGACTCGGGCTCGGTCGCCTCGCCCTACCGGGAGACCGAGGCGATGGCCGACGGCTCCGATGCCATCGCGGACTGGCCGATCCTCAACGCGCTCGTGAACACCGCGGCCGGCGCGACGTGGGTCAGCGTCCATCACGGCGGGGGCGTGGGGATCGGCAACGCCATCCACGCGGGGATGGTCGTGGTCGCCGACGGCACGGACGAGGCGGCCGAGCGGCTCGAGCGGGTGCTGACCACGGATCCGGGTACCGGCGTTCTTCGCCACCTCGACGCCGGCTACGACGAGGCGAAGGAGGCGGCGCGCGAGCACGGCCTCGAAGTGCCCGGCTCCTAGCCGTCGCGTGGCGACGCTGCTGATCCGCGACCTCGCGCAGGCCGTCTCGCCGGCAGGAACCGGCGCGCCGCTTCGCGGGCGCGAAGCGATGCGCTCCGTGGACGTCGTCGAGGACGCGTTCATTCTCTGCGAGGAGGGCCGGATCTCGGCGGTTGGGCGCATGCGGGATCTCGAGCCCCTCGACGGCGACGTGGAGGAGCTGGACGGCAGCGGCTGCGCCGCAATCCCAGGGCTCGTCGACTGCCACACGCACGCGGTCTTCGCGGGATCCCGTGCGCAGGAGTTCGAGCTCCGATCCGGTGGCGCGTCCTACGAGGAGCTGCACGCTGCGGGAGGCGGGATCCTCTCGACCGTCGAGGCCACGCGCGCGGCGGACGAAGAGGGCCTGCGCGCTGCCCTCGCCCTGCATCGCGGCTGGATGCTCGCCTCCGGGACGACCACCTTCGAGGCGAAGTCCGGCTACGGGCTCGATCACGACACGGAGCTGGCGATGCTGCGGATCGTCCGCGACGCGGGCGGCATTCCGACGTGGCTCGGCGCGCACGCCGTTCCGCGGGAGTTCGAGGATGCCGACGCCTACCTCGACTTCGCGCTCGCCGAGGTGCTGCCGGAGGCGGCGGTGATCGCCGAGGCGGCCGATGTCTTCCTCGAGCGCGAGGCCTTCGACGCCGGCCAGGCGAGGCGCTACCTCGAGGCCTGCCGCGACGCCGGCTTGCGCCTTCGCCTGCACGCGGATCAGTTCACCGAAGCGGGAGGCGTACCGCTCGCCGTCGAGCTCGGCGCCGTGAGCGTCGACCACCTCGAAGCGACGGGCGAAGACGGCGCTCGCCGACTCGGCCAGAGCGACGTCGCGGCCGTCCTGCTCCCCGTCGCGGCGCTCGTCCTCGGCCGCCCGATGCCTCCGGCACGCACTCTGATCGACGAGGGGGCGATCGTCGCGCTCGCGACCGACTTCAACCCCGGCAGCGCGTTCTGCGAGAGCCTCCCGCTCGTGTGCGCGCTCGCCTGCACGCAGATGCAGATGAGCCCGGCCGAGGCCCTCGCTGCCTGCACGGTGAACGCGGCCCATGTCCTGGGCCGCGCCGACCGCGCCGGTCGACTCGCGCCCGGCTACGACGCCGACATCGTCCTCCTCGACGCCTCCGACTGGCGCTACCTCGCCTACCACCTCGGCGGCAACCATGTCGCCCAGGTCATCCAGGGCGGCGTGCCCGCGGCATAATCGGCCCATGCCGAGCCGCAAGCAGCGCCGCCGCCGCGAGAAGCTCCAGCGTCACGAGTACGAGTACGTCATCGAGACGGAGGACGGGGAGGAGATCCCGGTCGAGAAGCCGGTCGCTCCCGCGAAAGCTGTCTCCAAGGGCTCGGCGCGCCCCGCGGCCCAGCGCGGGGGACGGGAGGTCCCGAAGCCCTCGATGGGACGGGTCTTCAAGCGGACGGCGATCTTCGCGCCGCTGATTCTCGTCGTCGTCTTCTGGACCGGGGGCGATTCGACGACCGCCTCCAAGATCTTCACGGGCGTCACGCTGATCGCGTTCTTCATCCCGTTCAGCTACCTGGTCGACTCGATCATGTACCGGGTCTATCTACGGCGGCAGCAGGGCGGCGCGGGCTCCGGCTAGTTGGACCGAGACGACTTCACCGCGATCGCCCACGAGGGGCTCGCGTTCATGAACCCGCTCGCCGAGGAGGACGTCGACGAGATGATCGAGGCGCTCGACCTCGAGCCCGGCGCGCATGTCCTCGACCTCGGCTGCGGAAAGGCGGAGATCCTGCTCCGGATCGTCGAGCGCTATCCGGACGTCCGCGCGACGGGGCTCGACAACTCGCCGGCGATCCTGGCCGAGGCGCGCCGGCAGGCCGAGGAGCGCGTTCCCGAGGCGAAGGTCGCGCTGCTCGAGGAGGACGTCCGCGAGTACGCCCCCGAGCCGGGCTCGTACGACCTGGTCGTCAGCACCGGAGGCATCTCGTTCCGTGGAGGAGTGGGAGGGACGCTCGCCGTCCTGTCCGGCTACGCCGCCCCGGGCGGGAAGCTTCTCTTCGGGGAGGGCTACTGGCGCGAGGAGCCGTCTGCGGAGTACCTCGTCGCCCTCGGCGCCGCCCGCGAGGAGCTGCGTGACTACGAAGGGACGATCGAGGCGGCGGCGGAGGCGGGGCTCGACCTCAAGCGAGCTGTCACGAGCAGCGTCGAGGACTGGGACGCCTACGAGGACGCGTGGGCTCGAAACGGCGAGCGCTACGCCGAGAAGCACGAAGGCGAGGAAGGAGTCGCCGAGCTGCGCGAGTGGATCGCCAACGGCCGTGCCCGCTACCGCGACCTCGGCGGCCGCGAGGCGCTCGGCTTCGGACTCTTCCTCTTCGAGCGCTAGAGGCCGCTAGCCTCCGCTGCCGCGGAAATGCCCTGGCCCCGGCCAGGGCGCGAGGAGAAGCAAGATCTTCGCGCCCCCTTCGCTCGAGACCGCGTGGCGCTCGTCGGGCTCGAAGTGGGCCAGCGTTCCCGCCGGAGCCTCGACCTCGCCGTCCGCGTTCGCAATCACGACGGCGCCGTCGACGACGAAGAGCCAGGCATGCTCCTTGACCTGGTGATCTCCCAGCTCCTGGCCGGGGTCGAGGCCGATCAGGACTGCGCGCGCCTCGTCCTCGCTCTTCAGGACGACCGGCGAGCGGGTTCCGGTGGGAGTCTCGATCTCGGGGAGGCGCCAGCTCTCCATGGCGCGCCAGTCTAACGCCGACGCGCCGTTAGACTCAGCGCCCGATGGCTCTCGACGTCACACGGCTGGAGCTCAGCCCGTTCGGCATGAATTGCTACGTCGCGAGGCGCCCGGGCGGCGATGAAGCTGTCGTCGTCGATCCGGGGTGGCCGGGCGAGACGGCGCGTATCGAGGAGGGGCTTGCCGGGGGGCGCTGCGCCGCGATCCTCATCACCCATGCCGACATCGACCACATCGGCGGCGTTGCCGAGCTCCAGCGCGAGACCGGCGCGCCCGTCTACATGGCGCAGGTCGACAGCGAGCGCGCGCAACGCATCAACGAGCTCTACCCCGACGCGGGCGTGACCTTCGAGGAGTTCACGCCCGACGTCCTCCTGCGGGGCGACGAGCGGCTCGACCTGGCCGGGATCGAGTTCGAGACGCTCGAGGTGCCGGGCCATCTCCCGGGTCATCTCGCCTTCTACTCCGACGGCGCGCTCTTCTCCGGAGACGTTCTCTTCGCGGGCTCGGTCGGCCGGACGGACCGCCCGGACGGCGACTGGGCGACGCTGCTCGACTCCATCCGTCTGCTGCTCGATCGGTTCCCGGCGGAGACCGTCGTCTATTCCGGACATGGCCCGGAGACGACACTCGGGGACGAGCTGGCACGCAACCCCTTCCTCGCAGAGCTCCGCGCGTGAAGTACGAAGCTCCGCGCGGCACCCACGACATCCTTCCCTCCGAGCAGCCGCGCTGGCGCCACGTGCTCGACGAGTTCGAACGGCTGTGCGACCTCTACGGCTACCGGCGCATCGACACGCCCGTCTTCGAGGACACCGAGCTCTTCGCGCGCACGTCGGGCCAGGGCTCGGACGTGGTCACGAAGGAGATGTACACGTTCGAGGATCGCGGTGACCGCTCGTTGACCCTCCGCGCCGAGGCGACCGCCCCGATCGTGCGCGCGTACCTCGAGCACGGGCTGCACCGGGAGCCGCAGCCGCAGAAGCTCTACACGTACGAGACGATCTACCGCTACGGGCGCCCGCAGAAGGGCCGCTATCGCGAGCACTGGCAGCTCGACGTCGAGGCGATCGGCTCCGAGGATCCCGCGCTCGATGCGGAGGTGATTCAGCTCTACGACACGCTCCTGCAGCGCCTGGGCGTCACGCAGTACCGGCTGGAGCTGAACTCGATCGGGGACGCCGAGTGCCGCCCGGCCTACCTCGACCGGCTGCGGCCGTGGCTCGAGGAGCACGTCGACGAGCTCGACGAGGCGACGAGGGAGCAGGCGGCGCGCAACCCGCTCCGCGCGCTCGACAACATCGCCGCGAAGCCGCCGGCGGTGCAGGAGACCCTGCTTCAGGCGCCGACGATCGGCGATTCTCTCTGCGAGGCGTGCCGCGAGCACTTCGCCGAGGTGCGCCGCTACCTCGACGCCACCGGCGTTCGCTACGAGCTCGTGCCCACGCTCGTCCGCGGGCTCGACTACTACACACGCACGACCTGGGAGTTCGTCGGGCCCGAGGGCGGATCGCAGAGCACGCTCTCCGGCGGCGGCCGCTACGACGGGCTCGCCGAGGCGCTGGGCGGACCGCCGACGCCGGGCGTCGGGTTCGGCGCGGGCATCGAGCGGCTCCTCCTTGCGCTCGAAGAGGCCGGCGTCGAGCCGAGGGCGGAGCAAGGCGTGGACGTCTTCTTCATCTGCGAGGACGGAGCGGACCGAGCTGCGGTCCTCGCCAAGGTCGCCGAGCTCCGCGCTTCAGGGGTCCGCGCGGAGGCCGACTACGCGGGCCGCTCCGTCAAGGGCCAGCGCACGCAGGCGGGCCGGCTCGGCGCCAAGCAGGTGGTCGTCGTCGGCCCGGACACGGATCTCTCCGAGGTGACCGCGTGAACTGGCGCGACCTCATGTGCGGCGAGGTGCGGCCCGAGCACGTGGGCCGGCGGCTCACGCTCGCCGGGTGGGTGGATTCGCGCCGTGACCACGGCGGCCTCGTCTTCGTCGACCTCCGGGACCGCACAGGCATCTGCCAGCTCGTCCTCAACCCCGAGCGCGCACCGGAAGCAGCCGGGAAGGCGCACGCGATCCGCAACGAGTTCGTCCTGCGCGCGGAGGGAGAGGTCGTCCGCCGCGCGCCCGAGGCGGTCAACCCGAACATCCCGACCGGCGAGGTCGAGCTCCAGGTCGACACGCTCGAGGTGGTCTCCACCTCGACGCCGCTTCCCTTCCAGCTCGACGAGGAGGGAGTCGACGAGACACTGCGGCTCCGCTACCGCTGGCTCGACCTGCGCCGGCCGAAGATGCAGCGGAACGTCGGCCTCCGCAGCACGATGGTCTCCGCGATCCGGCGGACGATGGAGGAAGGAGGGTTCCTCGAGATCGAGACGCCGATCCTCTTCAAGCCGACGCCCGAGGGTGCGCGCGACTTCATCGTCCCGAGCCGACTGCAGCCGGGCCGCTTCTTCGCGCTGCCGCAGTCTCCGCAGATCCTCAAGCAGCTCCTCGTGATCGCGGGGTTCGACCGCTACTTCCAGATCGCACGCTGCTTCCGCGACGAGGACCTGCGCGCCGACCGGGTGCAGGAGATCACGCAGCTGGATGTCGAGATGGCCTTCCCGGACCAGGAGTTCCTCTTCGCCCTGATGGAGACGATGATCCAGACCGTCTGGCGCGACTGCCTCGGCGTCGAGCTCGAGGCGCCGTTCCCGCGCCTGACCTGGGCCGAGGCGGACGCGCGCTACGGCTCCGACAAGCCCGACCTCCGTTTCGGGCTCGAGCTCGAGGACGCGACCGAGATCACGCGCTCCTCGCAGTTCGGTGTTTTCGCGGGTGCGCCGTGCGTCCGCTTCATCCGCGTGCCGCAGGCGTTCTCGCGCGCGGAGCTCGAGCGGCTCGAGGAGGTCGCGAAGGAGTGGGGCGCGAAGGGGCTCGCGTATCTCGTCTGGGACGAGGAAGGCGAGGTGCGCTCGCCGATCGCGAAGTTCCTCTCGGAGGAGGAGCTCGCGCAGTTCCGCTGCGATCCCGGTTACAGCGTTCTCTTCGCCGCCGACGAGCCGAAGATGGTCTCGCGCGTCCTCGGCGCGCTCCGGCTCCATCTCGGCCGCGAGCTCGCCCTCGTCGACGACGAAGCCTGGAAGTGGGCGTGGATCACGGACTTCCCCATGTTCGAGTGGTCCGAGGAGGACGAGCGCTGGGCGGCGGTGCATCACCCGTTCACGCGTCCGGCGCCCGGGTTCGAGGAGACGTTCGACCAGGATCCGGCGTCCGCGCTGGCCCACGCCTACGACCTCGTCGGCAACGGCCAGGAGCTGGGTGGCGGCTCGTTCAGGATCCACGAGGCCTCGATCCAGGCGCGCGTCTTCTCGCTCCTCGAGCTCTCGCCGGAGGAGCAGCGGACGAAGTTCGGCTTCCTCCTCGATGCACTGGCCATGGGCGCGCCGCCGCACGGCGGGATCGCATTCGGGATCGACCGGATGATGATGGTGCTCGCCAAGGAGCCGAACCTGCGCGACGTGATCGCCTTCCCGAAGAACCAGGCCGGGGTCGATCCGATGAGCGGCGCGCCCTCGGACGTCGAGGAGGAACAGCTGCGGGAGCTCGGAATTCAGCTGCGGCCCGAAGCCCGTCAAGAAAGCGGCCCCACCGGCCGATGAGCTAGTCATACTTTCTGGCGAGACCCGTGGTGCACGGGGGAGTGGAGGCGTAGAGCAGATGTCGAGTCAAGATCCAGGTCGCGCGGGAGGCCCTGCCCTCACGCCGCTGCCGAGGCTGGAGGACCTGCCACGCGCGGGCGAGGGCTACGACCGGGACAAGGTCGGCGAGGCCTTCGATTCCTTCCGCCGGCACGTGACTGCGCTGCAGGCGCAGCTGCGTGTCTTCCAGGCCGCTCCTCGGAGCGCGATCACCGAGCCGTCCGGACATGCCGTCCGCATGGACGCGCTGCACCTCATCCGCTCGGCGGCCGAATTCGCCGACACGATCGAGCGCGACGCGCAGGAGGCGGCCGCCAAGCAGGTCGGCAAGGCAGAGGTGGAGATCCGCGAGTCGCAGATGGAGCTCCAGCAGCGCGAGGCCGAGATCGCGCGCATCCGCCAGGAGACCGAGCGCCAGCGGGGCGAGATCCTGAACGCCGCGCGAAACGAAGCGCGCGAGATCCTGACGAAGGCGAACCGGGATTCCAGCTCCGAGCTCCACGACGCCGAGACGCGCGGCAACCGACTCCTCGAGCAATCACGCCACCAGGCGACCGAGCTGACGAACGCGGCCCGTGCCGAGGTCGAGCAGACGCTCGAATGGGCCCGCGCGCAGGCCGACGTCATCGTCCAGCGCGCGCGCATGGGCGCCGAGCAGCTGCTCTCCGCGGCGGGTCACGGCGAGGCGGCGATCCAGGAAGCGGTGAACGCGATCGTGCGTGCCGCCGAGTCCTCCGTGCCGAAGCCGAGCGGGGTCACCGCGGCTGCGCCCGTCGAGGTGCCGGAGCCCAGCGAGCCCGAGCCCGAAGAGGCCGCCGAGGAGGACACCGAGGCGCCGTTGTCTCCGGGGAGCCCCTCCGCCGCAGCCGAAGCCGCGGACGAAGAGCGGCCGGACTCGAACCCGCCGAGCACGTAGGCTTTTCGGCACCGAAGCGTGCCGCCAGTCGTCTCGTCTCTGCGCCTCTTGGCGCTCATGATCTTCATCGCGCTCGTCGCGGTGGCGGTCTGGCTTGCCGACCTGCGCCTGGCGGTCGCGCTGCCTCTCGTCGCCCTGGCCTGGCTGATCGCCGCGACGATCGAATATCTCGCCTGGCGCTCGGCCCACGCTCCCGTCGCCGTTGTCGAGACGGGCGCGTCGGCGCCCGCTCCGCCCCCTGTCGTTCCGTCCGAGCCTGAACCTGAGCCCGAGCCGGTCGTGGAGGCCCCGCCGGTCGAGCAGACCATCGTGCAGCCGGCCCCGCCCGAGCCCGAACCGGAAGCCGTCGTCGAGCCCGAGCCACCGGCACCCGAGCCCGAGCCTCCTGCGCCCGAGCCCGAGCGCGAACCCGAGCCGCCGCCGATCGCCGCCGTCGCTCCGCCTCCTTCGCGTCAGCTCGAGCCCGAGCCCGAGGAACAGCAGTCGCGCTGGGCGCGGCGCAAGCGACTGCGCGCCGTTCCGACGCCTGCCCCCGAGCCGCTCCCCGTTGCCCCCGAGCCGCAGCCGGAGGACACTCGGGTCGTCTCCCTGCCCCAGCGGAGCTATGCGCCGCGCCAGTGGAACATCTGGGATCTCGAGCGGCTCGCCCGCGCCGAGGCGCAGGAGCATCCCGAGCGCCGCGACGAGTGGGCGTTTCTCTTCGTGCACCTCCGCCAGTTCGCGAGCGCGGACGGCGTGCTTCCGACCGAGTTCGACTCGCTCGTCCGGGAGTCGTTCGGCGGCTTGCTCGAGCGCCAGCCGAGCCGATGACCCCGGCCGCCGTCCAGCGCCAGGCCGCGCTGGCGGGGGCGGCGCTCCTGGCCATCCTCCTCGTCGTCGTGCTCGACCGGCCGGGCGACGAGCCCTCCACGGCCGCGGCACCGCCTGTTGCCGAGCCCGGGTGGGAGAATGCAATCGTCTCGGTGTCGCCTCAGGAAAGCGGGGCCTGCTCGGAGGTCGACCAGGACGCGCCGGGAGTCGTTCACCCGGTGCTTCCCTGTGGGGTCAAACTCGTCGTCGCCGCACACGGCGAGGAGATCCGGACGGAAGTCGTCGGAACGGGGCCCGTCCCCACGGGGACGACCTTCGCGCTGACACCTTCCCTCGCGGACCAACTCGGGGTCGGGGACGGCGATCGGATCCGCTGGCGGTTCGCCGGCTAGGGACTGCCCAGCCGGCCGGGCGGCCAGTAGGTGAGGAAGACGGGGCCGATGAGATCCTCGCGCGCCACCGTGCCCCATTCGCGCGAGTCGCAGGAGCGCCGGCGGTTGTCTCCCATCATGAAGTAGTGATCGGGCGGGATTTGCGGCCACGTCTGCGTCCGGTGGTCTCGACGTGGAACGGCGACATAGGGCTCGTCGAGCGGACGGCCGTCGATGGAGACGACGCCGTTTCGCTCCGAGACGACCTCGCCCGGCATGCCGACGATGCGCTTGACAAAGGTGCCGCTCTCGCCGCAGGCCGCCAACGTCTTGGCAGGCGCGTCGAAGACGACGATCTCGCCTCGCTTCGGATCGCGAAAGCGGTAGATGAACCGGTTGGCCACGACCCGGTCGGAGTGGCCCGCCAGGCAGCCGTCCGCGGGGCGCGCGCAGTGGAGCGTCGGCTCCATCGAGGCGCTCGGGACCCGGTAGGGGTTGGCGACCTCGACCTTCACCGCGAGGACGACCAGGACCGCGACTGCGATGGAGACGATCCAGTCGAGAATGCTTCGCCACGGCTCGGGCACGCGATTGGTGAGACGGTCGAGCGGATTGCGCACGGTGCACAGACAGTAGCGGGCGGCCGCGAGCCCTCGGCCGTGGATCGCGGGGTGAGCGAGCCGCTACAGTGGAGGGGCGTGCTCGACCCCGTACGTGGCTCCGTGCGCCATGTAGAACCAACACCACGTGAGAGGGAGCCCGCGTCCGGAAACGCGCGTTGCGCAAGGCCGGCAGGGCACCCACCTGGTTCGCCAGGTTCCTCACGCACGGAGCATCATCGGCGGGGTGGAGCACCGTCTTTTCTCATGTCCGCCGACTGTGAGCTCGTAGGCAACGCCGCCCGGGACGGAGACCTCGCCTGGGTGCGGCTCACCGTGTCCGGGCAGCGGATCGAATCCGCGCACGGCGAAGGAGCCGGCGTCGGCGAGCTCCTCCGAGAGGTCGAGGGGCGAACCCTCTTGGAGGCTGCTTCGGTTCCCGGCGAGCGCCTCGCGGCCGACGCCCTGCACGACGCGCTCGGGCCGGCCGTCGCCGCGGCGCCGAGGGCGGAGCGCGTCGCCGTGGCGATGAGCGGCGGCGTCGACAGCGCCGTGGCGCTCCTCCGCGTGCGCGATGCCGGCCACGAGCCGGTCGGCGTGACGCTGCGGCTGTGGACCGATCCGGCGGGGAAGGACTCCGAGCGCGTTTGCTGCTCCCCGGCTTCCGTGATCGCAGCGCGCGAGGCGTGCCAGGCGCTCGGCTTCCCGCACGTCACGTTGGATCTCCGCGAGCCGTTCCTGAAGGCGGTCGTCGATCCGTTCGTCCGCGGTTACGCACGGGGCGAGACGCCGAATCCCTGTGTTCGCTGCAACGGAGGCTTCCGCTTCGGCGCGCTCCTCGCGTTCGCGAAGCGGATCGGCGCGGCGCGGCTCGCGACCGGCCATTACGCCCGCATCGCCGAGCACCGCGGCCGTCTGCTCGTCGCGCGCGGCACGGATCCCGCGAAGGACCAGTCCTACATGCTCGCCCGCGTCGATCCACGCTTCCTCGCACGGCTCTGGTTCCCGCTCGGCGCGCAGTCGAAGGACGAGACGCGCGCCGAGGCGCGCGATGCGGGCCTCGCAGCCGCGACGCGTCCCGAGAGCCAGGAGGCCTGCTTCCTCGCCGGGGACGACTATCGCGCCTTCCTGGCGCGCCACGGCCTCGAGAGCAGAGAGGGGCCGGTGCTCGATGCCGACGGCCGGGAGCTCGGTCGCCACGACGGCTACTGGCGCTTCACCCCGGGCCAGCGGCGCGGGCTCGGCGTCGCCACGGGAGAGGCCGTCTACGCGCTTCGCACCGATCCGCAGACGAACGCCGTCTTCGTCGGCACGCGGGAGGCGCTCGCCCGCCGAGAGGTCAGTTCGAGGACGGGGAGGCTCTTCGTGCCCGCCGAGCGCGTCGAGGCGAAGCTTCGGTACCGCTCTCCGGCCGGCGCCGCGACGGTCACGCAGCTCGCGCGCGGTTTCCGGCTCACGCTCGACGAGCCCGCGTACGGCGTCGCGGTCGGGCAGGCGGCAGTGCTCTACGAGGACGATGCGGTCGTCGGCGCCGGCCTCATCTCGGCTTCACGTTGATCTAGGATCGTCTCCTTGCCTCTCGCCGACCTGAGCACCCTCGACGTCCTGTGGATCGCGCTGAGCGTCTTCCTCGTCGTCGTCGGTCTCGGGCTCGCGCTCGTCCTTTTCAACCTGAGCGGAACCGTTCGGCGCCTTACTTCGTTCATCCAAGGGCTGGAAAAAGAAGTCCTCCCCGTCATCAACAAAGCCGGAGGAACCGTCGACCGCGTGAATGCTCAGCTGGACAAGGTTGATCGCGTCACCGACAGCGCCGTCGATGCTGCTGACAGCGTCGACACGGCCGTGCGAGCGGTCTCGCTCGCGATCACACGGCCGGTGCAGAAGCTCTCGGGCCTCTTCGAGGGCGTCTCGAAAGGCTTCGCCGCCTTCAGGGTCTCCCGCGACCCGCGGCAGGCCCGCGACGTCGCCAAGAAGGCCGCTGCACGGCGCGAACAGGAGATCGCGGACGAGCTCGAGCACGGCGCTGAGGGACCGTGACGCACGCGATCGAGCTCCGCATCCCGACCCAGCGCCCCTTCCACGGGGTCGCTCGCCTCGTGGTCGGCGGCCTTGCGGCGCGCCACGATCTCTCCTACGAGGCCCTCGAGGACCTGCAGCTCGCGCTGGTCACCGTCCTCGAAGGCGAGAACTACCCCGCGAAGGACGAGGTCGCCGTCGAGCTTCGAGTCTCCGACGACTCGATCGAGATGGTCATCGGGCCGCTGAACGGCGACCGCGTGCGGAGAGACCTCGACTCCTCCGGTGAGGAGCTCGGGCTCGGGAGGCTTCTCGCTACCCTCGTCGAGGACGCAGAGGTCGAGGCGCGCGAGGACGGCGACTGGCTTCGACTCGTCAAGCGCGTGCGCGGAATCAAACCGGCCGGGGCCAATGCCTGAGAAAAAGAACGACAAGGAGCTGCTGCGCGCCTATCACCACCGCGGCGACACCGAGGCGCGCGAGCAGCTGATCGAGCAGTACCTGCCGCTCGTCCGCTCGCTGGCCCGGCGCTACTCCTATCGCGGCGAGCAGCTGGAGGACCTCGTGCAGGTCGGCTGCATCGGCCTCATCAAGGCGATCGACCGCTTCGACGTCGACCGCGGCGTCGAGCTGACCACGTACGCGACGCCGAACATCATCGGCGAGATCAAGCGCCACTTCCGCGACAAGGGCTGGTCGATCCGCGTACCGCGCGGCCTCCAGGAGCTGAACGTGCGCCTGTCGCACCTCCTCGAGGAGCTGACCGTCCAGCTCGAGCGCTCGCCGACGATCCCCGAGCTGGCCAAGGCGGCCGGGGTCGACGAGGAAGACGTCCTCGAGGCCCTTGAAAGCGGACAGGCCTACGCCACGCTGTCGCTCTCTGCGCCGAGCGGGGGAGACGACGACTCGGACCTCGACCCGCTCGAGTCGCTGGGCACGATCGAGCACGAGTACGAGGTGAGCGAGGACCGCGCCGTGCTCGCACCCGGTCTCGCCGCGCTCGACGAGCGTGAGCGGCGGATTCTCCACCTGCGCTTCTTCGAGGGCCTCACGCAGTCGCAGATCGCCCAACAGGTGGGGATCTCCCAGATGCACGTCTCGCGCCTCATTCGGCGCTCCCTCGAGAAGATGCGCGACGAGATCGTCACCGAGGAAGAGCCCCGCCGCGCCTCCGAGAGCCGCCGGTAACCCAGCGTAGAATCGGGCACATGCGCACCTCCGCGGAGCTTCGGGAGGGCTTCCTCTCCTACTTCGAGTCCAAGGGCCACAAGCGGCTGCCCTCGTGGCCGCTCGTTCCGCGCCCCGAGGACACTTCGACGCTCCTCACGTCCGCGGGGATGCAGCCGCAGATGCCCTACTTCCTCGGGCGCGAGGAGCCTCCGGCGCTGCTCACGACCACCGCCCAGAAGTGCTTCCGCACGCCGGACATCGACGAGGTCGGGCTCGACGGCCACCACCTCACGTTCTTCGAGATGCTCGGGAACTTCTCGTTCGGCCAGTACTTCAAGCAGGGCGCGATCGAGTACGCGACCGAGTTCATCCAGGACCACCTCGGGCTCGAATGGGAGCGGATCTGGGCGACCGTCCACGCCGGCGACCCCGGGCTCGAGCTCGGCGAGGACGAGGTCGCGGTCGGGCACTGGCTCGAGGTCGGCGTCCCCCGCGAGCGCATCGTCGCGCTTCCGAGCAGCGAGAACTTCTGGTCGGTCGGCGGCCCAGGCCCGTGCGGCCCCGATTCGGAGATCTACTACGACTGGGGCGAGGAGTACGGCTGCGGGGATCCGGGTTGTGCGCCCGCGTGCCCGCGCTGCGACCGCTTCCTCGAGTTCTGGAACCTCGTCTTCATGGAGTACGAGCTCAGGCCGGACGGGACGCTGACGCCGCTGCCACAGCAGAACGTCGACACCGGGATGGGCCTCGAGCGCCTCTCCGCCATCATGCAGCGCGTCCCGTCGCGGTCTGTGTACGAGACCGACGGCTACCAGGCGATCATGGCCTGGATCGAAGAGGAGAGTGGCGTCTCGTGGGATGAAAACGAGACGGCGACGAAGGCCCACCGCGTTCTCGCCGACCACGGGCGCGGCATGACGTGCCTCGTCGGCGACGGCGTCGTGCCCTCCAACGAGGGGCGCGGCTACGTCCTCCGCCGCATCATCCGCCGCGCGGTCCAGCAGGCGCGGAAGATCGGGCTCGACGATCTCTGGCGCCTGTCCGACGTCGTCGTCGAGCAGATGGGCCAGTGGTACCCGGAGCTCGAGGCGAACCGGCAGTCGATCCAGGAGGTCCTGCGCGCCGAGGAGGAGCGCTTCTCCGAGACGCTCGCGCGGGGAATGAAGCTCTTCGAGGAGGTCGCGGCGCGCGGCGACATCTCCGGTGACGACGCCTTCACGCTCACGGCGACGTACGGCTTCCCGATCGAGCTGACCGTCGAGCTCGCGCGCGAGCGCGGTCTCGCCGTGGACGAGGACGGGTTCAAGGGCCTGATGGAGGAGCACCGCGAGATCTCGCGCGCGGGCGGCGAGAAGAGCGAGCTGCAGCGCGCCGGCGAGTTCGCCCGTGAGGCGGGCTTCGAGACAGAGTTCGTCGGCTGGGAGAAGACCGAGGTGCTCACGCAGATCGGCGCGCTCGAGGAGCTCGGGGACGGCACGTTTCTCGCCAAGCTGCGCGAATCGCCGTTCTATCCGGACGGAGGCGGCCAGGTCTCGGATCAGGGCTGGATCGAGGCCGACGGGAAGCGCGCCGAGCTCACGGGCGCGTTCCGCTTCGGCGAGGACCAGGCGCTTCTCTTTCGCGGCGAGGGCTTCTCGGCCGGCGACCGGGTCAAGGCGTCGGTGCCCTGGAAGGTGCGCTTCCCGACGATGGCCAACCACACCGCGACGCATCTCCTCCACAAGGCGCTGCAGGAGGCGCTCGGCGACCACGTGCGCCAGGCGGGCTCGGCGGTCCGGCCAGACAAGCTCCGCTTCGATTTCACGCATCCCCAGGCGCTCACCCAGGAGGAGCGCGAGCGCGTGGAGGAGATCGTCAACGAGCGCGTCTTCGAGAACCTCCCCGTGCACACGTTCCTGACGCCGATCGAGGAGGCGAGGAAGCTCGGCGCGATGATGCTCTTCGGCGAGAAGTACGGGGAGGTCGTCCGCGTCGTCGAGGTTCCCGGCTTCTCGCGTGAGCTCTGCGGCGGCACGCACGTGCGCTCGACCGCTGAGATCGGGCCCTTCGCCATCCTCTCGGAAGGCTCCGTCGGCTCGGGCGTGCGGCGGATCGAGGCCGTCACCTCCGGCGAGGCCTTCGCCTACCTCCGCGCCCAGACGGAGGAGGCGAGCGAGCTTCGCTCCAAGCTCGAGCAGGCGCGCAAGGACGCGAAGAAGAAGCCGGAGGCGACCGCGGGTCCCGAGGTCGTCGCCGAGCGACGGAATCAGGCGGGCGGGGTGGAGGTGATCGTCATGGAGCTCGGGGAGTCGAATCCCGATGCCATGCTCGAGCTCTCCGACCGGCTGAAGCAGCAGCACGCGCCCGCGGCGGTGGTGCTCGGCGCGCGCGAGGACGGGCGCGTCCATCTCGTCGTCAACCTCGACCGGTCGCTCGAGGAGCGCGGGCTCGACGCCGTCGCACTCATTCGCGAGGCCGCGGCGCTGATGGGCGGCGGGGGCGGAGGCCGGCCGACGATGGCCCGCGCCGGCGGGCGCGATCCCGAGAAGCTCCCCGACGCGCTGGCGCAGGCGGAGAAGGCGCTGATCGCCGCCCTCTCCGGCTAGCGCTCCAACTAGACTGGCCCGCCTGTGAAGGTGCTCGCCCTCGACTACGGCTCGGCGCGGACCGGCGTCGCCGTATCGGATCCGACCGGCACCCTGGCGAGACCGCTCGAGGTCGTTGAGAACGCTCGGACGTCCGCAGGTCTCAGAAAGCTCGCGGAGCTCGTCGAGCGCGAAGCGGTCGAGCGCATCGTCGTCGGGCTGCCCGTGACCCTTCGCGGGGAGCGTGGCGCGCAGGCGGAGGAGACGGAGGCGTTCGTTTCCGCCTTGCGAGGGATCACGGACGTGCCGATAGAGACCTTCGACGAGCGCTTCACGACGAAGCTGGCAGAGGCGCAGCCGTCCGATGCGCCGCCCGACGCCGTGGCGGCAGCACACCTCCTTTCGACCTATCTGGAATGGAAGAGCGCCCTCCCGAGATAAGACGACACCGGCAGGCGTCCTCCGCCACGCGCGCGCTTGCCGCACTCGGCGGTGTGATCCTCGGAGTCGGGGTGCTCGCGGCCATCGCGTTCGCAGTCATCGGACGAGACAGCGGCGCGAGCTCCAACCCGGCGACCCAGTCCGCGACGACCACCGGCCCGCCGCCCAAGCCCGTCCTCCGCATCGTCTTTCCCGAGGGCTTCACGCGCGTCGAGATGGCCAACCGCATCACGGCAGTGAACAAGATCGCCGAGGACAAGCGGCACATCACGCCCAAGCTCTCCGAGAAGGAGTACCTGCGGCTGACGAAGGCGACCGACCCTCCGAAGGGGTTTCCCAAGAACGTGCCGAACCTCGAGGGCTTCCTCTTCCCGGCCACGTACGACTTCACCGAGGACACGACGACGAAAGAGCTCATGAACGACCAGCTCGAGGCGTTCGATCGCAACTGGGGCGAGATCGACATGAAGTACGCGGCGTCGAAGAACCTCGACCCGTACGACGTGCTCATCATCGCCTCGATGATCGAGAAGGAGGTGCAGGTTCCGAAGGAGCGCCCGCTCGTCGCCGCGGTCATCTACAACCGGCTGCACCTCGGCATGCCACTCGGCATCGACGCCACCATCCGCTACGGCCTCGACATCCCGCCGACGCAGGCCATTCTCCAGAGCCAGCTGGAGACGCCGTCGCCCTACAACACGCGCTGTCCAAGTTGCACGGGGCTTCCCCCGACCCCGATCGGGAACCCGGGGCTCGCGTCCATGCAGGCGGCTGCGCACCCTTCGAAGGTCGATTACCTCTACTTCGTGCGCAAGGCCGACTGCAAGAGCCACTTCTTCACGGCGAGCGAAGAGGAGTTCAACAACTATCCGCGCGGCGGGCTGAACTGCGGTTGACGATCGGCGGCGCGACCCGGCTCGTGGGCCTGATCGGCGATCCGGTCGAGCACTCGCTGTCGCCGCTCATGCAGAACGCCGCGTTCGCCGCGGTCGCGCTCGACTGGGCCTACGTGCCGCTGCACGTGAAGCGCGAGGGGCTCGAGGAGGCCGTCGCGGGGCTCGAGGCGCTCGGGTTCGCCGGAGCGAACGTCACGATTCCGCACAAGACGGCCGTCGTCGGCTACTGCGACGAGCTGGACGACGTCGCCGCCCGGGCCGGCTCGGTGAACACGCTCGTCGTCACGGACGGCCGCATCCTCGGCTCGAGCACGGACGGCCCCGCTGTCGTCGGGCTCGTCGCTGCGAGCGGAGCGCGCGTGCTCGTGCTCGGCGCGGGTGGGGGAGCCCAGGCCGTGGCGACGTCGCTCCTCGACGCGGGCGCAGTGGAGCTCGTCGTCGCGGCGCGGGACGAGGAGCGTGCCCACGCCCTGGTCGTCCGGCTGCGCACGCTCTTTCCCGAACGAGAGGTCTCCGCCGAGACCGCGTGGCCGCCGCCCGCTGGGGAGGCGACGCTTCTCGTCAACGCGACGCCGATTCGCGACGAGGTGCTCGTCGAGCCCTCGTCCCGGCAGCAGGTCGTCGACCTCGCGTACAGGCAGGACCGCTCCGAGACAGCATTCCTCTCCGCCGCGAAGGAGGCGGGCTGCGCGCGCGTGGTCGACGGGCTCGACGTTCTGCTCGCTCAAGGCGCCGCGTCCTTCGAGCGCTGGACCGGCATGGAGGCCCCCGTGGGCGTCATGCGCGCCGCGCTCGCGCGCTGAAGGCCGAGTACCCGGTCTCGAGGTACGACGAAAGCCTGAGACCGGTAGGGGATTTCCAGCAGAGTCGTAAGACCACTCCAGCAGGGTTGAACCCGGAGTCGTTAGGCGTTAGAACTGTTACGGGCGGACGTTCGGGGTCGGGAGGCTGGCTTGGTCGGGCAGATATTGGTGGTGGACGACGATCCGTGCTGTCGTGCGCTGGTCGCGGATTCGCTGAGCGCGGCCGGCTTCGAGACGCATGAGGTGGAGACAGCCGAAGCGGCGCTCGAGTTCGTCGCCGAGGAGGCGCCGACCCTCGTCGTCCTCGACGTCAACCTCCCGGCCGTTTCCGGCTACGAGGTCTGCCGCCGGCTCCGCGACCGCTTCGGCCCGAGCCTGCCGATCGTCTTCCTCTCCGGAGAGCGCACGGAGTCGTTCGACCGCGTCGCAGGGCTGCTGATCGGGGCGGACGACTACGTGGTCAAGCCGTTCGCGCCGGACGAGCTCGTGGCCAGAGTCCAGCGGCTTCTAGGGAGAAATCACGCTGCGGCTCCGCCGCGCGGCCTTTCCCGGCTCACCAAGCGGGAGCTCGAGGTCCTCGGCCTGCTCGCCGAAGGGAAGTCGCAGGGGGACATCGCCGGCTCCCTGGTCATCAGCCAGAAGACCGTCGGCACGCACATCGAGCACATCCTCTCGAAGCTCGGCGTGAACAGCCGCGCGCAGGCCGTCGCGCTCGCATACCGGGATCGCCTCCTCGAAGCCTGAGCCATAGGCTTGCGGCGTGAGCCTCACGCTGACGACAGCCGGCGAATCCCACGGTCCCGCGCTCGTGGGCATCGTCACGGGCCTGCCGGCCGGCCTCATGCTCGACCGGGAGGCCATCGAGGGCGACCTTCGTCGCCGGCAGCAGGGCTACGGCCGCAGCCCCCGCCAGCAGATCGAGACGGACACGATCGAAGTGCTCGCCGGCCTCAGGCACGGCCGCACGCTGGGGACGCCGCTCGCCTTCCTCGTCGCGAACCGCGACCACCGAAACTGGGAGTGGGGGATGAACCCGTGGCCGCCCGAGGGCGACCCCGCCGGGAAGGGCAAGGAGGCCGTCACGCTTCCGCGGCCCGGCCACGCCGATCTCGCCGGCGTCATGAAGTACGAGCTCGAGGACGCGCGCGACGCGCTCGAGCGGGCGAGCGCGCGGCACACCGCAGCCATCGTCGCCGGGGGCGCGATCGCGAAGGCGTTGCTCGGTGAGATCGGGATCGAGGTCACGGGCGCCGTTCTCGGCGACGACCTCGAAGAGCGGATCGACGCCGCGCGCGCCGAACGCGACACCGTGGGCGGCGTGGTCGAGGTTCGCGCGAAGGGCGTTCCGCCGGGCCTCGGCTCCTACGCGACGAAGGAGGACCGGCTCGACGCGCGGCTCGCCTGGACGCTCATGGGCACGCAGGCGGTCAAGGGCGTCGAGATCGGCGACGGGTTCGCCCTGGCCGGCCTCCGCGGCTCCGAGGCCCACGACGAGATCCTGCGCGACGAGGGCGGCTACCGGCGCGAGACGAACCGCGCAGGTGGGCTCGAGGCCGGCGTGTCGAACGGGGAGGAGATCGTCGTGCGCGCCGCGATGAAGCCGCTGCCGACATTGATGAAGCCGCTCCGCTCGGCCGACCTGGAGACCGGCGAGCCGGCCCAGGCGCTGGTGGAGCGCTCCGATGTGGCGGCGGTCGAGGCGCTCGCGGTCGTCGCCGAGGCGTGCGTCGCCTTCGAGCTCGCGCGCGCTGCCCGGGACAAGTTCGGCGGCGACTCCATCGGGGACTTCGCCGGCGCGTGGCGGGCCTACGTGGAGCGGATCCCCTGGTCGGCGCGCTAGGCAAGCATCTCGCCCTCATCGGCTTCATGGGGGCCGGGAAGTCGACGATCGGCCGCGAGGTGGCCGAGCGGACGGCGCGTCCGTTCATCGACACGGACGCGGAGATCGAGCGTCTGCACGGGCCGATCCCCGCGCTCTTCGAGCGCGGCGAGCCGGAGTTCCGGCGGATCGAGGAGCAGGTCGTGGCCGAGGCGCTCGCGGGCCCGCCTGCGGTGATCGCGCTCGGCGGCGGCGCCGTCCTGTCGGAGAAAACGAGAGAGCGGATGCGCGCTCACGCGTACACGATCCTGATCGACATCGACGTCGAAGACGCCTGGGAACGGGTCCGCGGTTCGAACCGTCCGCTCGCCCAGGACCCCGAGGCCTTCAGGCGGCTCTACGACGAGCGCCGGCCGATCTACCAGGCGTCTCTGCAGTGGGCGGCGGACGATCCGGATGACGTCCTGCTCGGCGCGCTGCATATCTCCGTTCGCGGAGGCTTGCTCGACTTCGGGCGGACAATCGTCGTTGCCGACGAGCGGGTACTTCAGCTCCACTCGCCTCCGGTCGAGGGGGCCGCCCTCGCCGTGCCCGCAGGTGAGGCGGCCAAGAGGCTCGAGGTCGTCGAAAGGCTCTGGACGGAGATCGAGACAGGACGGGAGGGAATTGTGCTGGCCTTCGGCGGAGGTTCGACGACCGATGTCGTCGGCTTCGTGGCCGCGACGTATCTCCGCGGGATTGCCTGGATAGCGGTCCCGACGACACTGACAGGAATGGTCGACGCGGCCATCGGAGGCAAGACGGGAATCAACACCGAGGAGGGCAAGAACCTCGCAGGCGCGTTCCATTTTCCGCAGTTCGTCCTGATCGACCCGGCCTACCTCGCCACGCTCCCCGAGGAGGAGCGGCGCGCGGGAATGGCAGAGGTCGTCAAGACGGGACTCCTCGCCGGACAGGAGGTCTGGATGCTCGACGAGGTCGAGATGATCCGCGCCTGTGCCGCCTACAAGGCCGGGGTCGTCATCTCCGACCCCTATGAGCGCGAAGCGCGCCGCACGGTCTTGAACCTCGGCCACACGTTCGCGCACGCGCTCGAGACAGGTTCCGGCTACACGGTCACCCACGGGCACGCCGTCGCGCTCGGCCTGCTTGCCGCGCTCCGGCTGTCCGGGCTCGAGACGACGGTGGTCGAGGAGATCCTGCGGCCCGAGCCGGTCGCCGCCGATCTCGACGCGGCCTGGGCGTCCCTGAAGCGCGACAAGAAGGGGGAGGGTGTGTTCGTCCTCCTCGAGGCGCCGGGAAAGCCGCTCGTGACCACGGTTTCCGACGACGACGCGCGCGCTGCGCTCGCCTCGCTGATCCGGAAGTAGACTCGCCCGGATGCAGGTCCTCGTCCTGAACGGAGCCAATCTGAACGCGCTCGCCGAGCGGGACCCAGAGCTCTACGGCGGCATGTCCTATCCGGAGCTCGAGACGCGGATCTACGAGTGGGCGAGGGAGCTCGGGTGCACGGTCCGCTGCGTCCAGACGAACTCCGAGGGCGAGTTCATCGACATGTGCCACGAGGCGCGGCGCTGGGCGGACGGCGTCATCGTGAACCCCGGCGCGTGGACGCACTACAGCTACGCGATCCGCGACGCGCTCGAGCTCTTCGGCGTCTCGGTCGTCGAGGTGCATCTCTCCGACGTAACGACACGGGAGGAGTGGCGCCGCGTCTCGGTGATCGAGGACGTCGTCGATCACCGCGTGATCGGCAAGGGTCCCGGCGGGTATCAGGAAGCCCTCGTCTTTCTCGCGCACAAGGGAAAGGTCAAGTCTTGAACGGCCGTGTCGAGCGCCTCCGCGCCGAGATGGGACGGCTCGAGGTCGCATCGTTCCTCGTCTCCAACCCGGTCAACGTCCGCTACCTGACGGGGTTCGAGAGCTCGAACGCATTCGTGCTCGTGCAGGAAAGCGACGTTGCGGTCCTGACGGACGGGCGCTACGCGGAGGCGGCGCGCGCCGTCGAAGGGGTCGACGTCCAGGTCGTCGAGCGCGACTTCCTGCCCGGGCTCGCCAAGCGGCTCGGCGAGCTGGCCAACGGGCCTGTCGGCTTCGAGTCCGACCACTTGACGGTCTCCCGGCACGCGGATCTCGTCTCCGCCGGCGTCGATCTCGTTCCCATGGCCGCCGTGCCGCTCACGCTGCGGGCCGTCAAGGAACCCGCAGAGCTCGACGCGATTCGGAAGGCCGCGCAGGTCGTCGACCGCGTTCTTACCCGCTTCGCCGAGGAGCACTTCGTCGACATGACCGAGGCCGACGTTGCCTGGTGGATCGTGGACGCGATTCACGCTGAAGGCGCGGACGACGTTTCCTTCCCTCCCATCGTCGGCTCGGGCCCGAACGCGGCGCTGCCGCACCACCACCCGGGCGACCGCCAACTGGGCGCCGGCGAGACGGTCGTCGTCGATCTGGGCGCGAAGGTGGACGGGTACTGCTCCGACTGCACGAGGACGTTCGCAACGGGCGAGCTTCCCGACGAGCTCCGCAGCGCGTACGACGTGTGCCGGCGCGCGCAACAGGCGGCGCTGGACGAGGTCAAGGCCGGCGCCGACACGCAGGCGCTCGACACGATCGCCCGTATGGAGATCGAGGCGGCCGGCCACGAGGTCCTCCACGGGCTGGGTCACGGTGTCGGCCTCGACGTGCACGAGCTCCCCGTTCTCCGCCAGACAGCGGCCGGCCCGCTCACGGCGGGGAACGTCGTCACGATCGAGCCGGGGGTCTATCTCGCGGGCAGCGGAGGGGTTCGCATCGAGGATCTCGTGGTCGTGACCGAGGACGGCGCCGATGTCTTGAGCACCTTCACCAAGGATCTGGTGACGCTGAACTAAACTGGCTCGGCTTTGGCAGAAACAGTCTCGACCAACCAGTTCAAGAACGGCATGCACGTCGAGCTCGACGGCCAGGTGTGGAGGATCGTCGAGTTCCAGCACGTCAAGCCCGGAAAGGGCGGCGCGTTCGTGCGCACGAAGCTGAAGAGCCTCGACTCCGGCTCGGTCGTCGACCGCACGTTCCGCGCGGGCGAGAAGATGCCGCGCATCCGCACCGAGACGAAGAGCGTCCAGTACCTCTACGACGCCGGGGACGAGGTCGTGTTCATGGACACGGGCAACTACGAGCAGATCGCGCTGCCGCACGCCGAGCTCGAGGACCAGCTGCCCTTCATGCAGCCCTCGAGCGAAGTCATGCTCCTCCTCGTGAACGGCCGTCCATCGGCGGTCGACCTGCCCGCCTCCGTCGAGCTCTCCGTTGTAGACACCGAGCCCGGTGTGAAGGGAGACACGGTCTCCAACGTGACGAAGCCCGCGACCCTCGAGACCGGCGCGGTCGTCCAGGTGCCGCTCTTCGTGAACGTCGGCGACCGCATCAAGGTCGATACGCGCGAGGCCCGCTACATCTCACGGGCGTAGGCGTGCCCGCTCTCGTCGACACCAGCATCCGGCTCCTCTCGCAGGAGCCCCTCGCAAAGCAGATGCAGTCCTCGCGGGTGCTCGAGCTCGCCGAGATCCTGGACAACGCCGGCTTCGCCTACCTCGAGGTGTCGGGCGGAGGGTGCTTCGACTCGGCTGTCAGCCGGGGCGTGGAGAGCCCGTGGGAACGGATCCGCGGCATCCGCGCGCGCTGCAAGACGCCGCTCGGGATGGCCTTGCGCGGCCGGCTGCTCGTCGGCTCTCGGCCCCTGTCGCGCGACCTCGTCTCGCGGTTCGTGGCAAGCGCCGCCGAAAGCGGCATCGACATCTTCCGCATCCACGACCCGTTGAACGACCTGGCCAACCTGCAGGAGGCCGCGGAGGCGATTCGCGCGGCCGGCAAGGAGCTCACGGTGGGCCTGGTACACAGTCCCGGCCTCAGCGGCGAGACGGATGTCCTCCTCGAGCGCGCGAACCGCCTCGGCGAGCTCGGGGCCTCGCGTGTCCTCATCCACGACCCGTCGGGGTCGCTCGATCCGGCGCAGTCACGGGAGCTCGTCGAGCGCCTCGGAGAGGCGAGTAGCCTGCCGGTCGGCCTGCACTGCCAGGGGGCCGGGGGAGCCGCGTTGGCGTCCTCGCTCGAGGCGGCTCGCGCAGGCGCGGCCGTGATCGCGTGTGCCCTCTATCCGGTTGCGCTCTCGCTCCACCGGGTCTCGGCGGAATCCCTCACGAAGTCGCTTGCCGGTCTGGGCGTCGACTCCGGCGTCGACCTGGAGATCCTCTGGCGCGGATCCGAGCTCGTCGACGACGCGCTCGGGGACGTTCCGGTGCCTCCGCTCTCACCGCGCGTCGCGGTGCGAGCGGCCGAGCACAGCCTGCCGGCCGGCCTCGTCGCGGAGCTCGACACGAATCTGCGCGGCCACGGCTTCTCGGACCGCCTCGACGAGGTGCTCGACGAGCTCACCGAGCTGCGCAGGGAATGCGGCTGGCCGCCGCTCGCATCGCCGATCGGGCAGATCCTCGGGTCGCAGGCCGTGCTGCACGTGCTCTCGGCGCAGAGGTGGCAGATCGTCGTCGACGAGCTCCGCGACCTCATCGAGGGCCGCTTCGGCTCTCCGCCGGCCGAGATCGACCCGGTCGTCCGCCGGGCGGTGCAGCTGATCGGCGACGGGGCTCACCGCGACGACAAGCCGGTCGAGCTCGACGATGTGCGCGATGCGGCCGAGGGGCTCGCGTCGAGCGACGAGGAGCTCATGCTGCTCGCGCTTTTCGGCGAGGAGGCCGAGCCCCTTCTGCGTTCGATCCGAAGCCGAGGTGAAGAGGCGCAGACCCTCGCCCGAGCCGGGCTCGAGCAGGGCGAGGCGGAGCGGATCCGAGAGCTCATCCGCATCGTCCAGGAGTCCGGAATCGGCGAGGTGACGATCGAGGAGGGCGAGACGCGCGTGACCGTACGGCGCAGCGACGAGACGGCCGCGGTGCCCGTTGGTATCGCTGGCCCGGTGTCAGCCGCGCCGGGCGAGACGGAGGCCCCGCTCGTCCCGCCCGCCGACGGCACGATCAGGATCGAGGCGCCGATGGTCGGGACGTTCTACCGCGCGCCGGAGCCGGGCGCCGACCCGTTCGTGGAGGAGGGCGATCCGGTTGCGCCCGGGCAGACGCTCTGCATCCTCGAGGCGATGAAGCTCATGAACGAGGTGAAGGCGGACGTCGAGGCGGTCGTGCGCAAGGTGTGCGTCGAGAACGCCCAAGCGGTCGAGTACGGGCAGCTTCTCTTCGAGCTCGAGCCCCTGAACGGCCGGCCGCTCGACGCCCTCTAGTGTCCTCTCGGGGCGAGGAAATCCCGGGGCCGCCGCGGGCCTCCCTCCACTTTCAGCCTATCGAGGCAAAGCGCGGGCGTGGCGCGCGGAACGTGACGATTTCGACGCGAGAGAGACGATGTTCGGACGCGTGCTGATCGCCAACCGCGGCGAGGTGGCCGTCCGCATCATCCGCGCCTGCCGCGAGCTCGGCGCCGAAGCCGTCGCCGTCTACTCGACGGCCGACCGCGAGAGCCTTCACGTCCGCCTCGCCGACCGCGCCGTTCACATCGGCCCCCCGCTTCCGGCAGACAGCTACCTCCGGATTCCGTCCCTCGTCGCGGCGGCGACGACGACCGAGTGCGATGCAGTGCACCCCGGCTGGGGATTTCTGGCCGAGAACGCCGCCTTTGCGCTCGCGTGCGAGGACAACGACCTCGTCTTCATCGGCCCGCGTGCCGAGACGATCGAGACGATGGGCGACAAGATCGCTGCGAAGGAAGCCATGGCCGAAGCGGGCGTCCCGCTCGTGCCCGGGTCCGAGGGCGCCGTCGACCTCGACCAGGCGCGCGAGGTCGCCGCGGAAGTGGGCTTCCCGGTTCTTCTCAAAGCCTCGGCGGGCGGAGGCGGGCGCGGCATGCGCCTCGTCGAGTCCGCCGACGAGCTCGACGCCGCCTACCGGACGGCCTCCTCGGAGGCGCAGTCCGCGTTCGGCGACGGCTCGCTCTACGTGGAGAAGGCCGTCGTGGGCGCGCGCCACGTCGAGATCCAGGTCCTCGGAGACGGAGAAGGCGCGGTGCTGACGCTCGGCGAGCGCGACTGCTCGATCCAGCGCCGCCATCAGAAGCTCGTGGAGGAATCTCCGTCGCCGGCCGTCACGCCCGAGATCCGGGCGGAGATGGAGGGTGCCGCGCAGCGGGCCTGCGAGGTGCTCCGCTACCGGGGCGCCGGAACGATGGAGTTCCTCCTCGACGCGGACGGGCGCTTCTACTTCATCGAGATGAACACGCGCCTGCAGGTCGAGCACCCGGTCACGGAGCTCGTCACCGGGATAGACCTCGCGCACGCCCAGCTGCGAGTGGCCGCCGGCGAAGGGCTGCCGCACGAAGGACGGGCGGAGCTCCGCGGCCATGCGATCGAGTTCCGCATCAACGCCGAGGATCCGGCCGAGGACTTCCGCCCGGCACCGGGCCTCGTCTCGCGCTTCCGCGCGCCGCTCGGCCCCGGAGTGCGGGTCGATACGCACGTCGAGGAGGGCTATGCCATCCCGCCGTTCTACGACTCCCTCATCGCGAAGGTGATCGTCTGGGGCGAGAACCGCGAGGTGGCGCTTTCCCGCGGCCGGCGCGCGCTCTCGGAGCTCGACCTCGTCGGGGTTCCGACGACGCGTGACCTGGCCCTCGACATCGTGTCGAGCGAGGAGTTCGCGAGCGGCGACTACACGACGTCCTTTCTCGCCGATGCGGCTCCGTCGCTCGAGTCGCTGCGCGGAGGAGCGGCATGACGACCGGACGGCGCGCTGCTCGGCGCGCGGCTCTCGTCGTGCTCTACCAGTGGGACGTCACCGGGCAGCCGCTCGCGTCCCTCTACGAGGGCGAGCTCGATCCGTACACGCAGGAGCTGACCGAGGGCGTCGCCGCCGAGGCGGACGAGCTCGATGCGACGATCGGCGAGGCGTCGGCAGGCTGGCCCCCCGAGCGGCTGGGCGCGCTCGAGCGCAACATTCTCCGGATCGCGCTTTACGAGCTCGAACGCGACGAGGTTCCGCTCGAAGTGGCGATCGACGAGGCCGTGCGGCTTGCGCGACGGTATGCATCGGAGGACGCTGCCAAGCTCGTGAACGGCATCCTCGGCAAGGTGGCAAAGGAGGCGAAACGGTGAGCACGCAGGAACCCGAGTCGGTCGCGCGCCTGCAGGAGCTGCTCCAGCGCCTGGAGAAGGCCCGCACGCAGCTCGAGGCGACGGAGGACCCCGAGCAGGCGGTCGACGTCCTCCAGAGCCTCGCCGACCTCGCGAAGGAGATCCAGGCCGAGATCGAGCTCGCGCGCCGGGAGGGGCCGGCGTGAGATCGCCGGACGAGCTCCGCGAGCTCGTCGACGCCGAGCTCGAGCGCCTGCCGCTGACCGAAGAGCTCGGCGAGCTCGAGGGAGCCCTGCGCTATTCGCTGCTCGGCGGGGGAAAGCGGATCAGGCCCGTGCTCTGCCTCGCGACCGGGGAAGCGCTCGGCCGCGATCCGAACGAGATTTTGCCGGCGGCGTGTGCGCTCGAGCTCGTCCACACGTTCAGCCTCGTCCACGACGACCTGCCTGCGCTGGATGACGACGACCTCCGCCGCGGCCAGCCGAGCTCGCACGTCCGCTTCGGCGAGGGAGTCGCCATTCTCGCCGGAGACGCGCTCCTGACCGAGGCTTTCCGCCTCGTCCTCGGCTATCCGAGTCCGGAGCCCGCGCGCGAGCTCGCGGCGGCGACGCTCGGCATGATCGGAGGGCAGTACGTCGACGTGACCACCGACGGCGACCTCGACGCCGACGGCCTCGTGCACCTGCACGAGCTGAAGACGGGCCGGCTGCTCCGCGCGTCCGTTACCTGCGCCGTCGCCGTCGCCGACCTTCCGCCCGACGAGCGCGAGCCGTGGGCACGGTTCGGGGAGGAGCTCGGCCTCCTCTTCCAGATCGTCGACGACATTCTCGACGCGACCGGCACCGCCGCCGAGCTGGGCAAGACGCCCGGAAAGGACGAGGCGGCGGGCAAGGTCACCTACGTGTCGCTTCACGGCCTCGAGCGGGCGCGCGAGCTCGCCGACGCGGCGCGCGCGCGGGTGAACGAGCGCCTGGCCGACCTCCGAGCGGACACGACGGTCCTCGCCGAGCTCGTCTCGACAATCCGCGACCGGCGTACCTAGCGCCCGACCCAGCAGTACACGCCTGCTCCTCGCCCGCGATCACAGCTGCGCGCTGCTTCGTCCTCGGTCGCACCGGTAAGCACCGTTACCGGCGCTCCCTGCGTCCTTGCACCGCTTGGTGCTCGCGAACGAGAAGCTGGGCAGCATTACTGGATCGGGCGCCACCTTGACGTTTGCGGCGCAGGGCAGGCGTTACGCTGCGCGGGTGACCAAGAAGCGGCTCGACGTCCTCATGGTCGAGCGGGGGCTCGCCGAGACCCGCTCGCAGGCGCAGGCCCTCGTCCTCGCCGGGAAAGTGCCCGGGCATGCGAAAGCCGGCGAGCAGGTGGACGAGTCGACGCAGATCGAGGTAGAGGCCGGCCCACGCTTCGTGTCGCGGGGAGGCGAGAAGCTCGCCAATGCGATCGCGGCCTTCGGGGTGACCGTGGAGGGGGAGGAGTGCCTGGACGTGGGCGCCTCGACGGGGGGCTTCACCGACTGCCTCCTCCAGGCCGGCGCAGCCCGCGTCTGCGCGCTCGACGTCGGCTACGGGCAGCTCCATCCGAAGCTGCGGGAGGATCCGCGCGTGACCGTCCTCGAGCGCGTCAACGTGCGAAACCTCGATTGCGGGGCCCTGCCCTTCCGGCCGAGCTTCGTCACGTGTGACGTCTCGTTCATCTCCTTGGCGAAGGCGTTGCCGCCTGCTCTCCGCTGCGCGGCGAACGAGTGGCGCGCGCTCGTCCTCGTGAAGCCGCAGTTCGAAGCCGGCCGCGCCGAAGTGGGCAAGGGCGGAGTCGTCCGCGACCCGGACGTGCACCGCCGCGTCGTCGACGAGGTCGCCATGCAGGCCGCGGACTGGGGCGCGCAGGTCGATGGCGTCGCCGACTCCGGGCTGCCCGGCCCGAAGGGAAACCGTGAGTTCTTCCTCTACCTCCGCGCCGCCTAACATGCCCGACAAGGTCACCTGCGCGGCCGTCTTCACCCACGGCCTCCCGGAGCGGATCGGAGATTCGGAGTCGCGTGTGCACGAGCTCGCGGCCGAGCTGGGCGTCGAGCTCTCTACGCTCGGCGAAGGCGCGCCCGACCTCGTCGTCGCGCTCGGCGGCGACGGGACGATGCTGCGCGCGCTGCGGGCGACGCTCGGGACGTCGACTCCCGTGTTCGGCGTCAACTTCGGCCGCATGGGGTTCCTCACGAGCGCGGAGGGCCACCGCCTCGAGGAGGCGCTTCGGCGTGTGTTCGCGGGCGAATACCGGATGGTCGAGCTCTGCACGCTCGCCGCGAGCCTCGCCGAGGGGCCGCAGGTCGCGGTCAACGACGTCGTCGTCACGAGCGCCGAGCCGGGCCGCATGGTCGAGCTCGGCTGGGAGGTCGGCGGCGAAGAGCTCGGCTCCCAGCCCTGCGACGGGCTCATCTGCTGCACGCCGTCGGGCTCGACCGCCTACAACCTCTCGAACGGCGGCCCCGTGATGATGTGGGGCCTCGAGGCGATGGCGATCACGTTCGTCGCGCCGCACTCCCTGCATGCCCGCCCGCTCGTCCTTCCGCGCGGGCACGACCTCACGGTCACGAACCGCTCGCCGGCCCAGCATGTCACCGTTCTGGTCGACGGGAAGTCCGTCGGCGATCTTGCTCCGGAGGGTGCGATCACGGTCTCGATCGGGCAGCAGACGGCGTTGCTCGCCGTCCTCCCGGAGGTCAGCTTCTTCACGCGTTACCACTCGGTGTTCCCTTAGTGCACTGATGCTTCGCAGCCTGCGCATCGAGAACTTCGTCCTCATCCGCGAGGCCGACCTCGTCTTCGGCCCGCGCCTGAATGCGGTCACGGGCGAGACGGGCGCCGGAAAGACGATCCTCGCCCAGGCGATCGGGCTTCTCCTCGGCGCGCCGGGCGACGCGGGGTACCTCGGGCCCGGAGCGACCGAGGCCTACGTCGAGGCCGACTTCAGCCTGCCGGACGGGCTGTTGGAGGACGAGGAGCTCACCACGCTCGCCGAGCTCAGGCCGGAGGGCGAGGACGGTCTCGTCGCGGCGCGGCGGGTCTTCGCAGACGGACGCACGCGGGCCTACGCCTGGGGGCGAGCCGTACCGCGGGAAGATCTCGCTGCGCTCGTGGAGCGCCTCCTTGCGATGTCGGGCCAGTTCGAGCAGCGGCGGCTGGCCAGGCCGTCGTTCCAGCTCGACGTCCTCGACGCGTTCGTCGGCGAGGAGCAGATCCGCCTCCGCGCAGAGCACGCGCGCGCATGGAGGGATCTCGCTGCGGCGCGACGGCACCGCGACGAGCTCGCGAGCGCCGAAGCCGGTCGCGCGGAGCGGCTCGAGGAGCTTCGGCAGCTCGTCGAGCGGACCGAGGGCTTCGCGCCGGGGACCGAGGATGCGCTGCGCTCGGAGCGGGAACGCCTCCGCCACGTGACGGAGCTCGCCGAGGCGGCGACCGCGGCGGCCGAGGCGCTCTCCGCCGAGGACGGCGAGACCGGCGCGCTCGACAGACTCGGAAGGGCGACGAACGCACTCATGCCCGTGACGAACCTCGCCCCGGAGCTCCAGACCGAGTATGTGAACCTCGGCGACGTCGAGGAGCGTCTGAAGGACGTCGCGTCCTCGCTGCGCGGCTTCCTCTCGTCCCTCGAGGCTCAGCCCGGGAGGCTCGAGGAGGTCGAGGCGGAGCTCGACCGGATCGCCGACGCGCGCCGCCGCTTCGGCGCCGCGAGCTACGAGGAGCTCCTGAGCCGCGCCGAGTCCGCACGCGCGGAGCTCGACGCGCACGAGTCGGGCGTCGACCCGCTCGCGGCGGCGGAGGAATCGCTCGCTCAGGCCGAGCGCCACGCGGCCGAGGTCGCCGACCGGCTCTCCGAGGCGCGAAGCCGTGCAGCGGAGCCCTTCGGCGAGGCGGTCGCAGCGGAGCTGCAGGGGCTCGGGATGGGCGACGGCGAGTTCCAGGTCTCGATCGCCGAGCGGGAGCACGGCGCCAGCGGCCGGGATGCGGCCGCCTTCCTCATCCGCCCGAACGCCGGTCTGCCGTTCGCGCCGGTCGCCGAGACGGCGTCCGGCGGCGAGCTCTCCCGGATCGCCCTCGCCCTGCGCGCGGTCGCGCACGCGGGCGCGGGGGAGCCGACGATCGTGTTCGACGAGATCGACGCGGGCATCGGCGGGCGCACCGCGCATGCCGTCGCCGAGGCACTCGGCCGGCTGGCGGAGCGGGCGCAGGTCCTGACGATCACGCACCTCCCGCAGATCGCGAGCGCCGCCGAAAGCCACTTCCGTGTCGAAAAAGTGCCCGGCGATCCCACCCACACGCGCATCGAGCGCTTGTCAGAATCCGCGCGAAGGGAAGAGGTGGAGAGAATGCTCGGCGGAGCGGAATTCATCGAGGCAGTCCGGCAATGAGCTTCGTGGAGTTCACGGGGACCGCGCGCCTCGACAAGAGGACGAAGCGCCTCGTCAGGCGCCTCGGCCCGGACGACATCGCGATCATCGACCACCGCGACCTCGACCGCGTGTCCGCGGAAGAGCTTCTCGCGACCAACGTGCGCGTCGTCGTGAACGTCTCGCCCTCGATGAGCGGCCGGTTCCCGAACGCGGGCCCGCTCGAGCTCGTCCGCGGCGGGGTCCGGCTCATCGACGCAAACGGCGATTCCGACCTCTTCGAGGAGGTGCGCGACGGCGAGTCCCTCGTCGTCCGCGGTTCGAGCCTCTTCCGCAACGGCACCCGCCTCGCCGCGGGGCACACGCTGACCGAGATCGAGCTCGAGACCCAGCTCGCCGAGCAGCGCGGCCGCGTCACCGAGGCGCTCGAGAGCTTCGCGGAGAACACCCTGCGCTACCTCCGCGAGGAGGCGAAGCTCCTCTCCGAAGGGGTGCGGCTCCCGCAGGTGCAGACGCGGTTCCGCGACAAGCACGCGCTCGTCGTGGCTCGCGGGCCTGGCTTGAAGCGCGACCTCCGCATCGTGAAGCCGTACATCCGCGACTTCAGGCCGGTGCTCGTCGGCGTGGACGGCGGCGCCGACGCGCTTCTCCAGGCGGGCTACAAGCCGCACGTCATCGTCGGGGACATGGATTCCGTCTCGGACCGGGCGCTCATGAGCGGCGCCGAGCTCATCGTCCACGCGTACCCGGACGGGCGCGCTCCCGGCCGCGAGCGGATCGACCGGCTGGGCCTGCCCTCGGCGGTCCTGCCGTCGCCGGGGATCAGCGAGGACATCGCCATCCTCCTTGCGCACGAGAAGGGCGCCGAGCTGATCGTCGCCGTCGGCACGCACTTCAACCTGCTCGAGTTCCTGGAGCGAAACCGCGAGGGCATGTCGTCGACCTTCTTCACCCGGCTGAAGGTGGGAGACAAGCTCGTCGACGCACGCGGTGTCTCGAGCCTGTTCCGCGGGCGGGTCGGCCTCGGGCCGATGTTTCTGTTCGTGTTCGGAGGCCTCGCCGCGCTCGTCGCCGCGGTCGCGGTCTCCTCGGACCTCCAGCGCTTCATCGAGCTTCTCGCGCAGCGGGTCCAGGACATCCTCGGGCTGTGAAGAAGGAGGCAGCGCAGGTCCTTCCGGTCTCCCGGGAGGAGGCCTGGGCCCTCGTCGCCGAGCCGTTCCACCTCCCTGACTGGTGGCCCGGCTACACGGGGGTCGAGCCTGACCGGCGCGGCCTTGCGGAGAACGCGCGTTGGACGGTGGTCCGGAGCTCGCGGCCGGGGCTCGTGCGAAAGCCCCGCGGCACGGGGCTCATCCTGATCCGCCGCGTCACGACGGGAAGCGAGCTCTCCTGGCACGACCTCGCACAAAAGCTCGACATGGGCGTCCGCCTCGAGGACGAGGGCCGCGAGACGAACGCAACGACGTGGGTGTCCGGGCCGTTCTGGCGGCTCTACACGGAGGGAGCCCGCTCGCTGCCGGCGAAGGCCGCCGCCCGGCTCCACGACCTCTGCGACACTGCTTCGGTCCTTTGAGATGTTCGATCTTCGCTATCACCTCGCCTCGCTCGCGGCCGTGTTCATCGCGCTCGCGGTCGGGATCCTCCTCGGCGTCGCCATCTCGGGGAAGCTCTCGGCCGCCGACAACCGCTTCGCCCACGACCGCATCGACCAGCTCGGCGACCAGCTGAGCCAGGCGAACGCACGGGCCGACATCATCGAGCAGCGCAGCGAGGCCGCCGAAGACCTGCTCGATATCGGGTATCCCGCGCTCATGGAGGGGCGGCTCGAGGGCAAGAACATCGGTGTGCTCTTCATCGGCCCCGTCGACGGCAGCGTCCGGTCGGCGATCGACCGCACGCTCTCCGACGCCGGCGCGGGAACCCCGGTACGCCTGGTCGCGGTCGATACGCCCCTCGACGCGGAGGAGCTCGACTCGGCGCTCAACGGCGACCAGACGCTCGCGCAATATGCGGAGGAAGGCGACGATTTCGACAGTCTCGGGACCGCACTCGGCCGGGAGCTGGTCGACGGCGAGGGAACGCCCATGTGGAGCGCGCTTTCGAGCAACCTCGTCGAGGAACGCTCGGGCGCGAGCACGCCGCCGCTCGACGGCGTGGTCGTGGTGCGCTCCTGGGCTCCTCCGGAGGATCCGACCGCGGACGAACAGGCCAAGGCGCAGCCGACTGAAACGCTCGTCGACGGGCTGCTCAGCGGCCTCCAGCAGCCCGACGTTCCGGTGGTGGGCGTCGAGACGACGACCGAGGACAACTCGGCAATCGACCTGTACCGCACGCAGGGCGTCTCGAGCGTCGACGACGTCGAAACCCTCTCGGGCCGTGTGGCGCTCGCCTTCCTGCTCGCCGGAGGCGCCCCGGGGCACTACGGCGTCAAGTCGTCGGCGACCGACGGCGTCGCGCCCGCGGTCGACTCGGTGCCGGTACCGAGTGGCTGATCTCACAGTCCTCATTGCCGCCCGCAATGAGGAGGAGCGAATCGGCGAGACCGTGAGTGCGCTGCGTGAGGAGTTCGCCGACGCCGAGATCCTGGTCGTCGACGGGGCTTCCACGGACGGAACGGCCGCAGCGGCGGAGGCTGCCGGGGCTGTCGTCCTGCGCCTCGGAGAGCGCGGGAAGGGGGAGGCGCTGACGGCGGGCGAGCGCATGGCCGCCCCGGGGCCGCTCCTTCTCTGCGACGCAGACCTGCGGGGATCGCTCGCGCCGCTCGTCGAAGGCGAGGCCGACCTGCGGGTGGCTGCCTTCACCCGGCGCAGCGGCGGAGGGTTCGGCATCGCGAAGCGCGTGGGGCGCGAGCTCATCCGGCTCCGGACGGGCTTCACGGCCCGCGAGCCGCTCTCCGGCCAGCGCCGCCTCAGCGAGCGGGCGCGGGCGGCTTGCTTCCCGCTCGCCCCCGGCTTCGGGTGCGAGGTGCGGATGACCATCGACGCGCTGCGAGCCGGCCTCGCCGTGGAGGAGGTCGATCTCGACCTCGACCACCGCGCGACCGGGCGCGATGCGGCCGGCTTCGCCCATCGCGGCCGTCAACTTCTCGACGCGCTCCTCGCCGCCGGCCCTCTCGCCGTGAACCACCGGGGCCGGCGCCTGCCGCTCGTCGGCTGGCTGGCGGGCGTCCGGCCCGACCCGGCGGTCGGCGCGGTCGCTGCCATCGGGTTGGCCGACGACCTCTGGAGCGGAGAGGAGCGCGGCATCCGCGCGCACCTCGCCACGGGAGGGACGACCGGCGTCCTCAAGCTCGTCGGCATCCCGCTCGTCGCGCTCTGGCGTACGCGCAGCCTCTCCGGCGCGGTCCTCGTCGCCGGGAGCGCGAACTTCCTGAACCAGCTCGACACGAAGCCCGGACGCGCGCTCAAGGCTTACGTGGCAGCCGCCTTCGCGCTCGACGCGCCGCTCGGGCTGGCCGTCCTGCTTCTTCCCTACGATCTCCGCGAGAGAGTGATGCTGGGGGACGCGGGATCGAATGCTCTGGGGGCCCTGCTAGGCTTCAAGTCCGTGGGCAGAATCCGCGGATGGGGTCGCTGGGCAGCTGTGGCGGGCGTCGTCGCTCTCAACGTCATCGGTGAGCGCCGCTCGCTCGGCGAGTTGATCGAGCGTACGCCCGGCCTCGCGCAGCTCGACCGACTGGGCAGGATCTAGTGCGCGCCCGCCCGACGAAGTACGTGTTCGTCACGGGCGGCGTCGTCTCGTCCCTCGGCAAGGGCATAACGGCAGCCTCGCTCGGGCGCCTGCTCAAGGCGCGCGGCCTGCGTGTGCAGGTGCAGAAGTTCGACCCGTACATCAACGTCGACCCTGGGACGATGAGCCCGTTCCAGCACGGCGAGGTCTTCGTCACGGAGGACGGCGCCGAGACCGATCTCGACATCGGCCACTACGAGCGCTTCATCGACGAAAACTTCTCGCGCAACGCGAACCACACCTCAGGGTCGATCTGGAACTCCGTCATTCGCCGCGAGCGCAAGGGCGAGTACCTCGGCTCGACCGTGCAGGTGATCCCGCACATCACGAACGAGATCAAGGACCGCGTGCGCCGCGTCGCGGCCGCGAGCGACACCGACGTGGTCATCTCCGAGATCGGCGGCACCGTCGGCGACATCGAGTCACTGCCGTTCCTCGAGGCGATCCGCCAGTTCAGGCGCGAGGTCGGCCCGGAGAACGTCCTCTACCTGCACGTCACGTTCGTGCCCTTCATCGAGACCGCGGGCGAGCTGAAGACGAAACCCACGCAGCACTCCGTCAACGAGCTGCGGCGCATCGGTATCCACCCGGACATCGTCGTCTGCCGCTCGCACGAGCCGCTCTCGCACGACATCCGCGACAAGATCGCCCTCTTCGCCGATGTCGATGCCGAAGCCGTCATCGCCAACGAAGACGTGAGCGACGTCTACCTCGTCCCGCAGGCGCTGCGCGAGGAGGGGCTCGACTCTCTCGTGTGCGCGAAGCTCGGCCTTCCGGACGAGCCGGTCGAGCTCGGGGAGTGGGAAGAGCTCGCGGAGCGCATCGGCGAGCGCGACGGCGATGTCGAGATCGCCCTCGTCGGCAAGTACGTGAAGCTCCAGGATGCGTACCTCTCCGTCCACGAGGCGCTGAAGCACGCCGGGATCCACCACGGCACGAACGTGCACGTGCGCTGGGTCGACGCCGAGGGCATGAGCGTCGAGGAGGCAGCCCGCGAGCTCGAGCGCGCCGACGGCGTCCTCGTCCCAGGCGGCTTCGGCTCACGCGGCTGGGAGGGAAAGATCACCGCCTGCCGCATCGCGCGCGAGCGCGGCATCCCGTACCTCGGGATCTGCCTCGGCATGCACGTGGCGATCTCGGAGTTCGCGCGGAACGTCGTCGGGCTGGACGGAGCCAACTCGACGGAGATGGATCCCGAGACCCCATACCCGGTCATCGACCTCCTTCCCGAGCAGAAGGAGATCGAGGACCTCGGCGGGACGATGCGCCTCGGCGCCGACGCCGTCGACGTGGCGGAGGGGACCCGTGCACACGCCGCCTACGGCGAGACCGTCATCCACGAACGCCATCGCCATCGCTACGAGGTGAACAACGCCTTCCGGCCGAAGCTCGTCGAGGCGGGGCTCGTCGTCTCGGGCACGTTCCAGGAGGGGCGCCTCGTCGAGATCATCGAGCTGCCCGACCATCCCTGGTTCATCGCCAGCCAGTACCACCCGGAGTTCAAGTCCCGGCCGACGCGGCCCGCGCCGCTCTTCCGCGACTTCGTCGGCGCGGCCGTCGAGCGCGCCCGCGCGCGCACAGAAGTCGGCCAGGCCGCAGCTTCCTAGCTTTCGGCGTCCGGCCGCGGCCAGATGTCGCCGTCCACGAGCTCGACGGAGTTTCCCGCGGGATCGCGGAAGTAGATGGATCGTCCGCGATCCCAGTCGACTTCCCGCTCGATCTCGATGCCCTTGTCCCGGAGCGCCGCGAGAGCCTCCTCGTAGGCGCCCGGATCGAGGCCGAAGGCGACGTGGCCGGGACCGGCCGACCCGTGCGAGGGAACCGGGCGGCCGGGCAACGACGACTTCTGCGGATTGAAGATGAGCAGCACGCCGCCGTCGAGGAGCCTGAAAGCGGCGCTCAGCTCATCGGGATCTTCGACGGGCTCGAGGCCGAGCGCCTCGCGGTAGAACGCGGCCGCGGCCAATGGGTCAGGCGCGTAGAGGACCGTTTCGTACACCCCGAGGATGCGGAGGCCCGATGTCGCCACGAGCGGATCGTAGACCCTCCTAGAATCGGCTCCATGTCCGCCACCTGGGCATCCGGCGTCCTCGATCTCTTCGTCGAGCTCGCCGCCATCCCGAGCCCGTCCGGCGAGGAGGAGCCGGTGGCGGCAGTCATCCGCTCGTACCTCGCCGACCTCGGCCTCGCGGTCGAGGACGACGAGGCCGGGAACCTCCTGGCGCGGCTCGAGCCGGCGGAGCGAGACGGCGGCTCGATCTTCCTCTGCGCGCACATGGACACCGTGCCGCCCGTCGGGGCGATCGAGCCCGTCGTCGGCGAGGACGGCTTCGTCCGGAACGACGCGGGAACGATCCTCGGCGCCGACAACAAGGCCACGGTCGCGGTGCTCCTCGAGGCTGCCCGGCTGGTGCTCTCCGAAGGCAGGCCGCATGCAGGCATCGAGCTCCTCTTCACGGTGAAGGAAGAGGTCGGCCTCCAGGGAGCCAAGGCCTTCGACCATACGCGCCTCGTGTCGAAGCTCGGCTTCGTCTACGACTGCAGCGGCCCGATCGGCGGCATCGTCCGCTCGGCGCCGTACGGGAAGACCATCGACGTCGTCTTCAAAGGGCGCTCCGCGCATGCGGGGCTGCAGCCCGAGGAGGGGCGTTCGGCGATCGCAGCTGCGGGACGCGCCCTCGCCGACCTCAGGCTCGGCCGGATCGACGAGGAGACGACCGCCAACGTGGGCCTGATCCAGGGCGGCACCGGGAGGAACGTCGTGCCGGACCGCTGCGAGCTCGCCTGCGAGGCCCGCTCCCGCGACGAGGGGAAGCTCGCCGATCTCGTCCAGGAGATGCTCGACGCGTTCGGGTTTGCGGCCGCGGTCGCCGAGTGCGAGGTCGAAACTCAAATTTCCGAAACCTATGCCGGCTACCGCTTCAAGCCCGACGACCCCGTCTTCGCGCTCGCGGCGAAGGCGCTCGTCGCGGCGGGGCTCGAGCCGCGCCCGATCGACGTCGGCGGAGGCGCCGACGCCAACGTCTTCAACGCGCGCGGCGTTCCCTGCGTCAATCTCGCCAACGGGATGATGCAGGTGCACACTCCGGCCGAGCACATCGCCGTGGCCGATCTCGAGACGATGCTGAACATCACGCTCGAGCTCGTCGACGCGGCGCGGAATGCTTAGCCTCCGGCACGGCTCCGTCACCGCCGTGGCGGAGCGGCACGAGGGCCTTGTTCGACTCGAGGTGGACGGCCGGCCCTGCGTCGCGTACCCAGGGATCACGGGCCCGGTCGCGCTCGGCGACGAGGTGCTCGTGAACGTCCAGGCCGTCGAGCTCGGGCTGGGATCTGGGGGCTTCGACGTCCTCTACGCCAACCTGACGCGCGGGCTCGGGCTCGATCCGGACGCCGGCGCCCACGTGATGAAGCTCCCGTACACGCCGCTCCAGCACGCGGTCCGCCACGCGGAGGAGGACGGGGTTTCGCTCGCCTCGCTGAACGGGCTCCCGATCGTTTGCTGCTCACTGCACAGCCAGGTCGGCCCCGCTGCGGCGGGGATCGCAGGCGGTCGGAGGGTGGCCTACGTCCAGGTGCCGGGCGGCGCGCTGCCCGTTTCCCTCTCGGACACCGTGCGCGCGCTCCGCGAGCGCGGGCTCGTCGAAGCAACGGTCGCCGTCGGCGCCTGCGTCGCGGGCGACGTGGCCTGCGTATCGGCTGCCGCGGCTTTCGTTTGGGCCGCGCAGGAGGGGTTCGACGCGGTCGTCTGCTCGATCGGGCCCGGAATCGTCGGCACGGCGAGCCCGTGGGGCCACGGCGGGCTCTCGGTCGCCGAGGCAGTCGTGACGGCCCGTGCTCTCGGCGGGAGGCCGGTGCTCGCCGTCCGCTACTCGGAAGGCGATCCACGCGAGCGCCACCGCGGGCTCTCGCACCACACGCAAGCTGTCCTCACGCTCGCCGGCGATGTCGAGGTCGGCTGGCCCGAGGGCCTGGAGATCCCCGAGGGCTTGGAGCACGTGAGCGCCGTTCCGGTCGCCGGCTGGGAGGACGCCTGCACCGGCCTGCCGCTCTCCCACATGGGCCGCGGACCGGACGACGATCCGTGGTTCTTCGCGGTCGCATTCGCCGCCGGGCGGGTTGCGTCGCGCTACTTGGCGTGAGATAGCCTTCCCAGCCCATGAGGATCGGCGTCGCCAAGGAGATCAAGCCCGACGAGCACCGCGTCGCGCTGACACCCGCGGGCGCGCGTGAGCTCGCGGAAAAAGGCCACGAGGTCATCGTCGAGCAGAGCGCCGGCGAGGGGAGCGCGCTTCCCGACGCGGCCTACGAAGCCGTCGGAGCGCGGATCGGCTCGGTCGACGACGTCTGGGGCACCTCCGATCTCGTCCTCAAGGTGAAGGAGCCGCTCCCCGCCGAGTTCGACCGCCTGCGCGAAGGCCTCATTCTCTTCACGTACCTCCATCTCGCGGCAGACGAGGCGCTGACCCGTGCGCTCCTGGAGAGCGGCGCGATCTGCATCGCCTACGAGACCGTGGAAACCGACGACCGCCAGCTGCCGCTCCTCGCGCCCATGAGCGAGGTCGCCGGCCGTCTCGCGACGCAGATGGGCGCCTGGGCGCTCGAGAAGTCGCAGGGCGGGCGCGGGATCCTGCTCGGCGGACTGCCGGGAGTCCCGCCGGCGAAGGTCGTCGTGCTCGGCGGCGGGATCGTCGGCTACAACGCCGCGCTCATCGCCGTCGGCATGCAGGCGGACGTCTGGGTGCTCGACAAGTCGGTTCAGCGGATGCGCGACCTCGAGATGATGCTCGACGGCCGGATCACGCTCGCCATGTCGAACCAGCTCGCGATCGACGAGGCCGTCGAGAACGCGGACCTGGTGATCGGCGCCGTTCTCATCCCCGGCGCGCGCGCGCCGAAGCTGATCACGCGCGAGATGCTGCCTGCGCTGAAACCCGGCGCGGCGCTCGTCGACGTCGCAATCGACCAGGGCGGCTGCTTCGGGACCTCGCACCCGACGACGCATTCGGACCCTGTCTACGAGGTCGACGGCATCGTCCACTACTGCGTCTCGAACATGCCCGGCGCGGTGCCGATCACGTCCACCGCCGGGCTGACGAACGTGACGCTGCCGTACGTCGAGCAGATCGCCGACCTGGGCGTGCGCGCCGCGATTGCACGGAGTCGCCCGCTCGGCCGAGGAGTGAACGTCTTCGAGGGGAAGCTGACGTACGAGGCGGTCGCCGAAGCTCACGGCCTCGACTACTCCCCGCTCGACGAGGTGCTCCCGCTCGAGGCCGTCTAGTGCCTCGGCAGGGGGTCTATCCCTCCTCGGTCGCCTCGCTCTTCTCTTGGCGCTCGGGCGTCAGCCTCACGACGGCATACGTGATTCCCGCGGCGAGTGCGATGACCGACACGATCCAAAGCGCCATGCCGAAAAGTCCGAGGACGGTCTCCATGTCGGAAGTAGAATAGCCCGATGCCGCGCGCCTGCGTGATCGTGCTGGACGCGGTTGGTGCGGGCGAGCTGCCGGACGCGGCGGACTACGGGGACGAGGGATCGAATACCCTCGCCAACGTCGCAGAAGCGGTCGGCGGCCTCGACCTCCCCAACCTCGAGCAGCTAGGCCTCGGAAACATCGAGGAGCTGGCAGGCTGCCCGCCGCAGCCCCACGCACCTGCCGTCGCGGGCCGGCTCTTCGAGCGCTCGAAGGGGAAGGACACGACGACGGGCCACTGGGAGCTCATGGGCATCGTCACGCCGGAGCCCATGCCGACGTATCCGCACGGCTTTCCCTTCGAGGTGATCGAGGAGTTCGCGCATCGCACAGGCCGAGGCGTCCTCGGGAACAAGGCGGCCTCGGGAACCGAGATCATCGAGGAGCTGGGGGAGGAGCATCAGCACACGGGCAAATGGATCGTCTACACGTCGGCCGATTCCGTCTTCCAGATCGCTGCCCATGAGGAGACGATCCCGCTCGACGAGCTCTACGCCGCCTGCGCCATCGCGCGCGAGATCCTCGCGGGGAAGAACGCCGTGGGCCGTGTGATCGCAAGGCCGTTCGTCGGCGAGCCGGGCAACTACACGCGCACGCCGAACCGCCACGACTGGTCGCTCAAGCCGCGCCAGCCGAACTACCTGACGCTCGTCCGTGAGGCGGGCAGGGAGGTCTACGGCGTCGGGAAGATCCACGACATCTTCGCCGGCGTCGATATCGACCACTCCGAGACGACGAAGTCGAACATCGACGGCATCACGAAGACCGAGGCCCTTTTGCGGGAGATCGACGACGGGCTCATCTTCGTCAACCTCGTCGAGACGGACATGCTCTGGGGTCACCGGAACGACCCGGTCAACTTTCACCGCTGCCTGCAGGACTTCGACCGGCGAATCCCCGATCTCCTCGACGCGCTGCGGCCGAAGGATCTCTTCATCCTCACCTCCGACCACGGCTGCGACCCGACGACGCCCTCGACCGACCACTCGCGGGAGCATGCGCTCCTCCTCGCCTACGTGGAAGGGCGGAACGCAGACGGGGCCGTGCACGAAGGCGAGTTCGCGGATGTCGGCGCCACGGTGAACGCCTGGCTGGGCGGGAAGGCGCCCTCGCGCGGCATTCCCGGCACGCTCATAGTCGAGCAGTGAGCGCATCGTCGCGCGCAGCCGGCGGTCTTCGTCCGGCGGAGCTGATCGGAAAGAAACGCGACGGTGGAGAGCTGACGGACGCCGAGATCTCAGGGCTCGTCCTCGCCTACGCGCGCGACGAGGTTCCCGACTACCAGATGGCGGCGTTCTGCATGGCCGCCTACTTCAAGGGGCTGAGTCACGCCGAGACGCACGCCCTCACCGACGCGATGGTGCAAAGCGGGGAGACGGTCGACCTCTCGCCGCTCGGCCGCAAGGTCGTTGACAAGCACTCGACGGGCGGTGTCGGCGACAAGACATCGATCGCGCTCGGTCCGGTCATCGCAGCCTGCGGCGTGCCGTTTGCGAAGATGAGCGGCCGCGGGCTCGGCCACACCGGCGGCACCCTCGACAAGCTCGAGGCGATCCCGGGCTTCGACGTCGAGCTGGACATCGAGTCCTTTCTCGCCCAGGTGGGTGAGATCGGCATGGCCATCATCGGCCAGACCGCCGAGCTCGTCCCGGCGGACAAGCGGCTGTATGCGCTTCGCGACGTGACCGCGACTGTGGACATCATCCCGCTGATCGCTTCCAGCATCATGTCGAAGAAGATCGCCGGAGGAGCCGACGCGATCGTGCTCGACGTCAAGGTCGGCGACGGCGCCTTCATGAAGGACATGGGTTCGGCCCGCGAACTGGCGGAGGCCATGCGGGAGCTCGGCCTCCGGGCTGGGCGCGAGGTCGTCTGTGAGCTGACCGACATGGACCAGCCGCTGGGGCACGCGGTCGGGAACGCGCTCGAGATCCGCGAGGCGGTGGAGACCCTGAACGGAGACGGTCCGTCAGACCTGCACGAGCTCGTCCTCGGTGCGGCCGCGCATCTCCTTGCGCTCTCCGACCTCGGGGTCGACGGTGCGGAAGGACGTGCCCGCGCGGAGGCCGTGATTGCAGACGGGAGTGCGCTCGCGGCCTACCAACGGTGGGTCCGCGCACAGGGTGGTGACCCAGCCCTCGACGCCCTTCCTCAGGCTCCCGTTGTGCGACCGGTCCACGCGTCCCAAGCCGGCTACGTCCAGCGCATCGCAACGACCGCGATCGGCGAGGCAGCGCTCGGCCTCGGAGCGGGACGGCTCCGCAAGGAGGACGGCATCGACCACGCCGTGGGCATTGTCTGCATCGCGAAGCGAGGCGACGAGGTCGCTGCTGGGGACGAGATCGCCGAGGTACACGCGAGCACCGAGCAGTCGGCTGCGGCGGGAGTGGACGAGGTCGAGGCGGCCTACGGGATTGGCGCCGAGCGCCCCGAGGACGTTCCGATCGTGCTCGACGTCATCGCCTGACGGGAAGCCCAGGACATGCCCGAGCTGCCGGAGGTCGAGACGATTCGGGCGCGACTGGCTCCGCGCCTCGAAGGGCGACGGTTGGAGCGCGTCGAGATCGTCGACCACCGCCTGACCCGGCCCGAGCCGCCGGAGGCTATTGCGTCCGCACTCGAAGGCGAGCGGATCGCCCGTGTGGCGCGACGCGGCAAGTATTTGGTTTTTGCGTTCGAGAGCGGGCGGCACCTCCTTGTCCATCTCCGCATGACGGGGAACGTCGAGCACCCGGCCCGAGGCGGCCTCGCCGCCGACCCGTACCGTCGCGCTGTTGTCACCCTAGACGACGGGTCGGACATCGCTTACCGCGATGTGCGCCGCTTCGGCACCTGGGCGCTCCTGGAGCCCGGGGAGCTGGACGATTACTTCGCCGCCCGGCGTCTCGGCGGCGAGCCCCTCGAGCGAGGCTTCACGACGCGAGCCCTCGCCAGGGCCCTGGAGGGTCGCCGCGCACCGATCAAGGCTGCCCTCCTCGACCAGCGCGCGGCCGCGGGGGTCGGGAACATCTACGCGGACGAGGCTCTCTGGCGAGCTCGGCTTCACCCCCTCCGTCCGGCCGGCTCGCTGGACGCCGGTGAGATCGGGCGCCTCCGCAAGGCGATCAGGGTCGCGCTGGAGATGGGCATCTCCCGCCAGGGCGCCACGCTCCGGGATTACCGCGACCCCGGCGGGCGCCGGGGCCGAATGCAGAACGAGTTCAAGGTCTACGGCCGCGCAGGAGAGCCGTGCCCTCGGTGCGGGACGCCGATCGAGAAGATCCGCGCCGGAGGCCGGGGAACGTGGTACTGCCCGCGCTGCCAATCCCTCGACCCCGGCTAGGATCAGCCCCGTGGAGCCCTGGACGTTCGAGCCGCGCGGTCGCTTCGAGGACGCCGAGATCGAGAGCAGGGTGCTCGAGGGAAACCCGCTCGGCGACCCGCACGTCCGTCCGCTCCGGGTCTACCTGCCGCCCGGCTACGAGGAGGACTCCGAGCGGCGCTACCCGTCGATCTACGTCATCCAGGGGCTCACCGGCCAGCTCGACATGTGGCGAAACCGTGCGCCCTTCCGCAAAAACTTCCCCGAGCTCGCCGACGACCTCTTCGCCGCGGGAGAGTCCCCGCCGGCGATCCTCGTCTACGTCGATTGCTGGACCTCGGTGGGCGGGAGCCAGTTCCTCGACTCGCCCGGCACCGGCCGCTACCACACGTACCTCTGCGAGGAGGTCGTGCCCTGGGTGGACGAGCGCTACCGCACCCTGCCGGCGCCCGAGCATCGCGGCATCACGGGGAAATCCTCCGGCGGCTACGGGGCGATGGTCACGCCGATGCTCCGGCCGGATGTCTTCGGCGGACTCGCCACGCACGCGGGCGACGCGCTCTTCGAGGCGTGCTACCTGCCCGAGATGCCCGTCGTGGCCAGGGCTCTCCGCGACGAGTACGACGGCTCCTACGAGCGCTTCTGGGAGGACTTTCGCTCGCGCCCTGCCTTCTCGAAGGACTCAGACCACGTCCTCCTCAACCAGTGGTGCATGGCGGCCTGCTACTCGGCCGACGAAGACGGCACCGTCAACCTCCCCTTCGACACCGCGACGTCGGAGCTCGTCCCGGAGGTCTGGGAACGCTGGCTCGCCTGGGATCCGGTCCGCATGGTCCCGAAGCACGCCGACGCGCTCCGCTCGCTGAAGGCGATCTACATCGATGCCGGCAAGAAGGACGAGTGGTTCCTCGACCTAGGCGCCGAGGCGTTCCGGCAGGCGCTCGAGGAGATCGGCGTCACCGACGTCTACTTCGAGATCTTCGACGCCACCCACATGGGCATCGAGTACCGCTACCCGCTCGGGATCGCGTACCTGGCCGAGCGTCTGAGCGAGAGCTAGGCCGCCTCGAGCTCGTCGAGCTTCCCGTCGCGCTCGAGGCACCAGAGCTCGGTGTAGCCGCCGATGGGCCGGTCGTCGATGAAGATCTGCGGGACGGTCCAGCGACCGGTCATGTCGAGGAGCTTCTGGCGGAAGGCAGGGTCGTCGTCCATGACGATCTCCTCGTACTCGATGCCCCTGCGCTCGAGGAGCGCTTTCGCGCGGACGCAGTAGCCGCACCAGGTCGTGGAGTACATCCGGATTCGCGCCATCTCCTCTTCAACGTACCCAGGAAGCCCGGGATTCCACCGGGGTGAAAGCTAGACTCGCCCCGTGCCCGGAACCTTCAAGACGGAGGCTGTCGTCCTGCGCTCGATTCGCTTCTCCGAAGCGGATTGCGTCCTCCACCTCTACACCCTGGAGCGCGGGCGCGTGGGGGCGATCGCGAAGGGCGTGCGCAAGACCAAGTCGCGCTTCGGCGCTCGGCTCGAGCCGTTCAGCCACGTCGAGCTCATGCTGCACGAGGGGAGGGGGGAGCTCTGCACCGTCCGCGGCGCCGACCTCCTGCGCTCGCACGAGCGCACGCGGGTGGACGGCTATCGCATGGCGGTCGGCCACATCGGCCTCGAGGCGATGCTGCGGCTCTTCGTCGAGCAGGACGCGAACGCGCCGGCCTTCAACGCCCTGACACGCTTCCTCGAGCTTCTCGACGGCGTCGAGGCGGTGCTGCCCGCGCAGCCTGCGCTCGACCCCCTCGTCCTCTCGTTCCAGCTCAAGCTGCTCTGGCTCTCGGGCTACCTCCCGCATCTCGCCGGGTGTGCCGCCTGCGGGGAGGAGAAGCCGCTCGTCGGCTTCTCGGCCCAGGCGGGGGGAGGGGTGTGCGCGGAGTGCGGCTCCGGCTCGATCGCCGTCTCGCCCGAGGGCTTCGAGGCCGTGCGCGGCTTTCTCGAGCGCCCGCTCGCGGAGGCCGCCGATCCACCTGCAACGGCGCGCGGCTTGCGCGAATGTCTCGGCATGATCGAGTCGTCGTACGAGTACCACGGCGGCTTTCGGCTGCGGACGCTCGCGCAAAGGGCGTGAGGCTGTGAACTACCAGGAGATGATCGCCGCCCTCGAGCGCTACTGGGCCGATTATGGCTGCGTCCTCATGCAGCCGTACCACACCGAGCTGGCCGCGGGCACGATGAATCCCGCCACGTTCCTCCGTTCGCTCGGCCCGGGGGAGTGGAAGACGGCCTACGTCGAGCCGGTCATCCGCCCCACGGACGGGCGCTACGGCGAGAATCCCTTCCGCTTCCAGCACTACTTCCAGTACCAGGTGCTCCTGAAGCCGGCGCCGGAGGACGTGCTCGACCTTTACTTCGCCTCGCTCGAAGCGCTCGGGATCGACACGAAGAAGCACGACGTGCGCCTGGTCGAGGACGACTGGGAGCAGCCGACGCTCGGCGCGTGGGGACTCGGTTGGGAGGTCTGGTGCGATGGTATGGAGGTGACCCAGTTCACGTACTTCCAGCAGCTCGGCGGCCTCGAGATCGAGCTCGTCCCGGCGGAGATCACCTACGGGCTCGAGCGGCTGGCGATGTTCCTGCAGGGGAGGCGCTCGGCCCTCGAGCTCGAGTGGGCGCCCGGGGTGGTCTGGGGCGACGTCTACCGCGAGAGCGAGCGCGAGTGGTCGACGTACAACTTCGAGCTCGCGCCGGTGGATGTCCTCACGAAGCGGTTCGACGAGCACGAGGCGGAGTGCCGCTCCCTGCTGGAGCGCGAGCTTCCGCTGCCGGCCTACGACCAGGTACTCAAGTGCTCGCACACCTTCAACCTGCTCGACGCGCGCGGTGCCGTCTCGGTGACCGAACGCGCCGCGTACATCGGCCGCGTACGCACGCTCGCGCGCAAGGTTGCTCAGCTCTACGTGGAGAAGATTGCCGAGCCTGCTGTTTGAGATCGGCTGCGAGGAGCTGCCCGCCTCGGCCTGCGTCGAGGCGGAGGCTCAGCTTCGTTCCGAGCTCGCGAAGCTCGGGGAAGGCAGCGTCTTCGTCGGGCCGCGCCGGCTCGTCCTGCTCGTGGAGGACCTGCCCGAGCGCGAGGCAGACGAGTGGGTCAAGGGCCCCCCGGAGCACCTGCGCGACAAGGCCGCGGAGGGCTTTGCGCGCAAGCAAGGCGTGGGCGTCGCCGACCTCGAGGTGCGCGACGGCTTTCTCGGCGTCCTCGTTCCCGGGAGGCCGCTCGCCGAGGCGCTTCCGGAGCGGCTGCACGAGATCGTCCGCGGCCTCGCCTTCTCCAAGTCGATGCGCTGGGACGATTCGGGGCTCCGCTTCGCGCGCCCCGTCCGCTGGTTCTGCGCGAAGGTCGACGATCAGACCGTCGAGGGCTTCGGCGGTTCCTCCTTCGGCCACCGCTTCACGCACGGGGAGGTGCCGATCCCCAGTGCCCGCGACTACCTCGAGACGCTTCGGGCGGCTGACGTCGAGCCGGACGCCGAACGAAGGGAGAGTGCCATCCGGGCCGGCCTTGAGAAGCTCGGTCTTGACAATCCGAACAAGAAGGTGCTCGCGGAGGTCGTCCATCTGGCCGAGTGGCCGACGGTTCTCGAGGGAGGCTTCGACGAGCGCTTCCTCTCGCTCCCGCGGCGCGTGGTCGAGACGGCGATGGAGTCGCACCAGCGCTACTTCCCGCTCGAAGGCAACCGCTTCGCGCTCGTGGCCAACGGCGGCGATCCGGAGACGGTGATCGCCGGCAACGAGACCGTGCTCGAAGGGCGCCTGGAAGACGCGTCCTTCACCTTCGAGCGCGACGTCGCGAAGGGAATCGAGCGTCTCGCCGAGGAAGCGGCGCGGATCACCTTCGTGGCGGGAGCGGGCACATACGGCGACAAGGTCGAGCGGCTCATCGCCCTCGGAGACCTCCTCGGCGCAGGCGAGGCCTCCCGCGAGGCTGCGCGGCTTGCGAAGGCCGACCAGGCAGCCGAGCTCGTCCGCGAGTTTCCCGACCTGGAAGGCCACATCGGCGCGGAGTACGCGCGCCTCGCCGGCTTCCCGGAGGCGGTCTGCGCCGCAATCGACGAGCAGTACCTCCCCGATTCGGCCGGTGGCCCGCTCCCCGAGACCGAGACGGGGCGCGTGCTCGCCGCCGTGGACAAGATCGACAGCCTCGCCGTTGCCTTCTCGCTCGGCCAGAGGCCGACGGGCTCGCGCGACCCCTACGGCCTTCGCCGCGCCGCCATCGGGCTCTGCAGGCTCGCGCTCGAGGGGAATCTCGAACTGGACGTCGCCGCACTCGCCGGCCGTGCCCACCAGCTTCTGGTCGACCAGGGTGCCGAGCTCACGGACGACGCGAGCGACGTCGCTGAGTTCGTCGAAGAGCGGCTCGAGGGAATGCTCGACATGCCCGTCGAGTTCGTTCGCGCTGCACGGGCGAGCGGCGTCACTGAGCTGGGCGCCAGCGCACGCCTGGCCGAGGCTCT
>DASSBN010000046.1:0-12222 GCA_035698665.1 Gaiellaceae bacterium
AACCACTCCTGGTACATCAGCCACTACCCGATGGGCCGCGATGCGACGGTGTCGTGGGGAGGCCCGGACCTCGTCTTCAAGAACGACCTGAAGCGCGCGATCATGATCGACGTCAGCTACACGGACGCGACGTTCACCGTCAGCTTCTACGGGACGAAGCAGGGCCGGAAGGTGAGCGCGACGACCTCGAAGCCGACGAACTACACGCAGCCGAAGATGCAGTACGCCATCGATCCGACCGCGTCGCCCGGCTCGAAGACCGTGGTCGCGGGTGGAGGACAGGGCTTCGACGTCAACGTCCACCGCAAGGTCTACGAGCACGGGAAGCTCATCCGCGAGGACGACTTCTTCACGCGGTACACGCCGGAGAACCCGACGACGGTGTACGGCCCCGGCGGCAAGCCGCCCGGCCCCTACATCGTGCTGCCGACGAGCGGTTGATTCAGTGGCTCACCCCGCCACTCGAGCGGCGCGCCAGACTCCTGCAAAGCCTCGTCATGCGGCGTCCTCGGTCGGGCCCGTACTTTTCAAGTACGAGCCCTCCCTGCGTCCTGGCCTGACTCGCTTTTCGGAGTTGGCATCACCGCCGAGTGACCGGCTGAACCACTAAGCTGCCGCCGGCATGAGGCCGGAAGCGGCAACCCTTCGACTCGCGGTCTTCCCGCGCTCCGACCTACTCACCAACGTCCTGCTCGTGCTCGCGGGTACGGGCTTCGTGGCGGTCGCGGCGCAGGTCTCGATCAGCCTGCCGTTCACCCCGGTTCCGATCACGGGACAGACGTTTGCCGTCGTGCTCGTCGGTGCGTCGCTCGGAGCGCTCCTCGGGCTCGCGAGCCTCGGTCTCTACCTCTTCGTCGGTGCGCTCGGCGCGCCGGTCTACGCCGACCACGAGAGCGGCTGGGACATCCTCACCGGCCCGACCGGCGGCTACATCGTCGGCTTCGTCCTCGCGGCCGTGCTGACCGGCTTTCTCGCCCAGCAGCGCTGGGACCGGCACTTCAACTCCGCGGTGGCGGCGATGCTCTCCGGCAACGTCGTCATCTACGCGGTCGGTCTTCCCTGGCTCGCCGTCAAGATCGACACGGGCTTGGAGGACACGCTCGAGGCCGGTCTCTATCCATTCGTGGTGGGCGACCTCCTGAAGCTCTATCTCGCCGGCGCGCTCCTGCCTGCGGCATGGGCGCTGGTGCGCCGCTTCAAGGGTTAGCCGACTCGCTCACGGGTACCCCCACGGGACGAAGAAAACGACCGTAGGAGGGGGTTCTTCGTGGCATCTGTCACCGAATCGATCACCGTCAACTGTCCTATCTCGACTGTGTACAACCAGTGGACGCAGTTCGAGGAGTTCCCGCGCTTCATGGAGGCCGTCGAGTCGGTCACGCAGACCGACGACACGCACCTTCACTGGGTTGCCGAGATCAGCGGCAAGCGCCATGAGTGGGACGCCGAGATCACCGAGCAGCGCCCGGACCAGGTCGTCGCCTGGCGTGCCCTCGACGGGCACTACAACTCCGGCCGCGTGAACTTCGAGCGGGTCGACGAGACCACGACGAAGATCACCGTCCAGATGGAGCACGAGACCGAAGGCATCGTCGAGACGCTCGGCTCCGCGCTCGGGTCCGACAGCCGCCAGGTGAGCGGCGACCTCGACCGCTTCAAGGAGTACATCGAGGCCCGCGGCGCCGAGACGGGTGGCTGGCGCGGCGAGGTCGAGTCCGGCCAGCGCGTTCGCTAGCTACTGGGCGTCCGCTTTGGCGGGGGAGGTCGGCGGCTGTTCGGCTAGCCGCTTTTCGTAGCCGGCGATCACAGTCGCCACCGTCTCCGCCGGATCGTCGCTCGTGTACAGGAGGTCGACGTCCTCCTCGGAGATCATCCCTTCGCGGAGGAGTCGGCCCCTGACCCAGAGCAAGAGCCCCTCCCAGTAGTCGGAGTCGAAGAGCACGACCGGAAAGTGCACGACCTTCCCGGTCTGGATGAGCGTCAGCGATTCGAAGAGCTCGTCCAAGGTGCCGAAGCCGCCCGGGAAGATGACGAACCCCTCCGCGGCCTTCACGAACATGGTCTTCCGTGCGTAGAAGTGCCGGAAGGTGAGGCTCATGTCCAGATAGGGATTCGAGTGCTGCTCGTGCGGCAGCTCGATGTTGAAGCCGACCGAGAGCCCGCCGCCCTCGCGCGCGCCGCGGTTCGCGGCCTCCATCAGGCCCGGGCCGCCGCCCGTGACGACGGTGAAACCCTCCTCGGCGAAGCGCCGGCCCACGTCGACACCCGCCTGGTAGTACGGGTGGTCCTCGCCGATGCGTGCCGAGCCGAAGATCGTCACCGCCGGTCTGGCGAGTTCCGAGACTGCCTCGAAGCCCTCGAAGAACTCGTCGGCGATCTTGGCGGCGTGCTCGCGCTCCGCCCCGTCGTCGCTCTGCAGGAGCCGGCGGTCGTCCAAGCTAGAACGTGCGCTCGACGTGGGTGGCCGTCATCGCGACTGCGAGGAAGACGGCGAGTCCGACGTAGACCGCGCCTGCCGTGATCCGCTGAGCAGTCGTCACCTTGTAGTACGCCGCACCGGCCGGGTGCTCGCGCTCGCGCCAGCGGCGCCAGAGCTCGAGCGCGCCGAGAACGAGGATGATGATCAGCACCGGGTTGGGATGCCAGAAGGCCAGCGCGACGAGCCCGGCCAGGCCGACTGCCCAGAGCGCGGGATGGACGGCCGCGACCGCCCGTCCTCCGTCGAGGGGCACGATCGGGATCAGGTTGAAGAGGTTGAGGAAGAAGCCGGTGAACGCGAGCGCGATGAGAAGCGGCGAGTCGAGCGCCTCGCCGACGCCCCAGACGGCCACGGAGCCGAGCGTCCCGAGAATGGGCCCGGCGAGCGCGACGCGCGCTTCCTTCCAGGCGTCCTCCGGCATCTGCTTCATGCCGACGACCGCGCCGAGGAAGGGTATGAAGAGCGGCGCCGAGGCGGGGACTCCCTGGCGGCGGAGCTCGAAGACGTGCCCGAGCTCGTGGACGAGTATGAGGAGCACGAAGCCGACGCCGAAGCGCCAGCCCCAGATCCAGGCATAGGCCGCCATCGAGACGAGCATCGTCCCCGAGGTCGCAAAGATCTTGAACTTGAAGAGCGCGAGCGCGATGAACTTGAACTTCGCGAGGAGCGCCCCGATCGCCGCGAGGGGAGCGACGAGCTTCTTCCCGAGCTCCTTCCAGCGGGACTCGGGATGGATCGGCGTGTAGTCGCGCTGCGGCTCCGGCTCGTAGAGCGGGTAGTCCGGCTCGTGCTGGGGGGCGAAGGGTCCCACTACAGCTTCATCGTAGCCAGGGGCGGATCCCTTGAACCCCTCGCACTCCAGTACTAGCTTGCTCGTGGGGGGCAGTCACTGAAAGGAGTGTCATGAGAGCGGAGAAGAGAGGGTTGCGTAGCTGGCGCACCGCCAGCGTGCTGGCGTTCGGCATCCTCATCGGGGTCGTGCTGCTCGCGCCACCTGCAGGAGCGCACTTCCAGGCCTCGATCAGTCATATCTGGTCGCACATCAAGCCGAAGGCCGACGCTCGCTACCTGCCCGGCGGAAAAATCCCAGCCGGTCGGACGATCCGCGGCACGTACAGCATCGACGGAACGGCCGCGGCGGTGAGCGATGACGACTCGACGGACATTTCGTTCGGTTGGACCCTCGCCGATGCTCCGATCGCTCATTTCATCGCCGAGGGCGCTACGCCGCCCGCGTCGTGTCCTGGAAACGCGGCCAACCCGCGGGCCGCGAAGGGACATCTTTGTGTCTATGAGGCGGATCAGACGAATGCCGACGGTGGCACCCGAGCGGTCTACGACCCCGTGACATACGTGGCCGGGATCGCGAACACGCACGGCTTCGGCGTCTATATGTACGGCGCAGCCGCGACCGGGTTCTACACGTCGCACGGGAGCTGGGCCGTGACGACCCCGAGCCCGCCGGCATCTCCGAGAGTTCTGCCCAAGCGACATGCACCTGCACCTGGCGGAGGTCCAGGCTTCTAGAGATACGCCGAGATCGGAGATCGAAGCACCACACCAGAGGCGGGGGCTTCGGCCCCCGCCGTTCGTTTTCGGGCAGGTGAGCGCCCTAGCGCCGCCGAAGAGCGGGTCGTGCGGGTGAGTCTTGTCATCCTCGTAGCCGCTGTCGCCCTGTTTGCGTCTGTCGGCTGCGGCACTGGCAGCGGCGGTGTGGCGGGCCTCGAAACGGTATCCGCCTTCTACCAGGGCGATCCCACCGATGACGAGAAGCAGGTGCAAGTTCCGTGCCCGTCAGGCAAGAAGGCGGTCGGCGGCGGCTTCGAGCTCGCGTCCGGCGGCCTTCCCATCGACGTGCAGTTCTCGGAGCCTATGGGCCAGCTCGGCCAGGCCCCCACGGGGTGGCAGGCGTTCGCGATGGAGACCTCGCCGATCGGCGCGACGGAGGAGTGGAGCTTCGACGTCTACGCCGTCTGCGCGGACGCGTAGCTACGAGCCGCGGCCGATCCACTCCTCGCCGCCCTCGTAGACCTCCTCCTTCCGGAGGTTCGGCGGCGTCGCCCTGTCTGCTCTCAAAGCCAATGCCTCGTCGGGGCTCTAAAAACCGGGATGGTGTGCCAGCCCCCCTATCCATCGGCAGGCCAACCAGGTTGTTCCGAACGCTACGCGCTCCTAGATTCGCTCCGAAGGAATCCGATGACAGGAGGGAAGGAATGACAATCTTGGGGAGAACGCTGGGAATGCTGCGGTTCGTCGTCGTGGTCGGATGCCTGGCAAGCACCGGTGTACTAGCGGGCACTGCGAGCGCGGAGCCGGACGTCGGCAATGCGATCACTGTCACGTTCTTCGACTGCACCGGCCCGGCGGGGACCCCTGAATCGTTCGACATCGAGAAGGTGCAGAACCCCAGCGTCGCCGCCCATGTCGTCGGCTCGACCGTCCTCTTCAAGCGAACGTCGCTTTTCGTTCCTTCAACGGGAGAGAACGTCATCTGGGGGCCGAAGGACGTCGGCGAGGCACTCATCACGTGCAGCGCCATTGCCCCGAGCGGGAGACTGGTCATCGTGACGGGGTTCTTCACCGGGCCATAGGCAGCGATGGACCGAACGTGCGGCGCGACCGGCTCCGCACGAATCACATGTCGACGATGAAGGAGGAAAGGTTGATGAAGAAGCTCGTACTCGTGATGGCGGCCTCCTTGGTTGCGGCACTAGCCGTCGGAGCGACGGCACAGGCTGAACCGGGAGGCCCAGATGGAGCGAATCTGCAACTGCACTTTTTCGACTGCACGGGGCCAGCGGGAACACCCACGAGTTTCGACGCGGAGTTTCAAGTACACGGAGCCGCCTGGCATCTGACGGATAGCCAGCGGATTTTCGAAGCGATGATCGGCTTCGACGAAACCGCGAATACCCAGGTTGTGGTGACTCCCGGCTTCGAGCGTAATGCCGTGCCAGCTGTGACGTGCAGAACTGTCATCAATGGACATGTGTTCCGCGTCACCGGAGTCCTGACGCCTGCGGGTCGCTGATGAAGAACGTTGAGGGCGCAGGCCCCCCACCTCGTGGCGGGGCAAGCGCCCGAATCGCCTAGAAACAGAGAGCGGGAGCATTGCGACGTGACGCCCCGCTCTCTCTTCGTAGCCGAGCGCTGCCGGACTCAAGGGCCCGGATTGCGAAGCGCCCACGCCCCAGTCCTCGCCCGACGCATCCGTGCGCAGTCCCGTACACGCCCGGTACACAAATCGCCTCCTCACGAGATTCCGGGAGGGCCCGGTTTGTGGCCTACGAACCCCTCCCGATCCACTCCTCGCCCCCCTCGTAGACCTCCTTCTTCCACAAGGGCACGGTCTGCTTGAGCGTGTCGATCGCGTCCCGGCAGGCTGCGAGCGCGTCCTGGCGGTGCGGCGCGGAGACGGCGATCGCCACGCTCGCCTCGCCGATCTCGCAGACACCCACCCGGTGCGTGATGGCGATCGTGCAGAGCTCGTAGCGCTCCTGCAGCTTTTCGGCAAGGTCTGCCATGACTGTCTCTGCCATGCCCTCGTAGGCCTCGTACTCGAGACGGACGACCTTTCGGCCGCGCGACTCGGCGCGGACAGTTCCGACGAACGTTGCGATTGCTCCCGCGCGCTCGTCCTCGACCTCGCACACGACCGCGGCCAGTTCGATCCGGTCCTCCGTGAGGCGAAAGGCGCCGCCGGAGACCGGCGGGATGAGCGCAACCTCGTCACCATCTGCGAGCTTCCGCTCGCGCTCGACATAGGTGCGGTTGACGGCGTAGACGAGGCCGGCGGGCTCATTCCCGAGCTCGAGCGCGGGCCAAACGTCCTCGACGCGGGCTCCCTCCCCGAGCTCGAGGTCGCGCCTTCCGGTTCCCGCATGCTCGCGCAGGCCGGCGAAAAGCCTCACCGTGACTCGCATGGGCGTTAGCCTAGAGGCGATGGCGAAGGCCGAAGACCGCCGCGAGACCGACTCGGGCATCGAGGTCAAGCCGGTCTACACGGCAGAGGACGTCGGGGACGTCGAGCCGGGGCGGCCCGGCGAGTTCCCGTTCACGCGGGGCCCGTACGCGGACATGTACCGCGGCCGGCCGTGGACGATTCGCCAGTACGCCGGCTTCGCGTCGGCGGAGGAGACGAACGCGCGCTTCCGCTTCCTGCTCGAGCGCGGGCAGACCGGGCTCTCGGTCGCCTTCGACCTCCCGACGCAGCTCGGCCTTGACTCGGACGACGAGCGTGCGGCGGGCGAGGTCGGCCGCACCGGTGTCGCCATCGACTCGCTGGCCGACATGGAGATCCTCTTCGACTCGATCCCGCTCGGCGAGGTTTCGACGTCGATGACGATCAATGCGCCGGCCGCGCTCCTGCTCCTTCTCTACGAGCTCGTCGCCGAGGGCCAGGGGGTGTCGGGCGGGGAGCTGCGCGGCACGGTGCAGAACGACATCCTCAAGGAGTACGTGGCGCGTGGGAACTACATCTTCCCGCCGCGCCCCTCGATGAGAATCACGACCGACCTCTTCTCCTACTGCCGCGAACGGCTGCCGAGGTGGAACACGATCTCGATCTCCGGGTACCACATCCGCGAGGCGGGCTCGACGGCCGTGCAGGAGCTCGGCTTCACGCTCGCGCACGGGATCGCCTACTGCCAGGCCGCCGTTGACGCGGGCCTCTCGCCGGACGAGTTCGGCGCGCGCCTCTCCTTCTTCTTCAACGCGCACAACCACTTCTTCCAGGAGGTGGCGAAGTTCCGGGCCGCCCGCACGCTCTGGGCGCGGATCATGCGCGAGCGCTTCGGAGCGACGAACCCGAAGGCGCAGGCACTCCGGTTCCATGCGCAGACGGGCGGTTCGACGCTCACCGCCCAGCAGCCCGAGAACAACATCGTCCGTGTGGCGATCCAGGCGCTCTCGGCGGTGTGCGGCGGCGCGCAGTCCATTCATACGAACGGCTACGACGAGGCCCTGGCCCTGCCGACCGAACGGGCGGCGCGCATCGCCCTCCGCACGCAGCAGGTTCTCGCCCACGAGGCCGGCGGCACGGACACGGCGGATCCTCTCGGCGGTGCGTACTTCCTGGAAGGCCTGACCCGCGAGCTCGAGGAGCGGGCGTGGGCTCTGATCGAGCGGGTTGACGAGCTGGGCGGGGCGGTCGCGGCAGTGGAGCAAGGGTTCACACAGCACGAGATCGAGGACGCGGCGTACGAGCACGAGCGTCTGCTCGAAAGCGGCGACGAGGTTCTCGTCGGCGTCAACCGCTTCGTCGAGGAGCAGGGCGGCGAAGAGATCGAACTCCATCGCCTGGATCCGGAGGCCGAACGGCGCCAGGTCGAGCGGACCGCGCGTGTGCGCGCCGAGCGGGATGCGCCGGTCGTCGACGCCGCGCTCGGGCGGGTCCGCGAGGCCGCCCGGGGGACCGAGAACCTCCTTCCTCCGATTCGGGAGGCGCTCGCGGCCCAGTGCACGGTGGGGGAGATCTGCAACGCGCTGCGTGAGGAGTTCGGCACGTACGACGCGCACAACGCGCCGTGACGCTCGAGGACGAGGTCGTCCTGCTGCGGCCGTACGAAAAGGGCGACGTGCCGGCGATCGTGGCCGCCTGCCAGGACCCGGAGATCTCGCGCTGGACGTCGGTGCCCTCGCCCTACACCGAGGCCGACGCGCTGCAATGGCTCGAGTCGGATGAGGAAGAGACCTTCGCGATCGTGGACCGATCGACCGGTGAGCTGCTCGGGTCGATCGGCGTGCGCTACCCGGCCGGCGGGATCGGCGAGGCCGGCTACTGGGTGAAACGTGGGGCTCGCGGGCGCGGGATCGCGACGCGGGCGCTCGCGCTCCTCTCACGCTGGGCGCTCGGAGAGAAAGAGCTGGGCCGCTTCCAGGTGCGGGTCGACGTGGAGAACGAGGCGTCGCAGCGTGTGGCCGAAAAGGCCGGCTTCGTGCGGGAAGGCGTCCTGCGGTCCTCCCTCGAGCTGAAGGGCGAGAGACGCGACGTCGTCATGTATTCGCTCGTTCGCGAAGATCTGTAGGGGGCCACCCCGAGCCACCACCCGCTTTCGAGCGTAACCCCCAAGACCGCGCGCGTGGCGCGCCACATGTGGCGAGATGCGCGCGGTCTGAAGGAAGATAGGCGCGGTGGCCAAGGCGGAGGACAAGGGGACGCGCGCCAAGCTCGAGGAGCTGCAGGCTCTTCGCGACGAGGCGCTGCACTCCGGCGACGAGCGCGCCGTCGAGCGCCAGCGCTCACGCGGCAAGCTTCTCGCCCGCGAGCGCATCGAGAAGCTGCTCGACCCGGGCAGCTTCGTCGAGCTCGACCGCTATGTGCGCCACCGCAACCCGCACTTCGGGATGCTGGAGCGCAGGCCCTGGGGTGACGCCGTCGTCACCGGCTACGGGACGATCTTCGGCCGGCGCGTCTTCGTCTTCTCCCAGGACTTCACCGTCTTCGGGGGCACGCTCTCCGAAGCCTTCGCCGAGAAGATCTGCAAGGTGATGGACCTCGCGCTCAAGTACGGCTGCCCGCTGATCGGGATCAACGACTCCGGCGGCGCGAGGATCCAGGAAGGCGTCGTCTCGCTGGGCGGCTACGCGGAGATCTTCTGGCGAAACGTGCAGGCCTCGGGCGTCATCCCGCAGATCAGTCTCGTGATGGGCCCGACGGCCGGCGGCGCCGTGTACTCGCCGGCCATGACCGACTTCGTGCTCATGGTCAAGGAGAGCTCCTACATGTTCATCACGGGGCCCGAGGTCGTGAAGACCGTGACCGGGGAGGACGTGAGCTTCGAGGAGCTCGGCGGCGCCGCGACGCACGCGTCGAAGTCCGGGGTCGCGCACTTCACGGCGGACGACGAGGAGGCGTGCCTCGAGGACGCGCGCTACCTGCTCTCGTTCCTCCCGCAGAACAACGTCGACCCGCCGCCGTACTTCGAGCCCTCCGACCCGATCGGGCGCGAGGATGCCGAGCTCGACACGCTGATCCCGGACGAGCCCACCAAGCCCTACGACATGCGCGCGGTGATCGAAAAGATCGTCGACGACGGCGAGCTGCTCGAGGTGCAGGAGCTCTGGGCGGAGAACATCGTCTGCGCCTTCGCACGGCTCGGCGGCCATCCGGTCGGCGTCGTCGCGAACAACCCGCGCGCGCTCGCCGGCACGCTCGACATCGACTCGTCCGTGAAGGCCGCCCGCTTCGTCCGCTTCTGCGACGCGTTCAACATCCCGCTCGTCACCTTCGTCGACGTGCCGGGCTTCCTTCCGGGAACGGCGCAGGAATGGGGCGGGATCATCCGCCACGGCGCGAAGCTCCTCTACGCCTACTGCGAGGCGACGGTGCCGAAGATCGCGCTCATCACGCGCAAGGCGTACGGCGGCGCGTACGACGTCATGAGCTCGAAGCACATCCGCGCCGACTTCAACTTCGCGTGGCCGACGGCAGAGGTCGCCGTCATGGGCCCCGAGGGCGCCGTGAACATCGTCTTCCGCAAGGAGCTCGAGGAGGCGGCCGATCCCGAGGCTCGCCGCGCGGAGCTCATCGAGGAGTACAAGGAGCAGTTCGCGAACCCGTACGTCGCCGCCGAGCGTGGCTACGTGGACGACGTCATCGAGCCGCGCCGGACACGGCCCGTGCTCATCGACGCGCTCAAGACTGCGATCACGAAGCGCGAGCGCCGCCCCCCGCGCAAACACGGGAACATCCCGCTCTAGGTCAGCCAGTCGAGGGCACGCGCCCCGAACGGAAGGGTGGCAATCGCCTTCGTGGTGCCGGTGCGTGCGACGACCGTGGCGTCGTCCGTCGAGATAGCGACGTAGCGCTCATCGGGGGACCACGCGATGGCGGTCGCCCCGCGCACCGTGGGGAGGCCGATCGGATCCCCTCCGCGGCTCAGCATCGCGTACTCCCGCTCCGGGTCGACGCGCGCGAAGGCGAAGTTGCCGATCGGCGAGGCGCGCAGATCCTCGATGTGGGCTCCGATGCGGGGCACGAAGGTCTCGAGGCCGCCCTGCGCAAAGACGGCCGCCGCGCTGTCGCCGCGCTTCTCCAGGATTGCGACGAAGCTCGTCAGGCCGAACCAGCTCACCTGCGCGAGCCTCCACGCGCCCGCGTCGTCGACACCCGCGGCGCCGAGAGCCTCTGTGAGCTGCGGGCGCGAGAAGACGATGAAGGGCGCGCCGTGCCGGCGGGCGATCACGATGTTGCCGTCGCGCACGACACTGAGGGCGCCGTCTTCCCGCCACGCCGGGGCGCACCCGTCCACGTTCGGAAACTGGACACCGCCCGAGGTCCTCACGGACGTGAAATCGCCGTTGCAGCGCGCGACGATCGACCCGTCCTGGCTCCATTTGCGCCCGTTGCAGTCCGGTGGATGCGGCGCGTGCTCCGCCGCCAGGCTCGGTAGGCGGAAGGCGTGCGTCTGGCATCCCGCGTCGGCGGTGACCATGATTCCGTGGAGGATGCGCGGGGCCGGCGCCTGCGCGCCGGACGCGTCCGCGTGGTTTCGGATGCCGTCCGCGACGGCAACCACGACGAGCACGAGGACTGCGCCCGCCACGATCCATGTCGCCGTGCCGCGCATCACCGCCAGGCCACGTCGCGGGCTGAGATATCGAGGCGGCGTACCCGCGCATCGCCAGTGGCGGGTCGGAACAGATAGACGCCGCCCCGTTCTGTTGCGAGAAGGGCCCATCGCTCGGTGGGCGACCAAGCCAGTGCGTGCACACCCGCGAGGGGCGGCATCACAACCGGCCCTCCTTTGGCGTCGAAGGTGCCAGCGAGATCGCCGTCGATCCAAATCGAGACGAACGTGCGTCGGGGACTGATGGAGAGCGCCGCAGTTCGATACGGCAATAGGTGGGTCCTGACTACCACGCGTCCGTCGTCGACGATCAGGAGTCGGCTGGCCCGAGAGATTGCTGCGAAACGCGTCGCAGAAAACCAGACCGTACTTGCCAGCGGGTGCGGGTAGACGATGTGGGCGCAGCGCGCCGTTGCGTTGTCGGCGGGCAGCGTGAACAGCCGCTCGCCGGGCTCGCAGTCGATGCTCCATTCGACGAGCTTGCCGTCGCGGACCTGAGTCAGCGTGCCGTCAGGTTTGAACGCGGGTGCGCGCCCGCGGACGACAATCGTCTGCTCAGGGCCGGCCTCGAGACTGAAGCCATCCTCTCGAGGCACTGCCACCACCCCGCCAAGCGGGCTCCACACGGATCCTTCCGGCGCGGCCTTCGTCCCGTCCGGAGAGAGCGAGAAGCGGCATTCGTCGTAGCTCGGCGGCTGGGCCTCGGTGAACCCCGCGAGCCGTAGAGAACGGAGGCGGCAGCCCTCCGAGGGATCGCTGTAGAAGACGGTGCCCATCGAGCCGGCGGGCACACCGGGAGGCACGATGCGGCGCTCGGCTTGGGCCGCGGCGGCCTGCCCGCGATCCCGCAGCCCGCCGCGCAGCGCGTCGGCCGCCGCAGCCGCGGCGACGGCGAGAACTGCCGCGAGCACGAGCCACGTGCGCATCTCAAAGACGATACGCCGCTCGCGCGGCAGGCGTGCCTACGCGGTTTCGAGGACGACGAGCTCCGGCAGGCGCGGCTCGTCGAACTCTTCCTTGAACGCGGTGACGACCTCGGGGTCGAACTGCGTCCCGGCGCAGCGCTCGAGCTCGGAGATGGCGCGCTCGTGCGAGAGCTTGGAGCGATAGACGCGGTCGGTCGTCATCGCGTCGTAGGCATCGGCGACGAAGAGGATCCTGGAGCCGAGCGGG
>DASSBN010000047.1:0-5307 GCA_035698665.1 Gaiellaceae bacterium
CATCGGCCACGTCACCCGCGAGGAGGACGCCGTCGAGCACCTGCTCGTCGCGAACACCCACGACTGGGCGCTGTTCTTCACGAACCGCGGGCGCGTCTTCTCGGCGAAGGTCCACGCGATCCCGGACGCGTCGCGCCAGGCCAAGGGCCTGCCGATCATCAACATGCCGGGCGTCCAGGTCGAGGCAGGCGAGGTCCCGACCGCGACGATCACCCTGAAGGAGTTCTCCGCGGGCTCGTACCTCGTGCTCGCGACCCGCCGCGGGATCATCAAGAAGACGCCGCTGGAGCAGTTCGAGCGGGTCCGCTCGACCGGAATCCGGGCCATCACCCTCGACGACAAGGACGAGCTTGCCTGGGTGGACATCTCGACGGGCGAGGACGACATCATCATCGCGACGGCCCAGGGCATGCTCGCCAAGTTCCACGAGAACGAGGTCCGCGGCATGGGCCGCGACGCCGGCGGCGTCATCGGCATCCGGCTCCTGAAGAAGGAGGGCGACGAGGTCGTCGCGATGAGCGTGGTCCAGCCGGGGGCGGACCTGCTGGTGCTCAGCGAGACCGGCTACGGCAAGAAGGTCTCGATCGACGACTTCCGGATCAAGCACCGCGGCGGCCAGGGTGTCCGCCTCATCAGCCTGGAGGGCCGCAAGACCGGGCTCGTCGCCGCCGTCCAGCAGGTGACCGAGATGGACGAGGAGCTCGTCCTGATCTCCGCGCAGGGCCAGGTCGTGCGGACGGAGCTCGACACCGTGAACCGCTACTCCCCGAACGCCCGCGGCGTGATCGTCATGCGCCTGAACGAGGGTGATCGCGTGGTCGGGATCGCGGCATTCCGGCCAGGGCTGGCGGAAGGACGCGACACCGACGACAATGACAGCCCGGACGCGAGCCCGGGTGGCGGGTCCCCGGTCGGTGGGGCCTCGTGATCAGGCCTTCATGAGCTCGGGCTTCGGCAGGCTGGAGGACGCGCCGGTGTACGCGGACCAGTTCCAGATCTACCACGGCAACGCCAACCCGGATCTGGCCCGGAAGATCTGCCGCTACCTCGGCATGGAACCCGGCCCGGTCAACGTGTTCCAGTTCGCGAACGAGAACATCTTCGTGCAGATCCTGGATAACGTCCGGGAGAAGGACGTGTTCATCGTCCAGCCCACGAACAGCCCCGTGAACCAGTCGATCATGGAGCTCCTGATCATGATCGACGCCTTCAAGCGCGCCTCCGCCGGGCGGATCACGGCCGTGCTGCCGTACTACGCCTACGGCCGATCGGACAAGAAGGACCAGCCTCGCGTGCCGATCACGGCGCGCCTCGTGGCGGACATGATCTCCGTGGCCGGGGCGGACCGTGTCCTCACGATGGACCTCCACCAGGGCCAGATCCAGGGCTTCTTCAACATCCCGGTCGACGAGCTCACCGCGGTCCACATCCTCTCGAACTACTTCAAGCACAAGCACCTCGAGGACCTGGTGGTTGTGACGGACCTCGGGTTCGCCAAGCGGGCGAGGACGTTCGCGGAGCTGCTCGACGCGCCCCTCGCGATCATCGAGAAGCGGCGGGTCGGGAATCTCGACCGCGCGGAGCTGCTCAACGTCATCGGCGAGGTCCGCGGAAAGCGCGCGATCATCGTCGACGACGAGGTCGACACTGCGGGAACCTTGATCGAGACCGTCAACGCGCTCGGGCGCGAGGGCGTCACGGAGATCTACGCCTGCGCTACCCACGGCGTGCTGTCGGGCGCGGCGGTGGAGCGGATCGCCGACTCGCCGCTCCGAGAGCTGGTCCTCACCGACACGGTGCCGCTGCCGGCCGCGCGGCGCCTGCCGAAGATCACGACGCTGTCGATCGCGCCGCTCATCGGCGAGGCGATCAAGCGCATCCATCGCGGCGAGTCGGTCGGCGCGCTGTTCTCCAGCGAGGTCGAGTTCACCCAGGAGATGCTCCTGTGGGAGGACGGCATCGCTCGGAAGCTGGACATCCGAATCGAGCCGGGGCACGGCGACGACGGTCCCACCGGCTCGAACGGGGAGGCTTCGACGGACCTGTCCCTCGCGGCGAGCGGCCTGGGCGAGGTCGAGGAGCGATGAGCCTTCAGCTGCACCGCCCCGACGAGCACGGCGTCCTCAAGCCGGAGCCGGGACCGGCGCCGGACTATCGCGACCAGCTCCGCTCGCCGCGCTGGGGGCTCGCGCTCCGTGGCGAGCGCCTTCCGAAGATCGCCAACACGGAGATGCGCCCGACGTCGCGCGTCGTGGCCGTCGGGTTCTGGCTGGGGCTCGCCTTCGTGACCTTCGTGCTGCTCGTCCTCGGGTACGGGGTGGGGTTCTGGCACTTCCCGACCTGACCGTCCGGCCGCTCCACGCGGCCGATCGCGAGTGGGCGGATGCGTTTCTCGTCGAGACCCTCGGGGGCCGGATGCAGGCGCGCCGCGGCGAGCTCGTCGACGTCCTCGAGGGCGACGGTGCCGTCGCCATGGCCGGCGATCGCGCGCTCGGGCTCGTCACCTGGGCCGTGACGGGCGAGCGTTGGGATCCGGGACCGACGGGCCGACTCGAGGCGAGCCATGCCGCTGTGATCGACGCCGAGATCCGCGCGCTCGCGGTCGGCGAGGGGGCGCGAGGCCACGGTGTCGGCGCTGCCCTGCTCGAAGCGGCCGAGCGCGCCCTCCGAGCCGCCGGCGCGTCGTGGGCCTGGCTCGTGACGACGAACGACAACCTCGCCGCGCTGGCGCTCTACCAGAAGGCGGGGTGGCGTCTCTCCGAGCTCCGGGCCGGGTCCCTCGACGAGCTCCGGCGGGTGATCAAGCCCTCGATCCCGCAGGTCGGACAGCACGGCATCCCGCTCCGCGACGAGCTGGAGCTGGTGAAGGAGCTGGGCCACTCCACCTAGGCGTTGCCGGCAATGGCGCTGCGTGTCATGGAGGGCGCGCATGTTCGTCGCCGTGTACGAGCTTGACCAGCTGCAGCTCCGGAGGCCCACGGCGGCCTCGAACCGCGGCGCGCGACGCCCGACACCGCGCTCCCTGTGTGCATCGGGACGAACATATTGACCATCTGGGCGCGGAGGTTCCGAGGGCCTCGTCAGGTTCGTCTACGGCCGCGAACATCAGTCGAGCCCGACTGGAGCGGGCTCGCACGGCACGGGTCTCGGAGGGGCCGCGAGAGGGCGACCCTATACTTGACGGCCGATGCTTGGTTTCCTTTCCCGGTTCGTCGACTCGAACGACCGTGAGCTGAAGCGGATCCAGCCGTTCGTCGACGAGGCAAATGAGCTCGAGGAAGAGCTCAAAGCCCTCTCCGACGCGGAGATCCGGGAACGGTTCACGGCGCTTCGCGACGAGTTCAAGGAGAACGTCGTCCCCGAGGAGCCCTCGGACGACGAGCTCCACCACCCCGACCTCGAGCGCCGGCGCGAGCTGGCGAAGGCCCGCCGGAGGCGCGACCTCGCGGCGATCCAGGCGGGCCTGGACGACGTCCTGCCGGACGCCTTCGCGATGGCCCGCGAGGCGATGGTCCGGACGCTCGGGATGCGCCACTTCGACGTGCAGCTGATCGGCGGCGTCGTCCTCCACCAGGGCAAGATCGCGGAGATGCGGACCGGCGAGGGCAAGACCCTCGTGGCGCCGCTCGCGGCCATCCTCAACGCGATCGCCGGCAAGGGCGTGCACGTGGTCACCGTGAACGACTACCTCGCCCGCCGCGACCCGCAGTGGATGGGGCCGGTCTTCCACTTCCTCGGGCTCTCGGTCGGGATGATCCTCGGCCAGCAGTCGGACGGTGGCGCCGCCTCGTACGTCTACGAGCCCGGCTTCCCGACGAACGACGAACGACTCGTGAACCTGAAGCCGGTGTCACGGCGCGAGGCCTACGCCGCCGACGTGACCTACGGCACGAACAACGAGTTCGGCTTCGACTACCTGCGCGACAACATGGTCACGGAGCTCGACCAGCGGGTCCAGCGCGAGCGCTTCTTCGGGATCGTCGACGAGGTCGACAACATCCTGATCGACGAGGCGCGCACCCCGCTGATCATCTCCGGGCAGGCAGAAGAATCGGCCGACCTGTACTTCACCTTCGCCCGCCTCATGCCGCGGCTGCGCGAGCGCCGCTCCGACTGGGTCGAGGGCGACCCGGAGGACGGCGACTACTTCATCGACCTCAAGGACAAGGCCGTCTCGCCGACCGAGGAGGGCGTCGGGCGGATCGAGAAGCTCCTCGGCGTCGAGAACCTGTACGACGCGGACCCGCGCTACGCCCGCCACTTCGAGCAGGCGCTGCGCGCGCACGCGCTCTACAAGCGCGACCGCGACTACATCGTCAAGGACGGCGAGATCATCATCGTCGACGAGTTCACGGGCCGCCAGATGCCGGGCCGGCGCTGGAGCGAGGGCCTGCACCAGGCGATCGAGGCCAAGGAGGGCCTGCGGGTCCAGCGCGAGAGCGTGACCATGGCCACGATCACGTTCCAGAACTACTTCCGCCTGTACGACAAGCTCGCGGGCATGACCGGCACCGCGATGACCGAGGCCGAGGAGTTCCACAAGATCTACCAGCTCGAGGTCGTGGCGATCCCGACCCACCGCCAGATGATCCGCGAGGACCAGACGGACCTCGTGTACCTCAACGAGAAGGCCAAGTTCAACGCCCTCATCGACGAGATCGAGGAGCTCCAGAACGCCGGCCGGCCGGTGCTCGTCGGCACGGTGTCCGTCGAGAAGTCCGAGCGCCTCGGCGAGCTCATGAAGCGGCGGGGCATCAGGCACGAGGTCCTGAACGCGAAGTTCCACGAGCGCGAGTCGGGCATCGTGGCCCAGGCCGGCAAGTCCGGCGCGGTCACGATCGCCACGAACATGGCCGGCCGCGGCACGGACATCCTGCTCGGCGGCAACCCGGCGGGCCTCGCCTCCGAGCTGCTCCACAAGCGCGGCCTGAACCCCGCCGAGGTGGACAAGGCGACCTACGAGGCGGCCCTCGCGGAGGCGAAGGCCATCACGGACGAGGACCACGAGCGCGTCGTCGAGGCGGGCGGGCTGCACATCATCGGCACCGAGCGGCACGACAGCCGTCGCATCGACAACCAGCTCCGCGGCCGCGCCGGCCGCCAGGGTGACCCCGGATCGTCGCGCTTCTACCTGTCGCTCGACGACGACCTCATGAAGCGCTTCGCGAACGACCGCGTGACGGGCCTCATGGAGCGCCTCGGGCTCGACGAGGACAGCTACATCGAGTCGGGCATGGTCGGCAAGACGATCGAGAGCGCCCAGACCCGCGTCGAGGGCTACAACTTCGACATCCGGAAGCGCGTCGT
>DASSBN010000048.1:0-2090 GCA_035698665.1 Gaiellaceae bacterium
GACGCGGAGGTTCTCGGCGTCGCCGAGCACGGCAGGCGTGAAGTCGCTCCCCTCCGCGCGCAGGACGGCGAGGTCGGAGAGCGGGTCCGTGCCGACCACCTCGACCCCCACCTCGCTCCCGTCGACGAACGACGCGCGAACGCCGGAGGTCCCGCTCGCCACGACGTGCGCCGATGTGAGCATGAAGCCGTCGGGGGTGACCACGACGCCGCTTCCACCGCCGTCCATCCGCCGGCCCCCGCGCACGCGGCGCGAGACGCGAAGGTTGGCGACGGAGGGCGAGAGGAGCTCGGAGACCTTGATGACGGCCTGCGAGTAGGCGTCGAGGACGTCCTCCTCCGCCGGAACTTCGGGCGAAGCAATAAACGTAAGATCCACCACCGTTCCAAGCTAGCAGCGGTGAGGAGGTCTACCGAGTGGGCGAGGTCGAGACGCAGCGCGACGGAGGCGTGATGACGATCACGCTTAACCGCCCGGACGTTCTGAACGCGTTCGACCGGGGGATGCAAGACGGCTTCCGCGCCGCGCTCAAGGAGGCGGCCGATCCAGAGGTGCGGGCCGTCGTGCTCACCGGGGCCGGTCGCGGCTTCTGCGTCGGGCAGGACCTGAAGGAGTTCCAGGAAGGCGCCGGCGACATCGGGGAGAGGCTGCGCTCGACCTACAACCGCAACGTGCTCGCGTTGCGGACGCTCGAAAAGCCCGTGATCGCGGCCGTCAACGGGCCCGCCGCCGGCGCGGGGCTCGCGCTCGCGGCGGCCTGCGACATCCGTCTCGCGGCGGACAACGCGGTCTTCGTCCCCGCCTTCAGCACGATCGGGCTCGTCCCTGACACAGGCGCGAGCTTTTTCCTCGCCCGCGTCCTCGGCTACGGCCGCGCTTTCGAATGGCTCGCGTCCGGCAAGCAGCTGACGGCGGCCGACGCGCACGCCTGGGGCTTCGTCACGGAGGTCGTGGAATCGGGGAAGCTGGCCGAGCGGGCGTCGTCTGTCGCGGGCGAGCTCGCCGCGCTGCCGACGCGGGCAATCGGGATGACGAAGCGACTTCTCGACCGAGCCGCGAGCGCGAGTCTCGAAGAGCAGCTCGAGCTCGAGGCCCAGCTGCAGGCTGCGGCAGCGGCGAGCGAGGACTTCGCCGAGGGCGTCGCGGCCTTCCTCGAGAAGCGCGAGCCGCGCTTTACGGGGCGCTAGCCCTTACAACTGTTGAGGCCGAGGGTGCCGGCGAGCTGGTCGGCCTCGGCGCTCGCGGCGTTCCCCTCCTCCAGAGCCTTCTGCACCGCGGCCTGGTCGCCTTCCTTCGCGGCAGACGAGAGGTCGTCCGCTGCGGCCTTCGTCTTGTTGGACGCTTCGATCATCTTGTCGAAGTCGCCCTGCAGCTCCTCGGGCGGCTTGAGCGCTGAGACCTCGTCGACCTCCTTGTTCAGGATCACGAGGGCCTGGTCGACCAGGTCGGGGATCTCATCGAGACTGGACGGCGTCCCGAGCGCGTCGAGCTGCGTCTGGTACTTGTCGCAGATCGCGTTCGCCTGGCTCTGGAACTCCGCTTTGGAGAGACGGGCGCTGCTGCCGCCTCCGCCGCAGGCGGTCGCGAGCAGGACAAAGACTCCCACCAGCGCTGCCGTTGCACCCCGCATCGCGCCGAGTCTAGCCGGGCTCGCGGTCGAGCAGTTCGATGTGCAGATCGGCGTCGAGGGCGTTCGCGATGCGCAGGAGCGTGTCGATTCGCGGTGGGCGGCCTCCGCTCTCGAGCCGTGCAATTGCCGACTGCGTCGTGCCGACGAGTGCAGCGAGCTCGGCCTGAGAGAGGCCGCGCTCCTTGCGGCGATCAGCCACCTGCCCGGCGATCTGCGTGAACAGCCAGCCTTCCTCGGCGCCGGCGAGGCGCGCGCGAATTCTCTCGATGGGTTGACTCATATCTCAATCATGCTATACATAGCAGTAGTGCGATACATCCTCAGCATAGCGGTCTACGTGATGGTTGCCATGGGGATCAGCGCGCGCAAGGCTCTCGGACTGGCGGCACCGCGCGGAGGCGGCGTGACGTGCGCATCGTCGTATTCATAACGCTGGGTCTTCTTGTTCTGGCGACGGGCT
>DASSBN010000049.1:0-4191 GCA_035698665.1 Gaiellaceae bacterium
TGTCGCGGCCACAGCTCAGGCATGCCGCCATGCGCGGAGTCTAGGTCGCTGGACAAGTGTCGACGACGGGCGCAACCGGCGCGCCGAGCACTTCCTCATTTCGTCTCCCCGAGTCTGCTCTGGACGGTGGACAGTTCGCCCGACCCCTCGCCACGCGACGTCACGTTGTGCGCACAAACGCAAAATGCGGGCCGAACGATGGCTGAACCCCTCTCCCCCAAGAGCGGGTCGCGCACTCGCCAACTCGGACAACGGTCGCCAGTTACTTGCAGGACTTCGGTATCGACTTGATCCTGTCGCTGTGGAAGGTTGGGTCAGAAGGCGTCGCGATACGTCGCGGTGCGTCGCACGTACGAAGATGTGTCCGGAATGTGTCCGCCTGTTCGGTGAGCAGACAACAACAAGGTGCCTATTCGCAGGCACTTTGGGAAGCCCTCTGACGGACTCGAACCGTCGACCCCCTCCTTACCATGGAGGCTTCGAGCTGCAGCGATGCGGCGCAGGAAAGCGCTTGGTAGTGCGCTTTCCCTGCAAATTGGCTCGTTTCTCTCCTCCTTACTCCCTTCCTTTGAAGGACCCTGAGCATCCCCGGAAATCCTCGAACCTGTCCCCAAAACCTGTCCCCAGCGGAGCCCGTGCTCGCGGGACCGCGATGGCGATGAGCGAGTGTCGCTTGGGGACGGATTCGGGCGTCCGTCGCGTGTTCTGGCTGGTGCCGCATCAAGGAGCGAGGCTAGCGCCGCGCGCGGATGGCGTCGGGCGAAGCCGAGGACGCCAGCGGTGGTGGGCGCGCGCAGAAGCTGTCGAGTTGCCAGGTCGAGGTCGCCGGCTTGTTGCGTCGGCCGCTCCGGCACCACCGGCTCAGATTTCCGCCCGCGCCTTGCCCGGAATCCGCCAACGTCGTTGCGCGACCGACCTCCCCTCCTCCCGTCATGCCTTCGCGGTCACGTAGCGCCACTCGGTCTCGATCCGGTAGCCGCCGGGGGCGGTGCGGAATGATGCACACGCTTCGAGCAGCGCTTGGCGAACCGCGTCCTCGCTCGAGGTCCTGATCGCGAGCGTCGCCGGTCCGGAGGCGAGGTTCGCGCGCAGCAGCGACGTTTCATCCCGGTACTCGAAGGGCGCCTCGATGTAGCCGTCGTTGGCCGGCTCCAGGCCGGCTTGCGTCACGAGCGCCTCGAGCGCGCCTTGCTCGGAGAGCGCGAACGGGCCCGGACCGTCCGGGGGTGCGGGCGGCAGCAAGGGCCGCAGCGCGCTCAGAATCGCCACCAGTTCCGTCCTGTCCTGCCGTCCCCAGACGAGGACGAAGACCGGCGCGCCCGGCTTCGCGACCCGCTTTGCCTCGGCGAGCGCGGCGACCGGGTCGGCGGCGTACTGGAATGAGTTGAAGCCAGTGACGATGTCGAAGGCGTCGTCCGCGAAGGGCAGAAACTGGATATCGCCGACGCGGAAGTCGCTGTCCGGCACGCGCTGCTTTGCGATCTTGACGAGCGGTCCGGCGGCGTCGATTCCAGTGACGCGCGCGCCCGCGTCGGCCGCGAGCCGGCAGAAGAAGCCGGATCCGCAACCGACATCGAGGACGGCCGTGCCTTCCCCGATCTCAAGGCTGCGGAGGGCGTGCTCGTAGAGCGGCTGGCTTTGCGGCTCCTGTTCGTCCGCGAAGTCGCGCGCCCGCGCGCCCCAGAGTTCCCCCTGGATCGCGGCCGTGCCCGCTGTCGTCGTCGTGCTCATAGTCGACCTCCTTAGTTGGCTTGCCAACGAGAAGGATCGACGGCGACAGAGGCGGCGGCTTCGGCCGTTCGGGCCAACTTCAGAATGGCCCGGTTGGGCCAGACGGTTCAAGGCGTCTACTTGGTCAGCCCGTGCTTCGCGGCGTACGCGGCCGCCGCCGCGCGCGAGGAGACGCGGAGCTTGAAGAGGATGTTCGCTACATGCCGGTGGACCGTGTGCTCGCTCAGGGTGAGACGCGCCGCGATCTGCTTGTTGCTCAACCCTTCGGCGACGAGCCGCAGGATCTCCGACTCGCGCGCGCTCAGAACGCTGGGCGCCTCGGTCGGGACGGCCGTCACGAGCGCGGCCGCGCGCCGCGCCTCGGCCGAGGCCCCGAGCGTCCCTAACCGCTCTCGGGCGAACTCGAGCTCGCGTCGGGCGACGTCGTGTCGTCCGAGCGTGCGCAGCGTGTGCGCGAGCGCGACCCGTGCGCGCGCGGCTTCGAACGGGAGCCCCGCGTGCGCGAGCAGCTGGACCGCGTCCTCGAAGGCCTCGCGCGCCTCGTCAGCGCTGCCGGCAGCGGCGAGCGCGTGTCCCTCGGCGTGGCGCGCCGCCCCGAGCAGCGGATCCGTCCCGGCGGCGTCCGCGATCGCGCGCAGCTCGCGCGCCGCTTCTGCGGCCCCGTCCGCTCGGCCGGCCGCGGCCCGCGCCTCGGCGAGGAGCTCGAGGCCGGCCGCCCGCTCGGTCTTCGCGGTCCCGATCGACCGCAGGTAGCGGGCTGCGCCTTCGGCCGCCGAGACGGCGTCGCCGACGTCGAGAGCGAGCGCCGCCTGGGAGAGAAGCGCGATCGGCAGGTGCTCGATCTGTGCGATCATCCCCCGTGCCTCCTCCGTACGGCCCTGGCGCCGACGCAGCTCCGCGAGCCGTGCCAGCGCGTCGTTGCCTTCTCCCGGACGGACGGCCAGGGTGGCCGCAGCTTCGCTCAGCACCACCTCGGCTGCGGGCCACTCGCCGCGCAGCATGAGGACCGTCCCGTAGTGGGCGCGGCAGACGGCGCGCAGCGCACGGATGTTCCAGCCCTCGGCCATACGAGCCAGACGCTCACACCACTGGCCGGCACGCTCGAAGTCGCGCACGCGCTCGCAGGCGAAGATCAGGTAGCAGCAGGAGAAGCCGATCGCGATCGGATCACGCATCTCGCCGGAAGTCGCGGCCGCGGTCGCCTCGTCGAGGCGGGCCATGCCCTCCGCGATCTCGCCCTGACTGACGCGCGCCAGGCCGTCGAGCGCGATCGCGGTCATCTCCAGGTCGACGTCACTCAGCTCGCGGCCGAGTGCCTCCGCCTCCGCGCAGCGCTCGCGCGCAAGCGCAAGATCATCTGGCAGCGCGAACGACGCTTCGCGCAACGCAAGCCAGCCCCGTTCCCGCTTCGGGCCGCAACCCTCGAGCAGCCGGCGAGCCCGCGCCAGCCACCCGTCGCCGACGGCCCGCTCACCGCGGACGGAGCGATAGTCCCAGGCGAGCGCGATCGCGACGCGCGCGGCATCGACGGCACGGCCGCCCGCCCGATAGCTCGCATACGCGCGTTCACGGGCGTTGAGCGCCAGCTCCGCCTCATCGAGGAAGAAGGCAGCCGCCGCCAGACCCTCCAGCGCCTCCGGCGACTCCGTGCGCTCGAGCGCCTCCGAGAAGAGCGTTCTCGCCGTATTCCAGTCGGCATTGCTCAACGCCTCGTTTGCACGGGCGACCAGCTCCTCCGGCGTCGTCACGGCATCCGCCATTTCCAGCCCGAAGTTTGATCGAATCCAGCCGGTAACGGCATCCACGAGCGATGGCGCGGCGGACTCCGCCGGCGACCAAGGTCCGCGGATCTCGACTGGCCCGAAGCAGACTTGTGTGCCTCCGTAACTGCCGGATAACGGACTGCTGTCGAGGAAGGAACCGCTGGGGAGGGGATCCTGTGCTCTTTGGGATAGTGGCTGGTCGCCGGGGCAATTGGTGGTGGCGATTCCGACAGCACACCGGGGAGTCTCGCGTCTGACTCGTTGTCAAGTTGGGCATCGGCAACATCTCTGCGCCACCTGACAGAGTCCCCAACACCTGTCCCCAGCGACCAACGGTCAGTCGGACGCCGGCGAGCCGTGTGCTGATTCCGCTTGTTCAAGCCGTTCTATCGGGCTCATCGCCGGCTACTCGACCTGCGACCACCTCCTTGAAAGGGAGGTGCTCCCTTGTACCAATCTAGACAACAAAAATCCCCGTTTTGCGGGGATTTTAGAGCCCTCTGACGGACTCGAACCGTCGACCCCCTCCTTACCATGGAGGTGCTCTACCAACTGAGCTAAGAGGGCGCGGCGCGGAGTCTAGCCGTCGGGCTCGGGATCGAGCGTCCGTTTCGACCTCGCCGCAGCGCGGTAGGAACCGCGCATGGCAACCCGCGAGAGGCCGGCCGTTGACATGCCCGGCGGCGGGCTCGCGACC
>DASSBN010000050.1:0-4980 GCA_035698665.1 Gaiellaceae bacterium
GCATCGATTCTCCGCTCCCACTCTCGCCCTCAGCCCATCCACTTGCAACGGCGCTTCGGAGCATCGCGAGGCTGACGAACACCGAATAGCGGGTCGTGCGGCCGACCCGGTGCAACGGGTCAGCGGAGACAAAAACGGGTCGGCCAATGTCGATTTGGGGATCTTCCTCCCAAAGGCCCAGCAAGAGCGGGTCGTGGCCGGGAACCTCAGTGATCGGCTTGCCGCTTGCGGGATTCTGGAATCGCCGTTCTACGGCGTCGCGACCGCGTTGGCTCTGACCGACGAGACCGAGGTACAGCGCAACGGGCCTCGACTCACCCTCAACCAAGAGCTCACCCAATGCCGGCCAACGAGAGCCGGCGTCGGTCAGACGAAGAACATCCTCGCCGACAAGCGCTGCGAAACGCTCAGGAAGGTCAGCCACTGTTCGCCTCCCCTACGTCGACCACGCGCTCAGGATGCGACTCGCTTTCAGGGACGATCACCTGGCGGAAGATACTCGTCAGGTTGGATGTTCTTGCCCCCGCCCGGCATCCTCGGTCGGCGCCAAGACGCGAATCGGGCTGGCCACCGGGCTACTCGGGTTCCAGCGCCGAGTCGAGCGCAAGGACACACAACGCGACATGCTCCGATGCAAGCATCAAGGGAGGTCGGATCTTCAGCACGTCCCCGTCGGGGCCCGTGCGGTTGATCAACACGCCCGCTTCGCGCATCCCGTTCACGACCGCGTCCGCACGCTCGGCGCTCTCTACCTCAACGCCGATTAAAAGACCGCGGCCGCGCACTTCGCCGATCCCCAGGCGCCGGAGCGCACGAACGAGCGCATCCCCCACCCCCTTCGCGTGCTCGACTAGCCGCTCGTCCTCGATGACGTCCAGCACCGCCAGAGCGGCCCGCGCGGCCACCGGGTTGCCGCCGAACGTCGAGAACACCTCGGTCTCAGCCTTCAATCGGTCGAAGAGCTCCTGCCGCGCGATCACTGCGGCGACCGGGTAGCCGTTCCCCATCGGCTTCCCGAGCGTGACGACGTCCGGCGCGAGGCCGTACTGCGCGAAGGACCACAGGTGCTCCCCGCTCCGCCCGTGGCCCGCTTGCACCTCGTCCGCGACTACGAGGCCGCCCGCGCTCCGCGTCGCGCTCGCAATTGCCTGCACGTTTTCGGCGGGCGGAGTCCAGATGCCGTCGCTCGTGAAGCCGCAGTCGAGGTACGTCGCGGCCAGGCCATAACCGCGCTCGTCCAACCCCGCCACGGCATCCGCCATGCCTGCCCCGAACGGTGTGATCGTCTCCACGTGCTCCGGCCGGTAATCGGCGGGCCACTCCTCGGGCGAGAAGTCCGCGATCGCGGTCGTGACTCCGTGGTAGGCGAACTCGGTCACGATCGCGCCGCGGTGGCCGGTCGCCGTCGTCGCGAGCCGCCAGGCGAGGTCGTTCGCCTCGCTCCCCGAGTTGACGAGCATGACGGCGTCGAGCCTCGTCTCGGGTGGCATCGTCGCGACGAGGCGCTCGGCCAGCTCGACGAGCGGTTCGTAGAGGTAGCGCGAGTGCGTGTTCAGGAGGCGCGTCTGGCGCACGACCGCCTCGGTTACGCGCGGGTGGCAGTGCCCGACGACGGGGACGTTGTTGTAGCAGTCGAGGTAGCGCCGTCCCTGCGCGTCGAACAGCCAGACGCCCTCGCCGCGGACTACGTGCACCGGCTCGCGGTAGGTGAGCCCCGTGAGCGCCGAGCCGAGCACGGCCGAGCGCCGGCGCAGGAGCTCGCCGGTGGCGGCCTCCGGCCGGCTCGCCCCGAGCTCGCGCGCGACGGCGTCGGCGCCGAGCGCGTCGAAGCGCTCGAGGAGCGTCCAAGAGTCCGCGTCCCAGGACTGGATGTACTCGGCGTTCTCGGGGAAGCGCTCGACGCGCCAGGCGCTGATCGCGACGAGCGCCGCGAGGCGGGCGGAGACGAGGTCGGCGAGGAGGTCGAGCTCCTCCGGCTCGAGCGGGATCCGCGACTGGTAGCCGTCGATCGCGATGCGCGCGGGGCGGAAGACGTCTTCCTCGGCGCGGCCGCGCAGGAGCGAGACGAGCCCGATCGCGAAGTCGCCCGCGCGGGCGGTGAAGCTCATGTCTCCGAAGTCGACGATCCCGGCGACGTGGTCGCGCTCGTCGAGAAAGACGTTGTCGAGCGTGAAGTCGCCGTGGCAGACCTGCGCCGGAAGGTACTGCCAGCGCGGGAGGACGCGCTCCTCGAAACGGTCGAGGGCGCGCTCGACGATGGCGCGCCGTGGAGCCTCCGGGATCGCGCCGGCCAGCGGACGGAGACGCCCCGCGTGGCCCGGGTTCCAGAGGAGGTAGCGCCCGGCCGCCGGGTGGAAGAAGCCTCGTAGCGCGAGCGTGATGCGTGCGTGCGTCGCACCGAAGTCGCGAACGGCGTCGTCCCCGAGCTCCACCTCGCCGGTGCGGCCGCGCTTGCGCTCGAAGAGGCGGACGAAGTGGCCCTCGTGCTCCCCGGAGCCGAGCAGGCGCGCGACCGGGAGCTCCGGGTCGACGCGCCCGATGTGCTCGAGCGCCTTCGCCTCGAGGTCGAGGACCGCCGGATCCTCGCCGGTGTTCGAGATCTTGAGGACGCCGTCGCCGACGAGGAAGGTCTGATCGCGCTCGCTGCCGAGGTCGGTCGCCTCGCCCTCGACCCCGAAGAGCTCGGCGGCGATCCCGGCCACCTCCTCGGGCGTGAAACGCGGCGGGTCAGTCTCGAGGACGTTCAGTGACGGCGCTGCGACCACGCGCTTGATCCTACGGGAGCGCCGCGGCTGGCCTCAGGCGATGCCTGAGGCCAGCCACAAGCAGACGTGCTATTCGCCCCCGGTGGCCCGCGTAGGGTTGCAGGCGGTGCCGGGAACTCCGCCGAGCGGGCCGGCGTTTCGGATGACCTGGCCCCACGACTGGGTCCGGGTGAAGCCGTCCGCGTCGGGAACTGGGTTCCCGAGGACGTAGTTGTCGTTCACGCCCGAGTACGCACAGTCGGACTTGCCGTGCAGAGGCGCAGTCTCCGAGCCGGCGATCCACTTGCCGTTGCCCGTGATCTCACCCGCGAACGCCGAGCTCACGCCGACTGTTGCCAGCGCGGTTGCAGCGAACACGGCGACGCCAACCTTCTTCAGCCGCAGCATGCTTGTCCCTACTCCCTTCGTTGATTGTCCCGTCCGGGCGATGCTATTCCTACCGGCGCCGCCCCGTTGCCGTGAGCTCGATCACGGCACGAGTCCGAACACCGTCGCGGGCGAGCCCGAGCCGCCCTCGTTCCTCACTCCGCCGACGATGATCCAGCCGCCCTTCGGCGGCATCTTCTGCAGGCCGGCCATGTTCTCGATGTGGATGCGGTGGCCGCGCAGGAGCGCCGTGTTCGTCCTGTACTCCTCGTCGATGCCGGGATCGACGCCGAGCGTGTCGATGCCGAGGCCGCCGAGGTTGCGGTTCTGGATCAGCCAGCGCGTCGCCTTGATGCCTATGCCCGGGAAGTGGAGGACGCCGGCGGAGTCCGCGTTCGCATAGGCCTCCGGGTCGTCCCAGCGGTCCTGGAAGCCCGTCCACATGACGACCATCGCGTTGTCCGGGATGCGCCCGTAGCGGTGCTCGAAGGCGCGCAGGTCGTCCACGGTCAGCGCATAGTCGACGTTGGCAGCCGACTGCTTGCGCGCGTCGATCACGACCGCCGGGTGGAAGAAGTCGCGCGCGTTCATGTCCTCGGCGCAGCGCTGGCCCTCGTTGAAGTGGCACGGCGCGCCCCAGTGCGTGCCCGTGTGCTCGCCGATCTTCATGTAGTTGAGCCGGAAGCCGTCGTTCTCGACGGTGAAGAGCGTGCGGAGGCGGAAAGGCGGGTCGCCGGGGAAGATCGGCATGTCGAGGGTGTTCACGTGGCTCAGGTACACGACCCTGTCGAAGCCGAACGGCGCGCGCGAGGCGTGCTTGGCCACGCGCGGCGACGGCGAGTCGGCCGCGGCGGCGTACCCGATGCCCGCTGCCGCGACGGTGAGCAGGAGCAAGCCGATGCCCGCCTTCAATCTCATGTGAGCCTCCTTTGGTTGGCGCCATCATCGCGCCGTTTGACCGCGTCGGTAGCGTAAGCCGGATGTCCGACCGGCATGGCATCGAGGCCGAAGGGCTCGTCCGCGTCTTCAAGAAGGGCCCGCGCGCCGTCGACGGGATCGACCTGCACGTCGAGCCGGGCGAGATCTACGGCTTCCTCGGCCCGAACGGCGCCGGCAAGTCCACGACGGTGCTCATGCTCGTCACGCTCCTGCCCCCGACGGCGGGGACTGCCCGCGTGGCGGGCTACGACATCGTCCGCGAAGGCCCGAAGGTGCGGGCGGCGATCGGAGCAGCCCTCCAGGAAGCGGCCCTCGATCCCCTCTTGACGGGGCGCGAGCACCTTCGCCTGCAGACGACGATGCAGGGCCTGCCGCGCGACGAAGGGAAGCGCCGCGGCGACGAGCTCCTCGAGCGCGTCGGGCTCGCGCAGGCCGCCGACCGCAAGGTGCGCACGTACTCGGGCGGCATGAAGCGCCGGCTCGACCTCGCGCTGGCGCTCGTCCACTCGCCGAGCATCCTCTTCCTCGACGAGCCGACGACGGGTCTCGACATCCAGAGCCGCCTGGCCCTCTGGGCCGAGGTGGAGCGCCTCGCCAAGGAGGACGGCGTCACGGTCTTCCTGACGACGCAGTACCTGGAGGAGGCCGACGCGCTCGCCGGCCGGGTCGGAATCATCGACCACGGCCGAATCGTCGCCGAGGGCACGCCGGCGGTGCTGAAGGCCGAGGTCGGGCGCCCGACGGTCGAGGCGGTGCCCGCCGACCCGGCCGAGCGCGAGCGGGCCTCGGCCGTCCTCGCGCGCTTCGGCGACCCGTGCGCCTCGGCCGACGGCGTCGCCGTGCGGCTTCGTGGCCAGGGCGACCTGGCGGAGATCGTGCGCGCGCTCGACGCCGAGGGGCTCGAGGTCGA
>DASSBN010000051.1:0-7309 GCA_035698665.1 Gaiellaceae bacterium
TTGGCACCTCGATGTCGGCTCGTCGCATCCTGGGGCTGAAGCAGGTCCCAAGGGTTGGGCTGTTCGCCCATTAAAGCGGTACGCGAGCTGGGTTCAGAACGTCGTGAGACAGTTCGGTCCCTATCCACCATGGGCGCTGGAAGCTTGAGAGGAGTCGCTCCTAGTACGAGAGGACCGGAGCGAACAGACCTCTGGTGTATCAGTCGTCGTGCCAACGGCGCTGCTGATTAGCCACGTCCGGATGGGATAACCGCTGAAAGCATCTAAGCGGGAAGCCCACCTCGAGATGAGGCTTCCCATCCCCTAGAGGGAGTAAGGGCCGTGGGAGACCACCACGTTGATAGGCGGGACGTGTAAGCACAGCAATGTGTTCAGCGGACCCGTACTAATTGCCCGAGGTCTTGATTTTGAACACCGTTGATGTCGCTATGGAGTTTTGAAGGTGCGGAGAACGCCCGCAATCCCTTCACAATTTCCGGTGGTCATAGCGGCGGGGGTACACCTCTTCCCATTCCGAACAGAGCAGTTAAGCCCGCCAGCGCCGATGGTACTCGGAGGGCAACCTCCCGGGAGAGTAGGACGCCGCCGGTTATTCCTTCGAAAAGGCCGCCTCGGGCGGCCTTTTCCGTTAAGGCGCGGCCTGACTAGGCCGCGCGCAGCTTCTCGCGCCACTCGGCGTCGAGTGCGCGGAGGCGCGCGACGCGCTCGCCGATGGGCGGATGGGTGGAGAACATGGCCGCGATGCCGACGGGCTCGAAGGGGTTCACGGTGTAGATGGGCTCCGTCACCGCGCTCCCGCTGAACTCGACGAGCTCGTTGACCTGCTCGAGGCGGATGAGGGCGTCCGCCAGCCCGTGCGGCGACTCGCAAATGTCCGCCGCGCGCGCGTCGGCCGCGAACTCCCGGCGCGGCGAGAGCAGGATCTGCACGAGGCTCGCCGCGAGCGGCGCCAGTATGAACAGGAGCGCACGCTGGAGCCATCCTCCGATCCGGCTCGCCTCCACGAGCCAGCCGGCGAGGACGACCACCGGCGTCTGGACGACGACGTCGCGCTGCCGGATCTTCGCCAGCTCGTGGGCGATGACGCCCTCGAGCTCCGTCGGCGGCAGCGCCGCGGTCAGCCCCTGGCTCAGTCCGATGGAGGCGCCCGACACCCCGCGTCCGACCGAAACCGCGTGCGGATGTCCGCTCGGCAGTACATAGAGCCGGGGCCGTCCGACGCCCGCTCTTGCCGCAAGCCGCTCGACAGTCGTGTGCAGGAGCGTCGCCTCGGCGAGGGTGAGCTCACGTGCGCCGAGCGAGGCGAGGACGATCCTCGGCCCGTACCAGAACACTGTCGCTGCCATGAGCAGGCAGACGACGAAGAAGACGCTTGCGAGTCGCCAGCCTCCCAACCACCACCCGAGCGCGGAAAACGCGGCTACGAAGCCGCCGAGGAGAAGCCACGCCTTGACGATGTTCCGCACCGCGTTGAACACCGCGCGGCTAGGGCTCGTCGCCGTCGGCCCCGGTCAGGCCTCGCGGAGGCCAGTCAGGCTCCGGCGCGTCGCATCGGCTCGAGCAGTGGAGGGATGCGATGTTCTGGAGCGGAATGAGGATGTGCCCGTTCAGCTCGAGGTGCGGGACTCCTTCGATTCCGCAGTACGCCGTGAGCGTGCCGTCCTGGTATTCGCCGCCGAAGAGCTCGACCTCGACCTGCTCGCCCTTGTACTTGTGCGTGTAGTCCTCCACCGCTCGGAGCGTAGCGGAAGGTCAGGAAGCTTCACTTTTCCCCTATTCGACGCCCAACCAATGGCGTAAGGTGATTCCAGGATGCTCCCGGACACGCTGATCACCCGCTGCGCATGGTGTGACCGCTATGAGGTGGGTGGTTCGTGGCTGCCCAAGGAGGATGTTGCCGAATTCCTCCGAGACGACGGGACGACTGTGACGCACGGTATCTGCGTGAATTGCGTGGCGGATCTCAAAGTTCGTCAACTGAGCGCCTGAGAACCTTCGTCCGCAGGCCGCCGTGCTCGGCCACGACGGCCCTGCCTCACTCGCTCCGGAAGATGCGCCCGTGCTCGACCGAGACGGCGGAGAGCCTTGCGTTCGGCTCGACCGGACCGGTGCGTCGATGCGTCGCGATGTCGACGCCGAGCGCGTGGGCGTGCACTGCGCGGATCGGCCCGCCGTGGGAGACGACGAGCACTGCGCCGTCCGGATGGTCTGCGGCGATCGCCTGGATCACCTCGACGATGCGCTCGCCCATCTCCTCGTAGGACTCACCGTCCTCCCAGCCTGTTCCGCCTCCCTGCCAGCGGGCGAAGGCTTCGGGAAACCTCTCCTCGCACTCGTCTCGCGTGTGGCCGCTCCAGGAGCCGACGTCGACCTCTCTGAGCTCGTGCAGCTTTCGGACGTCGAGCCCGCGAGGAGCGGCAACGGCCTCCGCGGTCTCCCAGGCGCGCCGCAGGTCGCTCGCGTACACGGCGTCGAGCTTCACGTCCGCCAGCCTCTCGGCCAAGAGACGGGCCTGCTCGCGCCCGCGGTCGGTGAGCGGCCGGTCGGCGTGGCCCTGCCAGCGCTGCTCGACGTTCCAGTCGCTCTCGCCGTGGCGGGCGAGATACACCGTCGTCATGGTGGAAGAACGAGCCGGGGAGCCACGGCCGTTATCGTAGGCGCCCGTGCAGCTCGGCCTCGAAGAGCGCATATGCGTCGTCACCGGCTCGACCGAAGGAATCGGGCAGGAGTCTGCGCGCATGCTCGCCGAGGAAGGCGCGCGCGTGGTGACGTGCGGGCGGCGCGATTCGGCGCCCGGGGTGGGCGAGGCGCTCCATGTCGCCCTCGACCTCTCCGAACCGTCCGCCCCGGGCGAGCTCGTCAACGCGGCGGAGCAGGCGTTCGGGCGCGTCGACTGCCTCGTGAACAACGTGGGCGTCGCCTACCAGACGGCCTTCGAGGAGCTGACCGACGAGGACTGGGCATCGATGTGGGAGCTGAACGTGATGAGCTATGTGCGCGCGATCCAGGCGGTTCTGCCCGGAATGCGCGAGCGCGGCGCCGGCCGGATCGTGAACGTGAGCTCGACCGCGGGGAAGCGCCCTTCCACCGGAATGCCGAACTACTCCGTCACGAAGGCGGCCGTCCTTTCGCTCTCGCGCCTCGTCGCCGACATCTACGCCAAGGACGGGATCCTCTGCAACGCCGTCGCGCCCGGGCCCACCGCGTCGCCGGCCTGGCTGGCCTCCGGCGGACTGGCGGACCAGGGCGCCGAGCGCAGCGGGAAGAGCCGGGAGGAAGTTCTCGAAGGCGTGGGGAAGGGCCGGCCGCTCGGGCGCCTCGCCGAGCCGGCGGAGATCGCGGCGGTAATCGTCTTCCTGTGCTCGGACCGTGCCAGCTATGTGACGGGATCCGCCTGGAGCGCGGACGGCGGAACTGTCCCCATCATCATCTGAGCAAGTGGCTCGATCGGCCGTACAGGACGAGTTCTGGCGGCTGCAAAGCGGCGCAATGCCGCGTCCTCAGTCGCGTCCGTACGTTTCACGTACGAACGCTCCCTGCGTCCTTGCCTTGCTTGCTTTTCGCGCGCCAGAATCTCCCCCGCACGACCGACCGAACCACTAGCTTTACTTCTATGCCCGAGCTTGCCGGGAGGATCGCGGACGCGTTCGAAGCGCGGATCCGGGAGCAGGAGGAGACCCTGCTCTCGCCGCTCGCCGTGCGCTCGTACGAGACGCGGGGCCGCGCGGCCGAGGAGGACGAATGCGGTCTCCGCACGCCGTTTCAGCGCGACCGCGACCGCATCGTCCACTCGAAGTCCTTCCGTCGGCTCAAGCACAAGACGCAGGTCTTCATCGATCCGAAGGGCGACCACTACCGCACCCGCCTGACCCACACCCTGGAGACCGCCGGCATCTCGCGCACGGTCGCCCGTGCGCTGCGCCTCAACGAAGACCTCACCGAGGCGATTGCCCTCGGCCACGACCTCGGCCACCCGCCGTTCGGCCACACGGGCGAAGAGGTGCTCGACGAGGTCGTGTTCGAGCGCTACGGGCGCCGGTTCCGGCACAACGAGCAGTCGCTCCGCGTCGTCGACGTGCTCGAGAAGGACGGCCGCGGCCTCAACCTCACCGACGAGGTGCGCGACGGCATCCTCCGGCACACGGGTGGAGGCGACCCCGCCACCCTCGAGGGCAAGATCGTGCGCCTGGTCGACCGCGTTGCGTATATCAACCACGACATCGACGACGCGCTGCGGGCCGGCATCCTGTCGCCCGGGGACCTTCCGCAGGAGGAGCTCGCTCTTCTCGGAGAGACCGGAGCGCGCCGCATCGACCGCCTCGTCCACGACCTCGTCGAGACGTCGGCGGAGGCTGGAGACATCGTCCAGTCGGAGGAGGTCGGGCGCGCGATGCTCAACCTGCGCGCGTTCATGTTCGAGCGCGTGTATCTCGGCCCCGCGGCACAGGATCAGCGCGACACGGCGACCGAGACGGTGCGCCGCATCTTCTCCCGCCTGATCGAGCATCCCGAGGATCTGCCCGACGGGCTTCCCGGCGACGTCTCCGAGCAGGTGACCGACTACATCGCCGGCATGACAGACCGGTTCGCGCTCGCATGGCACTGATCAAGAAGACGTCCATCGAGGAGGTCGTCGCGGCGGCCGACATGGTCGACGTCGTCCAGGGGCGGACGCAGCTTCGCAAGTCTGGCGCGCGCTGGGTCGGCCTCTGCCCGTTCCACTCCGAGAAGACGCCGAGCTTCGGCATCAACCCGGTCGAGAAGCTCTTCTACTGCCACGGCTGCCACAAGGGCGGCGACCTGATCACGTTCGTCCGCGAGACGGAGGGGCTCGACTTCGCGCAGGCGGTCGAGTGGCTCGCCGACCGCACGGGCACGCAGCTCGACTACGAGGAGACGTCACCCGCGCAGGAGGCTCGGCGCAAGCGGCGCGACCAGCTCGAGTCTCTCCTCGAGGACGCCGCGAGCTTCTACAGCCGCTATCTCTGGGACACCGCGGCCGGCGAGTCCGCGCGCGCTTATCTCACCGAGCGCGGCCTGACGGAGGAGGTCTGCCGCGACTTCCGTCTCGGCCTCTCGCCCGGCGGAGACCGCCTTGCCGTGAAGGCGCGCGAGAAGGGCTATTCGCAGGACGAGCTCCTCGCGGCCGGCCTGGTCAACCGGCGCGGCAACGACTACTACGCCGGTCGCCTCGTTTTCCCGCTCTCGAATGCGCGCGGCCGCGTGCTGGGCTTCGGCGCCCGCCGGCTGCACGACGACGACCCGATCAAGGCCAAGTACGTGAATTCGCCCGAGGGCGAGCTCTTCCGCAAGAGCCGGATCGTCTACGGGCTGCATCGTGCTCGCGCTGCGATCGCCAAGCAGGACGAGGCGGTCGTCGTCGAGGGCTACACAGACGTTCTCGCCTTGCATCAGCGCGGCCGGCACACCGTCGTCGCCTCGATGGGGACGGCGCTCACCGAGGAGCAGCTGAAGGAGCTCGGGCACCTGACCAAGCGCCTGTTTCTCTGCTTCGACGCCGACGCGGCCGGCGAAGCGGCGACTCTTCGGGGAATGGATCTCGCGGCGGCGCGCGGCTTTCAGGTTCGGGTCGTGGCTCTTCCGCCTGGGGTCGATCCGGCGGATGCGGCGGATTCCTTCGACGAGCGGCTGCAGGCGGCTGTCGGCTACCTGAGGCACCGCGCCGAGGCCGAGATCGAGCGGGGCGGCTCTCGCCAGGAGCAATTCACACGCGTCCAGACAGCCTTGGCCGGACTGCCCGATTCGCCTGATCGCGAGGAGGCGGTCCGCTTTGCCGCCGACCGGCTCGGCCTCTCGCCCGACATGCAGGCCGGGCTTGCGCCGCGGGCGCAGCGGAAGACAGGCGCGGTCTCCGATCGCGCGCTCGAAGGGGGCGACCGGCTCGAGAAGCGCCTCCTCGCCGCGGTGGCCGCGGACCCGGAGCTCGTCGAGCACTACCTCGCTCCGCTCGACGACAGGCACTTCGACGACCCGCTCCACCGGCGCCTCCGCGCCCATCTGTGCGGTGAGATCGACGCGGACGACGAGCTCCTGCGGGCGAGGGCGGAGCTCGACGCGACCGCCGAGACCGAACACCTGGACGCCGACTCGGCGAAGGAGCTCTTCCTCCGGCTGGAGGAGCGCATGGTGCGCCGCGAGCTCGCGCGGCTCGAGGGGGAGGACCTGGCCCGAACCGTGGAGCTGCAGACGCTTCTGACAAAGATCCGCGAGGCTCAGCAAGAGGCCTCGGGCACCGCTCGCTAAACTGGGTCGGCCGTTCCCCGGTAGCTCAATTGGCAGAGCATCCGGCTGTTAACCGGAGGGTTGTTGGTTCGAGTCCAACCCGGGGAGCTTTTCGAACGCCTATAGGCTCGACGGATGGACGAATACGCCGTCCCGATCATGCCGAGCCGGAATCTCCGCGAGACGCTCGAGTTCTACGAGCGGCTGGGATTCGAGCTGCGCGGTCCGCCGCCCGAGACCTACGGCTACCTGATCATCGGACGCGGCGAAGCGATCGAGCTGCACTTCTGGGAGTCGCCGGAGGTCGACCCGCTCACGACCGACCACTCCTGCTACGTGCGCGTGGCCGATGCGGACGCGTTGCACGCCGAATGGGACGCCGTCGGGATTCCGTCCGACCCGAAGACCGGCAGCCGGCTGATGCCGCCGGGTGACACCGACTACGGGATCCGCGAGTTCGCGCTGGTCGACCGAAGCGGAAATCTGATCCGCGTGGGCTCGCAGGCCGATTAGCTTTCGGCGGGCATGACCTGGAAAAGCTCGACGCGCCGCTTCACGTTCTTGAGCGATACCGCGCCGATCCCGCGGAAGTAGATCGAGTCGCCGCCGGTCCAGGCGTCCATGACCTCCTGCGTGACGAGGATCTCGTGGGCGCGCGCGTAGTCGGCGGCACGGGCGGCGAGGTTGACGACGGACCCGAAGTAGTCGCCGTCGCGACGCACCATGGGGCCCGAGTTGATGCCTGCGCGGGCCGCCGGGAGTCCCTGCCTCTGGACGCGGCTGAGCACGCTGATCGCCGCACGGATCGCGGAGTCCGAATCGCCGAAATGCATCATCACGCCGTCGCCGAGCACCTTGACGAGTCGGCCTCCCGTCTCGCTCGCAGCCGCCTCGACTGCCGTGATGAAGCGTGCTGCCTGCGCGGCGGCCACGTCGTCGCCGGCCTCCTCGGCGAGACGCGTGTAGCCGCTGAGATCGATGAAGGCGATCGCCGGCTCGGCTCCGCCCGCAACTCGCTGCTCGCCGAGCTCCGACTCCATGATCTCCACGACCTGCTGGAAGGTGG
>DASSBN010000052.1:0-17799 GCA_035698665.1 Gaiellaceae bacterium
GAGGACAACGAAATCGTCCTCCTCTCGGCACGGGGCGAACGCAAAGTAGGCAGGCGAAGCAAGGAGGAATGTGCAGTGGCTATCCTCGATGAGGTCGAGGCACTCCTGGGAGGGGCGTGATGGACGAGCAGGCTGTGGGGGCTGATCCGGGCCTCGAGGCGAGCCGAACCGCCGAGCTCGCCGACCGTGTGATTTCGAATCTCCAGCAGGTCATGCACGCGCCGGAGGAGACGTTGCAGTTTTCCGTCCTGTGTCTTCTCGCCGAGGGTCATCTGATCATCGAGGACTTCCCGGGAGTGGGGAAGACCAGCCTCGCGAAGGCGCTCGCGCGCTCGGTGGACTGCGCGTTCTCGCGCCTCCAGTTCACGCCTGACCTCCTGCCGTCCGATGTCACGGGCGTCAACGTCTTCAACCAGCGCTCGAACGAGTTCGAGTTCCGGCCCGGGCCCGTCTTCGCGAACATCCTGCTCGTCGACGAGATCAACCGAGCCTCGCCGAAGACACAGGCCGCGCTCCTCGAGTGCATGCAGGAGCGCCAGGTGACGGTTGACGGTGTCTCGTACCAGCTGCCGCCGCCGTTCATGGTCATGGCCACGCAGAACCCGATCGAGTACGAGGGCACGTACCCGCTGCCCGAGGCCGAGCTCGACCGCTTCACCATGCGGATCGCGATCGGCTACCCGCCGCTTCCCGACGAGGCGCAGATGCTCTCCGAGCAGGCGACGGACACACCGCTCGACCGGCTCGAGTGCGTCGCATCGGCGCAGGAGGTGCTCGACGGCATCGAGGACGCCAAGCGTGTCTTCGTCGAGGAGAGCCTGAACCGCTACGTCGTCGCGCTGCTCCGCCAGACGCGTTCGGACAACCGGCTCTACCTGGGCGCGAGCCCGCGAGCCGGGATCGCGCTCCTCAGGGTCGCCAAGGCGCGCGCGCTCGTCCTGGGCCGCGACTACGTCGAGCCGGACGACGTGAAGGCCGTCGCTCCGACGGTCCTCGCGCACCGGCTCATCCTCGCACCCGAGGCGCGCTCGTCCGGCCTCGACGCCGAGGATCTCGTGCGCTCGATCCTCGAACGGACACCGGTCCCGGTCTAGGCCGGGCCGCCGCGCTGTGCTGACCGACCGCGGCCGCTGGATCCTCGCCTTCGGCGGCGGCGTCTACCTGGCCGCGTGGGCCTTCGGGGCGACCGCGCTCTATCCGATCGGGCTCGGGCTCGTCCTCGCCGTCGCCGCGGCCGCCCTCTGGGTCAGGCTCCTGAACCGGCCGATGCGGGTCAACCGCACGCTAGGCAAGGGAGAGCACCTCGCGGGCGACGACATCCCCGTGCGGCTCGAGATCGACGTCGGCGGCCGGATGCCGTCGGGCGCGCTCACCGTCGTCGAGCGGATCGCGAAGTTCGGCGAGGTCGAGACGGTCATCCTCAGCCGCCATGGACGCCTACGGGGCGGGTACATCCTCGATGCGGTTCCGCGCGGCCGCTATCCGATCGAGTCGGCGAAGGCCCTCCTCGAAGACCCCTTCGGTCTCGAGCAGGTCGAGATCGCGCTGCCAACGGGCGACTCCGTCCTCGTCTACCCGCGCCTCGTCGACCTCGACGCGCTCTTCTCGGACTCCGGCGCCCGCGCCCTCGAGGGCCGGCGCCTGCTCCTCCGCCGGCCGACCGGCTTCGACCTCCATTCGGTTCGTGACTACCAGCAGGGCGAATCGCTCAGGCGCGTGCACTGGCCGACGACGGCGAGGCGCGGCCATCTCATGGTCAAGGAGCTCGAGGACGCGCCGCGCGACGAAACCGCCGTCCTTCTCGACGGCGACGCCGCCACGGTCGTCGGCAAGGCTCCGGACAACACGTTCGAGCTCCAGGTGCAGGCGGCCGGCTCGATCCTCAAGGCGCACGCGGCCCGAGGCCGCCGTGCGTCCCTGATCGTCAACTGCGCCTCGCGCGCCTACCAGCGCGTCCATTCCTTCGACGGCGACTGGACGCGGGCGCTCGAGCTGCTCGCCGCGGTCGAGCCGGACGGGCCGACGCCGGTCGCCTCGGTGCTCGCCGACGAGGCGGGCCCCGCGAGCCGCGCGCTCGAGCTCACCGTGGTCACCGCCAGCCTGAGCCCGCGCCTCGCCGAACGGCTCGCGCAGCGGGCGTTCCAGCGGCACGCGGCGACCCTCGTCTACGTGGACCCGGCGAGCTTCACGCCGGGCGAGGCGCCCGAGCTCGACGCGGGGGTCGCCGGGCAGATCTTGCGCCTCGAGCGCGCGGGAGTGCCCGTCGCCGTCGTGCGTCGCGGGGACGACCTCGTCTCCGTCCTCGGCGGAGAACGGCTGAGAGCGGGAGCGGCGGTTGGCTAGGACGGCCGTGCTCTTCGCGCTCTCAGGGGTGCTCATCGCGACGGCCTGGCTCCGGCTCGAGAACGGCTCGCCGCCCTTCGGGCGCGTCGCGCTCATGCTGGCCTTGGCCTTCCTGCCGGCGTTCGCAATCGCCGTCGGCGCGCGGCGCATCTGGGTCGCGGTGCTCGCGGTCGCGGCCACGCTGGGCGCCTGCATGGAGGTCTTCCACACCCGCCTGACCGATGCGCGTCCGGGCGGAGAGCACGACTTCTTCGGCCCCGTCCTCGGCTCGTTCAGGGACGGGTTCCTGAACTTCTACGACACGACGCTTCCCTTCCGGCGCGGCGACTTCCCGCTCATGCATGCCGACGTGCTCCTGGCGATTTTCGGCTTCGCGCTCGCCGCCGGGATCCTGATCGCCGCCCGGCGCCCGATCGGCGCCGCGGTCGTCCTCGTCGTCGGCGTCGGCTGGCCGACCACCCTCGTCCCGGGCTCGCGCCCCCTGCTCGTCGGCGCGCTCGCGCTGGGCGGAGTGCTCGCCGTGCTCTTCCTGCTCCGGAGCGGGACGCACCCCGCGCGCGGGCTCGCGCAGGGAGTCGCCGTCGCGCTCGTGCTCGTCGCGGCCGCCGCAGCCGCTTCGACCTCGGACTCGGTTGCCAAGGGCGCCTTCCTCACCTGGCAGCAATGGGATCCCTATGACCAGCCCGACGACCCCGTGGGCGTCCGCTACGTCTGGAACTCGCATTACCTCGGCATCAACTTCCCGAAGAAGAAGACGACGGTCCTCAAGATCCACACGGAGGGGCAGAAGCGGAGCCTCTACTGGCGCGCGACGACCCTCGACGACTACACGGGCACCGGCTGGCAGGAGTCCCTCGACCTGAATACCGAGTCGCGCTCGAACCAGATCGACTCCGAGAGCGCAGCTGTCCTGCCCGCGGCGGCTCGCAATCGGTCGAACTGGATCAAGCAGGACGTGACGGTCGAGGCGCTCAAGGACAACCACCTGATTGCCTCAGCGCAGCCGATGCAGTGGGATCCGCCCTCCGACGCCGCATTCCAGGACCAGGGCGGCGATATCGTCGTCCTCAGCCGGTCGCTGCAGCGCGACCAGACGTACACGGTCTGGAGCTACGTTCCGCGGCCGACTCCGAAGCAGCTCGGTGCTGCCGGAACGAACTATCCCCAGTCCATCGAGCGTTATCTCGAGGTCCAGCAAACCGCGGCCGTGCCCAAGTTCGGCACGCCGGACCGCGACCTCCTCATGACGGTCTTCTTCGACGCGCGCTTCGACGACGACCCGCTGATGCAGCAGAACCGAGCGCTCTACGACGTCGCCAAGGACGTCGTCGGCGACGTCAGGACGCCGTATGCGGCAGCCGCGACGATCGAGGCCTGGTTCCGGCAGGCGTCGCTCGGCGGGTTCATCTACGACGAGCAGCCTCCGGTGCCGGCCGCGAACCAGCCGGCTCTCGTTCAGTTCGTAACCCAGACGAAGCGCGGCTACTGCCAGCACTTCGCAGGCGCGATGGCGCTCATGCTCCGCTTCCTCGGCATTCCGGCGCGCGTGGCGGCGGGCTTCACGAGCGGAAGCTACGACGCCGACAAGCACGAGTGGACCGTCACCGACCATGAGGCCCACGACTGGGTCGAGGTCTACTTCCCCGGCTGGGGTTGGGTGCCGTTCGACCCGACTCCGGGTCGCGGAACGCTCGACGCCCGCTACTCGTCGACGAGTACCGAATTCTCGGGCTCCGAGTTCAGCGACCAGGTGGGGCCGGAGGGAAGGCGAAGCGAGACGGCGAGCGCGCTCAGCCGGCAGGAGGGGCGGCCGGGCCAGGAAGGGTCCGGAATCGGCAACTCGCGGGGCTCCGGAGCCGTCGGCGTCGTCCGCGACAAGGGCCCGAGCATCGTCGTCTTGGCGCTCCTCGTCATCGCGGTCGGCGCCGGAGTGGTGATCGGCCTGAAGACCGTCCGGCGAACGCTTCGCTTCACGGGTCGCGATCCGCGTGAGCTCGCCGGAGCCTGCCGCCGTGATCTCATGGCGTACCTCGCCGACCAGGGCATGGACGTCCCACCGAGCGCGACGCTTCAGGAGGTGGGCGACCTCGTAGAGCGCTACTTCGCCGTCGACGCAGGTCCCTTCGTGCGCGCGGCGACGATCGCCCGCTTCGGGCCGCCCGACCAGGCGCGGGTCGAGCTCATCCGGGCCCGGCGCGAGCTCCGCCGCGTCCGGCGCGACATTCGCAACCGCATCAACGTGACGAGCCGCGTCCGCGGCGCGCTCAGCCTCCGCTCGCTGGCCGTTTGACCTCGCCGCTGCACGCGGTCGTCATGGCCGCGGGCGAGGGACGGCGCATGCGCCCGCTGACGGAGAGGTGGCCCAAGCCGATCCTGCCGATCGACGGCCGGCCGGTGATCGGCACGCTCCTCCGAGACCTTGGCGGCGCGGGAGTCGCCGAGGCGACGGTCGTGACGAGCCACCTCGCCGAACAGATCGAGTCGCTCCTGGGGGACGGCTCGGCCCTCGGAATCTCGGTGCGCTACGCCCGGCAGCCCGAGCCGCTCGGCTCGGCCGACGCTGTTCGCCGCGCGCTCGCGGCAGGCGCGCGCGCGCCACTTCTCGTCGCTGCGGCCGACACGGTGTTCCAGCACGGGGCGCTGGCCCGAGCCTCCGCCGAGTGGCTCGCCTCCGGAGCTCCGGCCGGACTCGCCGTCCGGCGCGGGGGCGGGGAGGGGAAGACGCCCGTACGCGTCGAGGACGGGCGCATCGTCGAGATCGGCGGAGAGGGAGGCGAGCTGACGGCCGCGCCGCTCTGGTTCTTCGCGGAGAGCGTCCTGCCGCGGCTCGAGGAGGTTCCGGGCCCGCCGTACGAGCTCGCCGCCGCAATCGGGGCGAGCGTCGAGGTCGCCGCCCTGGAAATCGGCCCGACGCGCGACCTCACCCACCCGGAAGACGTTGTGGTCGAGAACTTCCCGTATCTTTGGAGAAGCGTATGAGTGAGACCTACGACCTCTTTAGACAAGGACAGGAGCACCTGGCGCGCGGACGCGCGGCCCAGGCGACCGTCGCCCTCGAGAAGGCCAAGCGGAGAGAGCCGGAGAAGGCATCCATCCGGGAGGCCCTCGGGATCGCGTACTTCCGCATCCAACGGTTCTCGGAGGCGGAGGCGGAGTTCCGAGAGATCCTCGAGCTCGCGCCCGTGGACCACTACGCCCACTTCGCGCTCGGCCGTTGCCTCGAGAAGCAGGGGAAGCCCGACGAGGCCGTCGGCCACTACCGCATGGCGAGCTTCTTCCGGCCTCAGAGCGAGGACTACCGCCGCGCCCTCGAGGCTCTCGAAGCCGCGTAGTTGAAGGCGGTCGTGCAGCGGGTTACGGCGGCCCGCGTGCGCGTGGACGGCGACATCGCCGCCGAGATCGGCACCGGTCTTTGCGTTCTGCTCGGAGTGGCCGAGTCGGACGGGGAGGAGGACGCCGGCCACCTCGCCCGCAAGGTGGCGCGCCTGCGCATCTTCGAGAACGAGGACGGCAAGTTCGACGACTCGCTCCTCGACACGGGCGGCGAGGCGCTCGTCGCCAGCCAGTTCACTCTGATCGCCGACACGGCGAAGGGCAACCGGCCGAGCTTCTCGCACGCGGCTCGCCCGGAAGAGGCGGAGCCGCTCTACGAGAGCTTCTGCGCCGCGCTCGAGGCCGAGGGTGTGCGGGTGGCGCGAGGCGTCTTCGGTGCGCGCATGGAGGTCGAGCTCGTCAACGACGGACCCGTCACGATTGTGCTCGGGACGTGATTGCGAGGAACGCGCGTACCTCGGCGTTGAAGAGCGCGGGATCCTCCAGGTAGCACTCGTGGCCGAGGCCTGGAAGTACGACGAGTTTCGATTCCGGGATTCTTCGGTTCAGGTCACCCGCAACACTCAGGGAAGATCGCTCGTCCGCGTCGCCGTAGACGAGTAGCGTCGGTACTCGAATCGACGGGAGGGCATCGCGTAGATCCGCTTCCGCCAGGGCATGGGCCATGGCTCGCGTCGCCACCGGCCGGCAATCCGCCATGATGGCGCGCAGCGTCGTCGCTGCCTCAGGAGACATCTTCTCGCTGAAGAGCCCCGGCATGGACTCGGGCTCGAAGCCGCCCGGAAGCCGACCCGCCACATCGAGCGCGAAGGAGAGCCGACGGTCGACCTCGCTGCGGGGGAGCGACCCTCTCCAGCCCGCGTACCCGCCGACGAGGATCAGCGACTGGACGGCAACGGGATGACGCTGGGCCAGCTCGAGAGCGAGTGCACCACCGAAGGAGTGCCCGAGCACGTGCGCCGGCTCGAGCGCAAGCTGTGCGAGCAGGCCTGCCAACGCGTCCGCGTACTCGGGCAATCGGAAGGACTCGGGGGGATCCGCCGATTGACCGCATCCGGGCGCGTCCCAGGCGATCACGGAGAACTCGTCCGAGAATGCTTCGACCTGAGCCTCCCAGACACGGCTATCGCTGACGGCCCCGTGAACCAATACGAGAGGCGGTCCTTCGCCTGCTCGCTCGTAGCCGATGCGGATATCGGCGACCTCAGCCCATTGCACGGTCACCGAACTCTACGGCGCGTCCCTGGTTCGAGGGTTCTGCCGGCAGACCATCCGGCCGATCAGAACGCACGGGGTCACCCATGCGGCAGGAAAGGAGCTCGGAATGACTGCGGCCAGCCTCCGAGACAAGCTTCGGAAGTTCCCGACTTCCTGGGCCCGGAACGCTTAGTCCGGCCCTGATGCGAAAGGCTCCGCGACGCGGGGCCTTTTTCATGCGCTCGTTTCGGGCCCGGCGCGCTCCACGAGCCGGCCGACGGGTGGTGCTATCCTGTTCGAACACCACATTTCCCCAGCTGGAGAAATGGGCGCGCGGCGCCCATTTTTTGCGAAAAGGGACAGAAACGATGACCCAGGTTCACGAGAGAGAGCGCCAACTTCACCGCGAGGTCGCAGAGACCGTCCAGGGCCCCCTGCCCGACGTCGACGTGCTCGCCGTCGAGCTCATGGGCCCCGAGCGCCTCTGCGTCTACATCGACCACCCGAGGGGCGTCGACCACGCCCTCTGCGAAAGCGTGACGAACACGCTGCGGAGCTACCTCGACCGCTATTCCCTCGAGGTGTCCTCGCCCGGATTCGAGCGGCCCTTGCGCACGCGCGACCACTTCGCAGGCGCGGTCGGGCGCATCGTCTCGGTGCGCACCGACGTCGAGGTCTCGGGGCGGAAGCGCTTTCGTGGCGAGGTTGTCGAGGCCGGGGAGGAAGAGGCCACCATCGAAATCGGCGACGAGCGATTCGGAGTTCCGTACGACGCGATCGTGCGCGGGAACCTGATCGAGGAGAGGCGGTAACGGATGAGTAGAGAGATTCTCGAGGCGGTCAGGCAGATCGAGCGCGAGAAGGGCATCGAGGACGACGTCCTCGTCCGGGCGCTCGAGGATGCGCTGCTCGCCGCCTACAAGAAGACGCCGGGCGCGGCCCGGCATGCGACGGTCGAGCTCGACTCGGGCGGCGACTTCCGCGTCTGGTCCGTCGAGCTCCCGCCCGACATCGAGGAACGGCTCATGGACGAGGCGCGCGAGCGCGCGATCACCGAGCTCGAGGCCGCCGAGGCCGAGAACGGCGAGCGCTCGCACACCCTCATCACCGACGACGACCTCGTCATCGACTGGTCCGACGTTCCGGACGAGCAGGTCAAGCGCGCCGACGTCACGCCCGAGAACTTCGGGCGGATCGCAGCCCAGACCGCGAAGCAGGTCATCCTCCAGCGCATCCGCGAGGCCGAGCGCGAGATGATGTACGACGAGTACGTCGATCGCGTCACCGAGGTCGTGACCGGCATCGTCCAGCAGGCCGGGGACCGCAACAACGTCCTCGTCGACCTCGGCAAGGTCGAGGCGCTCCTGCCGCGCTCCGAGCAGGTGGACGGCGAGCGCTACGAACAGGGCAGCCGCATCAAGGCGGTCATCACCGAGGTCCGGTCCGGGACGAAGGGCCCGCAGGTCATCCTCTCCCGCCGCGATCCCGAGCTGATCAAGACGCTCTTCGAGCTCGAGGTCCCCGAGATCGCGGACGGCCTGGTCGAGATTCGCGGGGTCGCCCGCGAGCCCGGCTACCGGTCGAAGATCGCGGTCGAGTCCCACGTCCAGGGCGTCGACCCGGTCGGCGCGTGCGTCGGCCCGCGAGGATCGCGCGTCCGCATGGTCGTGTCCGAGCTCCGCGGCGAGAAGATCGACATCATCCCGTGGAACCCCGAGCCCGCGCGCTTCGTCGCCAAGGCGCTCTCGCCCGCGCGCGTGCGCGAGGTGCTCGTCGACGACGAGTCCAGCGAGGCGACCGTGGTCGTCCCCGACGACCAGCTCTCGCTCGCGATCGGCAAGGAAGGCCTGAACGCCCGCCTCGCCGCGCGGCTGACCGGCTGGAAGATCGACATCCAGTCCGAGACCGAGTTCGCGCGCGCCGAGGCCGACGCGGCCTTCGGCGGCCAGGAGGAGGAGTTCTCCGGTCGTTGCGTCGCCCTCCTCTCGACCGGCAAGCGCTGCCCGAACACGGCGCTCCCGGGGTCGCACTACTGCGGCATTCCCGCGCACCGCGCGATTGCGGAGCGCGAGGCGGCCGGCGAGGACGTCTCCGCCGAGATCGTCCAGCCCGCCCAGCCCGAGGCCGAGGAGCCGGAGGCCGACGAGGTGGAGGCGGTCGAGGAGACCGATGCCGTCGAGGAGCCGGCTGCAGAAGCTGCACCCGCTGTCGAGACGGAGGCCGAGCCCGCCGCGGCCGAGCCGCAGGAGGAGGAGAAGACCCCTGCCGAATGAGCGAGCCCGAGAGGACGTGCGTCGGCTGCGGGCGCAAAGCTCCGCAGCGCGAGTTGGTGCGCTTCGTCGCACCGGACGGGACGCTTCGGCTGGACCGGGGGAAACGCTCTCCGGGCCGAGGGGCGTACGTGCACGCACGGCTCTCGTGCTTCGAGCGCGCAGCCGACCGGCGCGCCTTCTCGCGAACATTGCGCCGGAACGTCAGAATTCCGGACAACCTCGTCTCCGAACTGGAAACGCGCTGACCAATGGCTGACCGACAGAGACCACTGAGACCGCGAAGCGGCGCCACGGGCGGCCGGCGCAAGCGCCGGGTCGTCATCGACTCGCAGGCGAATCGCCCGCGCCAGGATTCGCGCGCACCGCGCGAGACGCCGAAGCCGCGGCAGGAACAGCAGGCTCCGGTTCAGCCCACCGGCCCCGTCCAGGTCAACTCCGGCGCGACGGTCAAGGAGCTCTCCGCGGCACTCGGCATTCCCGTGCCGCAGATCATCAAGATCATGATGGACGTCGGGGAGATGGTGACCATCACCCAGTCGCTCTCCGACGACGCAGTCGAGGTCATCGCGACGACGCTCGAGCGCGAGGTCGACATCAAGCACGCAGACGACGAGGACCTCGAGCCGGAGGTGTTCGAGGACGCGCCCGAGGATCTCGTCGCGCGGCCCCCCGTCGTCACGATCATGGGCCACGTCGACCACGGCAAGACGACGCTCCTCGACGCGATCAGGGAGTCTGCCGTCGTCGAGACGGAGGCCGGCGGCATCACGCAGCACATCGGCGCCTACCAGGTCGACCACGACGGCCGCCGCGTCACCTTCCTCGACACGCCGGGCCACGAGGCTTTCACCGCTCTCCGGGCCCGTGGCGCGAAGGTGACCGACATCGCCGTCCTCGTCGTTGCGGCCGACGACGGCGTCATGCCGCAGACCATCGAGTCGATCAACCACGCGCGCGCGGCCGAGGTGCCGATCGTCGTCGCGGTCAACAAGATCGATCGTCCCGACTCCAACCCGACTCGCGTCCGGCAGGAGCTCGTCACGCACGATCTCCAGCCCGAGGAGTGGGGCGGCACGACCCAGTACGCCGACGTTTCGGCCAAGGAGCAGCAGGGCCTCGACGATCTCGTCGAGAAGGTCCTGCTCGTCGCCGACGCCGAGCTCGAGCTGACCGCAAACCCCAAGGCCGAGGCCTCGGGGCCGATCATCGAGAGCCGGCTGGACGTCGGCCGCGGCCCGGTCGCGACGATGTTGGTCGCGCGCGGCACCCTCAAGGTCGGGGACGGAATCGTCGCCGGCGACGCGTGGGGGAAGGTGCGCGCGCTCCACGACTACCGCGGCGAGAAGGTCAAGGAGGCCCGACCTGGGACGCCGGTCGAGATCCTCGGCTTCGACAAGCCCCCGGGCGCGGGAGAGAACGCGCGCGTCGTCGAGAACGAGCGCCAGGCGCGGCACCTCGCCGGCCTGCGCGCGCAGCGTGTGCGGGCAGAGCAGCTCGCGCGGAGCTCGAAGAAGGGCATCTCGCTCGAGGACCTCTTCACCCGCATGGGCGAGGGCGGCGTCCAGGAGCTGAACGTCATCGTCAAGGCCGACGTGCAGGGCTCGGTGGAAGCAGTCGTCGGCGAGCTCGCGAAGATCAAACACCCCGAGGTGGCGGTCAACGTCATTCACACCGGCATCGGCGCGATCACCGAGAGCGACGTCATGCTCGCCTCTGCCTCGAACGCGATCGTCGCCGGCTTCAACGTTCGTCCGAACGCCGAGGCGCGCGCGCTCGCCGAGCGCGACGGAGTCGACATCCGCACCTACCGCGTCATCTACCAGCTGACCGAGGACATCCAGCAGGCGCTCGTCGGCATGCTCGCGCCCGAGCAGGTGGAGGAGTCGCTGGGCGAGGCGGAGGTCCGGGCGCTCTTCCGCGCCTCGCGGCTCGGCGTGATCGCAGGCTGCATGGTCACGCGCGGCACGATTCGCAGGAATTCGCAGATCCGCGTCGTCCGCGAGGGCGCCGTGATCTACGAGACGACGATCGCGAGCCTCAAGCGCTTCAAGGACGACGTCCGCGAGGTGCAGGAGGGCTTCGAGTGCGGGATCCTGCTCGAGAACTTCAACGACGTGAAGGAAGGCGACATCCTCGAGGCGTACGAGACGCGTCAGATCGAGCGCACCGACCTCGAGGTCACGGGCGGGAACGGCGGCCCGCCGCCCGAAGAGCCCTCCGACGAGAGCTGAGCTCGTGGGCGCCGGCTACGTCGGCATCCTCTCCGTCGAGCTCCACTTCCCCGAGAACCACTCGTTGAAGGGAAAGCGGAAGGAGCTCCTATCCGTGAAGGCGCAGCTGCAGCGGCGCTACGGCGCATCGGTGGCAGAGGTCGACCATCACGACGTCTGGCAGCGCGCACGGCTCACGCTCGCCTGTGTCGCGCGGGGGCACAAGGAGCTGCAGGAGCTCCTCGACGGTGCCGAGCGCTACCTCGGTGCGCAGGCGTTCGAGCTCGGGCAGGTGGAGCGGGAGGTGGTCACCTTTGAGTGACCGCATGCGGCGTGTGAACGAGGCGCTTCGTGAAGTGCTCTCGGAGGGGATCGGGACCCTCAAGGACCCGCGCATCGGCTTCGTCACGGTCACCGGGGTGGACACGAGCCCCGACCTGCGCCACGCGACGGTCTACGTCAGCGTGCTCGGATCCGAGAAGAAGCGCGACGCGACGATCGCAGGGCTCCAATCCTCCCACGGCGTCCTGCAGAGCCGCGTGAACAGCGAGCTCCGTCTCAAGCGCACTCCACAATTGACGTTTGAGTACGATCCGACGGTAGAGAGGGGGGTGCGCCTCTCCCGGCTCATCGATGAGCTCAACGCAGACGAAACCAACTAACGCGGCAGATTTGTCGGCCGTCGCGGAGGCGATTCGCGGTCACGACCGCTTCATCGTCACGACCCACGAGAACCCGGACGGCGATGCTCTCGGCTCGCTGGTCGCCATGACACTCGCCTTGAGGGAGCTCGGCAAGGACGCGGTCATGTACCTCTTCGGTGAGGTCCCGATCCCGAAGGAGTACGAGTTCATGCAGTTCGAGGGGCTCGTCCGCGGACCGAACCCCGACCCGTCCGAGTGCGTCGTGCTCGCGCTGGACGCCGCCAACGAGCGGCGCCTCGGCCCGGAGACGGCGCTGCTCGAGAAGGCGCCTTTCATCATCGACATCGACCACCACCACGACAACACGCGCTACGGCACCGTCAACCTCATCGTCGGGGACGCGTCGTCGACCGGAGAGATCCTCGCCGACGTCTTGCGCGAGCTTCCCGTCGAGCTGACCCCCGAGATCGCCGAGGCGCTCTACATCGCCGTCGTCACGGACACGGGTCGCTTCCAGTACGCGAACACGACCGCGAAGGCGCTCCGCCTCGCCGCCGAGCTCGTCGAGGCCGGCGCCGACGTGCACCGCGTCTTCCAGGGCGTCTACGAGAACGTCGCCTTCGCGAAGCTCAAGCTCGTCGCGCGGGCACTCGAGAACGCGGAGGTCTTCGAGGGCGGCCGGGTGATCGTGTCGCACCTGGAGCGGGAGGACTTCGACGCCGCCGGGGCGGAGGAGCCCTATTCCGAAGGCATCATCGACTACCTGCGCGCGGTCGAGGGCGCGGAGCTCGCGGCGCTGATTCGCGAGCCGCCGACGGCGAACGGGCCAACGCACCGCATCAGCCTGCGAACCACCGAGGGAGCCCTCGACGTGTCCGCGATCGCCCGCAAGAGCGGAGGCGGCGGGCACCGTCAGGCCGCCGGTTTCTCGAGCGAGGCGACCGTGGCCGAGATCACCGATTTCATCCGGCGCGAGTTTCTCGCGCAGGTGAACGGCAAAGAGCCGAGCTAGGGTTGCGCCCCATGCAGGGGCTCGTCCTGGTCGACAAGCCGGCCGGCCCGTCGTCCTTCGCCGTCGTCCACCAGCTGCGGTCCCGCCACGGCGTCAAGGCGGGACATGCCGGCACGCTCGACCCGCGCGCGAGCGGGCTTCTCCTCGTCCTGCTCGGCCCCGCGACGCGCCTCGCCCGCTACCTCGTCGGCCTCGACAAGCGCTACGAGACGGAGATCCGGCTCGGGTTGCGAACGACCACGGGCGACGGGGAGGGGGAGGTCGTCGAGGAGACCTCGATCCCACCGCTCGAGGCAATCGAGGCGCTCGAGGGCGAGATCGAACTGCGCATCCCCCAGGCATCGGCCGTCAAGATCGAGGGCGAGCGCGCCTACAAGCTGCAACGGCGCGGCGTCGCCGTCGAGATGCCCACGAGGCGCTCGACCATCCACGAGCTACGAGTCGTCCGCTACGAGCCGCCCCTGGTCGCCCTCGACCTGAGCGTCTCGAGCGGCACGTACATCCGGGCGATCGCGGACCAGCTCGGTGGCCACTGCCGGACGATCCGCCGCACCGCGGTGGGCCCGTTCCGCGTCGAGGACGCCGACGAGGAGCGCGTGCTCGCCCCGCTCGCTGCCCTCGTCCACCTTTCGGAGCGGGAGCTTTCCGCCTCGGAGAGGGAGGACATCCGCGCCGGGCGGCCGATCTCGGGCGCGGGGGAGGGCCCCGTCGCCCTCCACTCCGCGGGTCATCTCGTCGCCGTGGCGCAGGGGGATGGGAGCACCTTGAGGCCGGAAACGGTGCTGCCGGCCGCATGAGGCTTCTCCGGGGGGCGGATTTCCGGAATCTCTGGCTCGGCGAGTCCGTGTCGCTCTTCGGCGATCAGGTGACGCTGATCGCGCTGCCGCTCGCCGCCGTGCTCATCCTCCACGCGAACGCGGCCGAGATGGGCTACCTGACCGCGGCGGCGCTCATCCCGCACCTCCTCTTCTCGCTTCCCGCGGGGGCCTGGCTGGAACGAGTGGAGCGGCGCCGCTGGCTCATGATCGCCTCCGACATCGCGCGGGCCGGGCTCCTGGCGAGCATTCCGATCGCCTACGCCCTGGACGCTCTTTCGATGGGCCAGCTCTACGCGGTTGCCTTCCTCACCGGCACGTTCGCCGTCGTCTTCGACATCTCGCACATGACGCTCTACGTCTCGGTGACGAAGCGGGAGGACTACGTCGAAGCGAACTCGCTCCTGAACGGGAGCCGCGCGTTCTCGCTCGTGGCCGGCCCGAGCCTCGGCGGGATCCTCGTCCAGATCCTGACCGCGCCCGCCACCCTTCTCCTTGACGCCTTCTCCTTCCTCGCCTCCGCGCTGTTCCTCAGCCGGATCCGCGCCGCGGAGCCTCCGCTCGAGCCCGCAGAAGGCGGGATGTGGACGCAGGTGAAGGTGGGGATGCGCTTCATCTTCGGCCACAGCATCCTGCGGCCCTCGCTGATCTCCGTCGCGACCCTGAACTTCTTCAACTTCATCTTCGCCGCGCTCTTCATCCTCTATGCGACCCGTGAGCTGCACGTCCGTTCGGGGACCTTGGGGATCGTGCTCGGCGCGGGCGCGATCGGAGGCCTGCTCGGCGCCGCGATCGCGGGGCGCGTGAGCCGGAGGATCGGCATCGGACCGAGCTACGTGCTCGGGATGGTCCTCTTTCCGGCCCCGCTCCTCCTCGTCCCGCTCGCCGGAGGCTCCAAGTCCGTCATCCTCGTGATGCTCTTTGCGGCCGAGTTTCTCTCTGGGGTCGGCGTCATGATTCTCGACATCAGCGCGGGCGCCATCATCACCGCATTCACCCCGCATCGGCTGCGCTCCCGCGCGACCGGCGCTCTGCGGTTCGTCAACTACGGCATCCGGCCGCTCGGCGCGCTCGCCGGAGGTGCGCTCGGCTCGGCCTTCGGCCTGCGCCCGACGCTTTGGTTCGCGGCGGCGGCGGGCCTTCTCGGCGTGCTGTGGCTCCTGCCCTCGCCGGTCCCGAAGCTCTTCGAGCTGCCGGAGGAGGAGCCCGCGTGAGCGTCGTGCGCTCGCCTGGCGAGCTCGAGAAGACGCCGCGCGCAGTCGCGATCGGCACGTTCGACGGCGTGCATCGCGGACACCGCGCCGCGATCGAAGCTGCCAACGGCGCCGGCCTCCGCTCCACGGTGGTCACCTTCGACCCGCATCCGAGGCTCGTGCTCGGCTACGACGTGCAGCTCCTCACGACCCTGCGCCGCCGGCTCGAGCTGATCGAGGAGGCCGGCCCGGACGACGTCCTCGTGCTGGAGTTCACGGAGGAGCTCTCCCGGCTCGAGCCGGAGGAGTTCGTCGCGGAGATTCTCTGGCCGATCGGGACGAAGGCCGTCGTGGCGGCTAATGACTTCCGCTTCGGGCGCGGGCGGAAGGGCGACGTCGACCTGCTCCGTCGGCTCGGGATTGAGGTGGTCGACGTTCCGCTCGTCGAGGGTGTGTCGTCCAGCCGTATCCGCGAGCTTCTGGCCGCGGGCGAGATGCGCGAGGCGGCGGCCCTCCTCGGCCGCCCGCACGAGCTCGAGGGAACCGTGGTGTCCGGCGACCAGCGCGGCGGGACGCTCGGCTTTCCGACCGCGAATCTCGCGGTCGCGCAGCATCTGCTCGTTCCGGCTTTCGGGATCTACGCGGGCGCGGCCCTGGACGGGCGCGCTGCGGTCTCGATCGGCGTGAACCCGCACTACGGCGGCAGCGAGCGGCGGATCGAGGCGTTCCTCCTCGACTTCGACGGGGACCTCTACGGCCGGGAGCTCAGAATCGAGCTCTGGGAGCGGCTTCGAGACGAACGCGCCTTCGAGAGCGAGGAGGAGCTGATCCGGCAGATCGCGCTCGATGTCGAGGCTACGCGGGCCGCCGTTCGGCCAAGTTAAACGCAAGTTTTCGAGGCTTTTCGGCATCTCTCTAAGTACATGGACTGGCTTCACCTCGTTGCGACGGTGCGCTGCCTCGCGTGCGGGACGGTCTATCCCAAGCCCGCGGCGCTCGGAACCGCCGAGTCGAACCCCGGCTGTCCGCGCTGCGGCTACGTGGGGTGGGTGCCCGCCGAGGCGGACAGTGACGCGGAGGTCATGGCAGGGCGAGGGCAGCCCCGCTCCTTCGCGGATCTGCCGCTCCGCCGCTTCTGGCAAGCAGGCTGACGCCGCCGAAATAGTGGTGCAGGCCGTCGAAGCGCCGGACGTCGTAGCCGGCCGCCTCGAGCGCCGCGAGCGCCTCGGCGTCGAACCCGGGCTCGATCCGGACGATCTCTCCGGCCGAATGGAGCCGCGGCCTGTCGACGGCATCCTGCGGCGCGAGGCCCTCGTCGAGGATCCCGCTCAGCACCTGGACGAGCGCGGGGCGGAGGCGCGTCCCGCCTGCTGACCCCGCGGCGATGGCGAGACCGTCGCCGTCGAGGACGAGGGTCGGCGACATCATGCTCTCCATCCGCGCGCCGGGCTCGAGGGGCCGAATCTGCAGGTCGACCTCCCCGAGCATGCTGTTCAGGTGCACGTCGAGGCCGGGGAGGAAGTCGCCCGAGCCGAGGCCGAGGCTGGTCGTCAGCGCGCACGCGTTTCCGTCTGCGTCCACCGCGACGAGATTGGTCGTGTCTCCGATCTGCTCGCCGTGCCCGCTGTACGGCGGCGCCTCGAGCACGCGCGCGAGGCAGAGAACGCGCTCTGCCGGCCCCATCCCGCGCAGAGAGGGGAGCGCCGAGAGGGTCGTCACGAGCTGCGAGAGCCCGCCGCGCGTGAGCACGCGGTTTCCGAGGTACCCGGTCGCCACCGGATCGAGCCAGACGGGCTCGTAGGCCTCGAGATCCTCACGCGAGACGGGGCCTTCGCGCTCGTGCATGAGGGCGACGAGCGCCTCCGCGATCGTGCCGTCGTAGAACGACCGCGCGCCCTCGTCTCTCAGCAGCTCCAGCGCGTTTGCCAGGCCCGGTTGCTCCAGTCGGTCTCCCGTCTCGAGGAGCTCGCCCTGGGGTGCGTAGATCCGTGCGCCTTCGCGGAGCGTCATCACCGGCGCGAGCATCGCCAGGCATTCCGCATGGGCGTACGGCATGTCCACGCCCCCGCGGGCGAGCTCGAGCGCCGGCTCGACGAGCCGCTCCCACGCGAGGCGTCCATGCCGCTCCCAGAGCTCTCCGAGCCCCGCGGGAACCCCGGGCACCGCGCAGGAGGCGATGCCGACCTGGTAGTGGACGATCTCGTTCCCGAACGGGATCCCGATGTCCTCGAGCGGGGCGATGGGGCGGTCCGGGTGGGGGCGGGGAACCGTGACGAAGAAGTCGAGGAGGCGGGCTTCGCCGGTCCGGCCGTCGAACCAGATCGCATGCCCTCCGCCGGCGAGACCGGTCATGACCGTTTCGGCCACGCAGGAAGCCAGCGAGGCCGCAACGGCAGCATCCGCGGCGGTGCCGCCCTCCTCGAGAATGCGCAAACCCGCTTCGGCAGTGGCCGGATGGCCTGCTGCAACCCCTGGAGGCGGAAACACGTTTGCTAGCCTACGGCGAATGGCTCTCACCAATGAAGCCAAGAGAGAAGTCGTCGCCGGGCACGGCAAGAGCGATGCGGACACGGGCTCGCCCCAGGTCCAGATCGCCCTTCTGTCGCGCCGGATCGACGAGCTGACCGAGCATCTCCGCACTCACGGGAAGGATCATCACTCCCGCCGCGGACTGCTCAAGCTGGTCGGACGCCGCCGACGGCTGCTCAACTACCTGCAGAAGCGCGACCTGGAGGGCTACCGAAGCCTGATCAAGGAACTCGGACTGCGCCGCTAGGTC
>DASSBN010000053.1:0-16983 GCA_035698665.1 Gaiellaceae bacterium
GGGCGCCGAACCTGGCGAGGTGGCGGACCGTCGTCGTGCCGCGCGTCGCCCGCGTGTGCTCGTTCTCCTCGCGGATCTCGGCGATGTGCATCTGCAGCGGCGTCCCGAGGCGCTGCGCGCGCTCGACGCTCGCCTCGATGAGCTCGTCGGAGCAGTTGAAGATCGTCCGCAGCGTGTAGGAGAACCGGAGCCGTCCGTCTGCGGCGCCGTCCCAGCGGGCGGCGAGGTCGTCCTGCACGGCAAGGGTCTCCTCGGTCGACTCCCGCCGGGATGCCGGCACGCCTTCGGGCTCGTCCATCGTGCTCCGCCCGAGGAAGCCGCGGATGCCGGCGCGCTCGAGCGCCCGGCCCGCCCCGTCGACGTGCTGGCCGCCGGGATCGGCGATCGTCGTCACGCCGTTTCGGATCTGCTCGAGAGCGCAGGCGAGTGCGCTCACCTCGACGTCCTCCTCTTCGAGCGCCGCCTCGTAGGGCCAGATGCGGTCACGGAGCCAGGTGAGGAGGTCGACGTCGTCCGCGAGCCCCCGGCCGAGCTGCTGGCTCAGGTGGCAGTGCGTGTTGACGAGGCCGGGGACGACGACGAGGCCGCGGGCGGAACGCGCCTCTGCGTCCTCGCCGCTCGGCTCCGCTCCCACGTGCGCGATGCGGCCGTCCTCGACCTCGACGACGCCGGGGTCGTGCACCGTCCGTGCGTCGTCCATGGTGACGACGAGCCCGCCCTCGATTCGCAGCCGCACCCGATTACGATACCGCCGTGCCGGCCGACCTCCTCGTGAGAAACGCGCGGCTCGCCGGCCGCGAAGGCCTCTTCGACCTCGCGATCGAAGGCGGCCGGTTCATGCGCATCGGTTCGAACCTGGGCGTGGAAGCAAGGGAGGCGCTCGACGCGGACGGCAGGCTCGCCTCGCCGCCGCTCGTCGACTGCCACCTCCACCTGGACGCCAGCCTCACGGCCGGGAAGCCGCGCCACAACGAGTCCGGCACGCTCCTCGAAGGGATCCAGGTCTGGGGAGAGCTGAAGCCGTCGCTCACCGTCGACGACGTGGTGGCGCGGGCGACCGAGATCGTGCGCTGGTCGGCGGCGCAGGGCACGCTCTTCATCCGGGCGCACGCGGACGTGTCGGGGGACAACGACGCGATGGTGAGGGGACTCCTACGGGTCCGTGACGAGCTGGCCGACCTCGCCACGATCCAGGTGACCGCCTTCCCGCAGGACGGGATCTTTGCGGACGAGGCCGACGCGGAGCGGCTCGAGCGCGCGATCGAGCTCGGCGTCGACTGTGTCGGGGGAATCCCCCACTACGAGCCCACGTCCGAGCTCGGGCTGATGGAGGTGCATCGCGTCTTCGAGCTCGCGCGCGAGGCGAGCCGCCGCATCGACATCCACTGCGACGAAACCGACGACCCGAGCTCGCGCTTCCTCGAGGTCATGGCCGACGACACGGTCAAGCACGGCCTCACCGGTCGCGTGACCGCGAGCCACTGCACGGCGATGGGTTCCTACGAGCCGTACTACTCCTCGAAGCTGCACGGCTTCCTGCGGCGCAGCGGGATCAACATCGTCGTCAACCCGTACGCGAACTCGCTCATCCAGGGCCGGCTCGACCCGTATCCGAAGCGCCGCGGTTTCGCGCAGCTGAAGGAGCTTCTCCGCGCGGGCGTCAACGTCTCGCTCGGGAACGACGTGATCATGGATCCCTGGTACCAGCTGGGAAAGGCCGACCTCGTCCACGCCGCGAATCTCGCTCTCCACTTCACCTACATGAGCGGCCTCGACGAGATCCCGGAGATGCTCGCCTGCGCGACCTGGCGGGGGGCCAAGACCCTCGGCGTCGAGGACGAGTACGGGATCGAGGAGGGAAAGCCGGCACACCTCGTCGTCTTCGACGCGCCGAGCGCTGTCGAGGTGCTTCGCCTTCAGCCGGTGCGGCGATGGGTGATCCGGAGCGGCCGCGTGATCGCCGAGACGACGCCGCCGGTCACGCGCCTCTTCCACGAGGGGCGCGAGGAGACGATCACGTTCGCCCCGCCTGAAGGTTAGGCCGCGCGGAGCGCTTCGATCTCGCGCTGCACTGCGAGGCGCTCGAGCGCGTCGGACTCGATCTGTCGCACGCGTTCGCGCGTGACGCCGAGCCGACGGCCGATCTCCTCCAGCGACACAGGCTCGATGTCGCCGTTCAGCCCGTAACGAAGCTTGACGACGTCCCGCTCGCGCTCGGGAAGCTGCGAGACGGCACGCCGCAGCACCTCCATGTCGAGGCTGACCGTGACCTCCTCCTCGGGCCCGGCCTCCTCGCCGGCCATGAGGTCGCCGAGCGAGGTCTCCGATTCGGCGATGGGCCGGTCGAGGCTCGTCACCGCGCGGGCGGCTTCGCGCACCTCGCGCACCTGCTTCAAAGGCAGCTTCGCCTCCTTCGCGATCTCGGGATCCTCCGGCGGGCGCCCGAGCTTCGCGGTCAGCTCGCGCTCGGCGCGGGCGATCTTCTGCTCGCGCTCGACGATGTGGACGGGGATCCGGATCTCGCGCGCCTTGTTCGCCACTCCGCGCTGGACGGCCTGGCGGATCCACCAGGTCGCGTAGGTCGAGAACTTGTATCCGCGGCGCCAGTCGAACTTCTCGACCGCGCGGATGAGCCCGATGATGCCCTCCTGGATGAGGTCGAGGAGGCTGAGTCCGTGGCCCTGGTACTTCTTCGCGATCGAGACGACGAGCCGGAGGTTCGAGTTGATCATCTGATCCTTCGCCTCTTGGTCGCCCCGCTCGATCCGCTTCGCGAGCTCGACCTCCTCCTTCGCCGTCAGGAGCGGATGGCGGCCGACCTCGTTCATGAACAGCTGCAGCGCGTCGGTCGTCGCGTGCGCAAGGTCGCCGTTGACGTAGGTGGCGGCAGGCGCGGACTCCCGCGCGCAGTTGTCCTTGAGCTCGATGCTGCGCCGTTCGATCTCCTCGTAGATCTCCTGCACCTGCTCGTCCTCGAGGTCGAGCGTCTGGGCGACCTCGTCGACCTCGGAGTACTCGATGCAGCCGCTTTCCTCTCCACGGTCGAGCAGCGCCTGCACGGCAGCATCCATATGTGTCGTATTTCCGTCCATGGTCCGGCGAAACAGCGAACGTATGTTCTATACTGGGGAGCTCGATGGCACGAGCCCAGTACCTCGAGGATACGTGCAAGACGGCGCTCAATCGCGTCCCCGAGGAAAGCCGCGTGCCGTTCCGGTGGACGATCAACCCCTACCGCGGGTGTACGCACAGCTGCCACTACTGCTTCGCCCGCGCCTTCCATACGTATCTCGACCTCGGGATCGGCGAGGACTTCTCCTCGAAGATCGTCGTCAAGACGAATGTCGTCGAGGTTCTCGGGCGGGAGCTCGCCTCGCCCCGGTGGGCCGGCGAAGCCATCGCGATGGGCACGGCCACCGATCCCTACCAGCACTGCGAGGGTCGCTACCGACTGACGCGCGGTGTCGTCGAGACCTTGGCCCACTTCGCCAACCCGATGTCGATGCTGACGAAGTCGACGATGATCATCCGCGACCTCGACGTGTACCGGCGGCTGAACGAGGTCGCCGAAGTCTCCGTGGCCATGAGCGTCGGCACCCTCGACGAGGAGGTGCGCCGCGTCGTCGAGCCCGGGACGCCCCCGGGTGCGAAGCGGCTCGAGATCCTCAGCCGTTTCTCCGAGGCCGGGATCCGCACGGGCGTCCTCGTCGCGCCGATCCTCCCCGGCCTCACCGACACGGAGGAGCACCTCGACGCGGTCCTCGCGCGGTGCGCCGAGGCCGGCGTCGGCTACGCGGTTCCCATCGTCCTTCACGTCCGCGCCTCGATCCGCGAGCACTTCATGCCGTGGGTGAAGCGGACGTATCCGTGGCTCTACCCGCGGTATGCCGAGCTCTACGGCTCGCGCGCCTACGCCCCGAAGGCCTACCAGCAGGAGGTCTCGGAGCGGTTCGCTCGCCTGCGGCTGCGGCACGGGATCGGCGGAGGCTCCGGCCTCGCGCGCCGCGAGGTGCCGCAGCGGCAAGAGCAGCTCGCGCTCGCCGTCTAAAACAGACATCGGGGTCTGACCCCGGGGTGTCCTGCGAGGCCAGGTCCACCGTCACGGTCCGGACACGGTTTCCGGCGTTTCCTCTGACAGCGCGTCTCCGCGAAACGGCTCTTGCAAGCCGTTTCGCGGGCAACGACCGTCCGCAGCGGCCATCGCCCATTCGGGACACCGGGGTCTGACCCCGGTGTCCCTTTCGGCCACGGCCAGGCGGCGATTAGCATCCGCCGCGCGATGACCGACCGCATTCGCACCGGCACCTGCTCCTGGGCCGACGAGTCTCTCGTCAAGTACTGGTACCCGAAGGGCGTGCGCTCCGGCGAGGAGCGGCTCCGTTACTACGCCGAGCACTTCGACACCGTCGAGCTCAACTCGACGTACTACCGGCTGCCGGAGGAGGAGATGGTCGCCAAGTGGGCCGAGCGCATCCCCGACGGCTTCGTCATGCACGTGAAGGCCTTCGGGATGATGACGCGCCACCCGGTGAAGGCCGACGTGCTCCCGCCCGAGCTTCGCGAGGCCGCTCCCGTCGACGACCGCGGACGCGTCGACCGGCCACCGCGCGAGCTCCGCTCGGAGGTCTTCGCGCGCTTCCACGCCGCGCTCGAGCCGCTGCGCTCGGCCGGCAAGCTCGGCGGGATCCTCCTGCAGTTCCCCTCCTACATCGTCTGCAAGCCGATCTCCTTCGACTACCTCGCCTGGGCGACGGAGGAGCTCCGCGGCGACCACGCGCTCGTCGAGTTCCGTCACCGCAGTTGGCTCGAGGAGGAGAACCGGGCGGAGGTCTTCTCGTTCCTCGAGGAGCTCGGCGCGACGTATGTCGTCGTCGACGCGCCGAAGACGGAGGCGAAGAACCTCATACCGACCGTCTTCGCACGGACGAGCCCGATGGTCTACGTGCGCATGCACGGGCGGAACGCAAAGACCTGGAACGTACGCGGGCGGAGCGCGGCCGAGCGGTTCGACTACCTCTACCCGGAGGAGGAGCTGCGCGAGCTCGTTCCCGCCGTGCGCGAACTGGCCTCGGATGCGGAGGCGGCCTACGTCATGTTCAACAACAACGGCCGCACACGGGCAGCGGGCGACGCAGGCTCGGGACGCGACGGCTGGCTGTCTCAGGCCCCCACGAACGCGCTGATGCTGCAGAAAATTCTCGGGGAGGGGTCGTGAAGTCCGACGACCCCGGCTAAAATCAAGCTCAGGCGCTGGCGCGCCGATGGGACAATCGTGGGGAGTCGTTTTTCGCGCATAGCCGCACCCGTACTCGGCCTGCTCGCCGTGCTGGCCGCGGTTGGCTTCGTTTTGGCAGCGCCCCATCTTCTCGACCTCTCGCGTGAGCAGGCTGCGATCCCGGCTCCGCCGGCCGGAACCGGCGAGGCCGGCTCAGCCGTGGCGCCTCCGCTCGAGACGCCCGCGTCCCCTGGTACGAGCAGCAGCTCGCCTTCATCCAGCCCCGCCGGAACAGCATCGCCGACTGACGCGGCCGGCCCGGCGATTGCAGCCGGCCCCGCCACTCCCTCGAGCCCAACGTCCGGACCGGCGATCGGCCCGTTGGCGCGCCCGATCGGCGGAGGCATCTCCGCGACTCCCCAGCCGGGAGTCGGCGAGGAGCCCGACTCCCACGGCCCGCCGCGTGACGACGAGCACGGCCATGAAGGGAAAGGTGCCAAGCATCACCACTCCCACCACGGGCACGGACACGGCCACGAGCACCACGGAAACGGCCAGGGGAACGGCCACTCCGGCGACGGGGACAACAACTCGGGCCGCAGCGATCACGGCAAGCACAACGGCTCGCAGCCGAAGGACCACCATCCGGCGCAGGCCCACGACTCACTAGGCTCTGGCCATGGCCACGGCACGAAGCCCGATCGAAACAACGGTCAGGGCGCCAGCCACGGGCGCTCCGGCAGGCGCGGTCATTCTCACGCACGGCCGCGGCGCTGACGCCGGCGACCTCGAGCCGCTCCTCAGCATCCTCGACCCCGACCGCCGCCTCCTCGGCGTGTTCCCGCGCGGGCCGCTCTCGCTTCCTCCGGGAGGCCGCCACTGGTACATCGTCCGCGAGATCGGCTTCCCGGACGCGGACACCTTCCTGCCGACGTACGCGGAGCTCTCCGAGCACCTGGACGGCGTCCTCGCGGAGCACGGCCTGGGCTGGGACCGGGCGGTCCTCGGCGGCTTCTCGCAGGGAGCGGTCATGTCCTACGCGCTCGGGCTCGGCCAGGGGAGGCCGCGGCCGGCTGCGATCCTCGCCTTCTCAGGGTTCATCCCGACGGTGCAGGGATTCGAGCTCGACCTCGCATCGCGGGCCGGTCTCCCCGTCTCCATCGCGCACGGCTCGCTCGACCCGGTGATCAGCGTGCAGTTCGGGCAGCAGGCGAGGGCGCTCCTCGAGGGGGCAGGGCTCGCGGTCAGCTACCGGGAAGACCCGGCCGGGCACACGATCACGCCCGCAGGCCTCGCCCAGGCGATCACCGTGCTCTCCGCCGCGCTCGGCTAGAGCGTCGAGTCGCGGATGCGCGGCTCGTCCACGCCGGAGTCCGGAGTGCCGGGCGGCCGCGGGCGCAGCACGGGCGTGAGGTAGAGCATCTCGTAGGAGAGCGCCGCGAGCGCGCCGCCGAGAAACGGGCCGATGTACCAGATCCAGCCGTCGGCCCACTGGTTCTGCACGAGCATGGGCCCGAACGCGCGGGCGGGGTTCATGGCGGCACCGGTCAGCGGGCCGCCGATGAGGATGTCCGCCGCGACCGTGAGGCCGATGGCGAAGCCGGCGATGATCGTGAAGGCGCCGCGTGGATCGGCCGCCGTCGCGAAGACGACCCAGACGAGGAAGAACGTCAGGATCGCCTCGAGCACGAAGCCGGCGGCCGGGGAGATCTGCTCGTTCAGCGTCGGCGCGCCGAGCTTTGCGCCGTCGGTGATGTTGTCCGGATAGACCCACTTCAGGAGCAGCGCTGCGGCCACGGCTCCGGTGAACTGCGCCACCCAGTAGCAGCCGGCGAGAACCGGATTGATGCGCCGCGTGATGAAGAAGCCGAGCGTGACCGCCGGGTTGAAGTGCCCGCCGGAGATGTGCCCGAGCGCGGTGACCATGATCGCGAGGATGAGGCCGTGGGCCAGCGCGACGCCGAGCAGGTCGCCGCCGCCGGTCATGATCGAGCCTGCGCCCACGAAGATGAGCGCGAACGCACCGACGAACTCGGCGATCGAGCGGCGGAGGAACTCGCCTTCCACGGGCCCGGAGGCTAGTGGCGAGCCCGGACGGAAGCCCTGCTACGGGCTCGTCCGCCCGTCACCGGGTGAGGGCCACTCCGGCTCGTCGTCGATGCCGACCGCGTCGGCGATGCGATTGATGTAGTTGAAGAAGGAGATCACCTGCAGCGCGTCGTGAATCGCCGCGTCACTCCAGCCTTCGGAGCGCATGGCGTCGACGTCGGCGCCGGTGACCTTCGAGGGCTCGAGCGTCACCTTGACGGCGAAGTCGCAGAGGCAGCGCACCTGCGGCTCGAGTTCGGCCTGCCGGTAGTCGTGTGCCGCGTGCGCCGCGAGTTCTTCGGTTGCGCCCTCTGCACGGAGGTCGTCTGCATGCGCCCGAATTCAGTAGTGGCAGTCGTTCGCCCGTGAGACGACCACGGCGAGCAGCTCGCGCTCGGCGCGCGAGAGCTCCGACGGCCCGAACATGATCGCCTTGTAGAGATCCATGGACGCGCGCAACGTGTCCGCGTTCAGGGACATCGCCTTCACGATGTTGAAGACCTTGCCCGCACGGCCGATCGCCGCGTCGTACTCGGCCTTGAGAGCCCCTGTCGCCTCGCCCTCGTCGATCAGCCGCAGATTCGGCACCGGCCCATTCTGCCCCGTTTCAGTGCTGCAAGTTGCATTCCTCGTGCCGGAATGCAATAAGTGTCCGCCCTGGGGTCGAGAAAAGGAGAGGTGTCGGTGGAACGGTCTGACGACGTTGGCTACGAGCCGGAGCGGCAAGGCTCGTCACACGAGGAAGCCGCGGACACCCGTACGGACCATGCCGAGACCGGCTCCCGCGTCGCGGCCGTCCTGAACGCCGCCGAGGAGGCCGCCGAGACCATTCGCGCCGAGGCGCGGCGGCACGCCGACGAGGTTCTCCGCGAGGCGAAGAGCGACGCGGCGGTGCGCGTCGAAGAGCTCACCCGCGAGGCGGAGCGCGTGCGCGCCGAGGCCGACGACTACGCGCGCGATATTCGCGTCGCGGTCGACTCCTACGGCACGCAGGCCCGCCGGGATGCCGAGGAAGAGGCGCGCAAGATCGTCTCCGATGCCGAAGATCACGCCCGCGCGACGCGCGAAGCGGCGCAGGACATGGCCAATCAGATCGAGGAAGGGGCCCGCCGCCGGCACGAGTCGCTCGTCCGCGAGGCGAAATCTCTCGAGGAGCGCCGGCAGCGCGTGCTGGACGGCCTCCGCGATCTCGCCGCCCAGCTCCAGGACGCTCTTGTCGAGCCGACGAGCCGGGACTTGGACGAGTCGCTGGCGGACGCGCTCGACACCGAGCGACGCCGCTGACCGAGCCGGGCGACGAGCTTCGCACACTGCTTCGCGGCTTCCCCACGGGAGTCGCGGTTCTCACGGTCGACGCCGCCGGCGAGCGGCTGGGGCTGACCGTGAGCGCCCTGGTCTCCCTCTCCCTGGAGCCGCCGCTCGTCGGTGTCTCGATCAGCGGACAGGCGGCCATGCACGAGCTTCTGCGCGAGGCCGGCGGCTTCGCCCTCAGCCTGCTGGCCGGAGACCAGGAGGCCGTCGCGCAGCATTTCGCGCGCGGTGTGCCGCCCTTCGCCCACTGGCACGGGATCGCGACGCACGAGGGCGCCGAGGGCGCACCGCTGATCGACGACGCGCTCGGATGGCTCGAGTGCCGCCTGCAGGACGAGCACGATGCGGGCGACCACACGCTCTTCGTCGGTGAGGTCCTCGCCGCCGAGCGGGGGCGAGCCGCTCCTCCCCTCGTCTACCTCGGGCAGCGCTACGTCTCGGTGGACGCGTGATCGAAGCCGTCGTCTTCGACCTCGACGGGATCCTCATCGACTCCGAGCACGTCTGGGACGAGGTGCGGCGAGAGCTCGCGGAGGAGCGCGGAGGAAGGTGGAACGAGAACGCCTCCCGCGACATGATGGGCATGAGCTCGATCGAGTGGTCGCGCTACATGCGCGACGTCGTCGGGCTCACGGAGGAGCCCGAAGAGATCTCCGCGGAGGTCGTCCGCCGGCTCGAGGAGCGCTACCGCCGTCAGCTTCCCCTCATCGCCGGAGCCGAGCAGGCGGTGGAGAGGGTCGCGGAGCGCTGGCCACTCGGGCTCGCATCGTCCTCGAACCGCGAGCTGATCGACCTCGTCCTCGAGAGCTCGGGCCTCGGCCGTTACTTCGAGGCGAGCGTCTCCTCGGAGGAGGTGCCGCGCGGAAAGCCCGCCCCCGACGTGTTCCTCGAGGCCGCCGGCCGCCTCGGCACCGAGCCTGCTCGCTGCGCCGCCGTCGAGGACTCCGAGAACGGCATCCTCGCGGCCAAGTCCGCGGGCATGCGGACGATCGCGATCCCGAACCCGCAGTACCCGCCGCACGACGAAGCGCTCGCCGCGGCCGACGCCGTCCTCGCGACCATCGAGCACCTGACGCCGGCCGTCGTCGAGCCCGGCTAGGAGCGCTACTCCTCGACGCGGCCGACGAGGACGCAGCCGTTGTGCCCGCCGAGGCCCATGGCGTTCGAGAGCGCGACGCGGACGTCGGCCTTCCGCGCCTCGTTCGGTACGTAGTCGAGGTCGAGCTCGGGGTCGGGATTCTCGTAGTTGATCGTCGGCGGGATGACGCCGTGGTGCACCGCGAGCGCGCACATGATCGCCTCGATCGCGCCCGCCGCGCCGAAGGTGTGGCCCATGACGGACTTCGTCGAGGACACCGCGAGCTCGTAGGCGTGGTCGCCGAAGACCTCCTTGATCGCTTTCGTCTCGGCGAGGTCACCGAGCGGCGTCGAAGTCCCGTGCGCGTTGATGTAGTCGACCTCGTCGGGCTGGAGCCCGGCGCGCTCGAGAGCGTTCCGCATCATCTCGACCACGCCCACCGATTCGGGGTCGGGCGCTGCCATGTGGTACGCGTCGTTGGAGGCGCCGTACGAGAGCACCTCGGCGTAGACGCGCGCGCCGCGCTTTCGCGCAGTCTCGAGGTCTTCGAGCATCACGACACCGGCCCCCTCGGCCATCACGAAGCCCTCCCGCTTGGCGTCGAACGGCCGCGACGCCTTGGTGGGATCGCCGTTCCCCTGCGCGAGGCCGCGCATGTTCGAGAAGCCGGCGAGGATGAGCGGATGGATGCAGCTCTCGGTGCCGCCCGCGAGCACCGCGTCCGCGTGGCCGTTCTGGATGAGCTCCGACGCCTCTCCGATTGCGTGCGAGCCGGTCGCGCAGGCCGAGACCACCGCGTAGTTGGGGCCGCGGATGCCGAGCTCGATCGCGATCTGGCCGCTCGGCGAATCGACGAGGATGTTGGGGAGGAAGTTCGGCGAGACGCGGTCGGGGCCGCGGTCGCGCAGGATGTCGTGCTGCCGCATCAGCTCGTTGAAGCCGCCGATGCAGCAGCCGACGACGATGCCCACGCGCTCCGGGTTGTAGCCGTTCACGCCCGCGTCTTCGAGCGCCTCCTTCGCCGCGCCGAGGGCAAAGAGCACGTTGCGGTCGAGCCGCTTCACCTCTTTTGGATGCGCGAGCCCCGACGTGTCGAAGTCCTTGACCTCGCCGGCGATCTTCACCTCGAAGCCGTCGGTGGCGAATGCCTGGATATTGTCGACGCCGCTTCGTCCCGCGACGGCGGCTTCCCACGTCGAGGGCGCGTCGTTCCCCAAAGGCGAGACGACGCCGATCCCGGTGATGGCAACTCTCTTCATGTCCTCGATAGCGTTAGACGGCGCAATGGCTATAACGGTTTCGCCCAAGGTTCCGTTTCCCCCCATGGAGGCCGAGCTAGTCGACGAACTGCCCGAGCCGGACGGCTGGCAGTACGAGCCGAAGTGGGACGGTTTCCGCGGGATCCTCGAGAACGTGACGGGCGAGCTGCATCTCTGGAGCCGTAACGGCCGGCCCCTCCTCCGCTATTTCCCGGAGCTCGAGGCGCTCGGCAAGAAGCTGCGACCGAACTCGGCGGTCGACGGCGAGATCGTCATCGAGCGCGACGGGGCGCTCGACTTCGACGCGCTCCAGATGCGCCTCCACCCCGCCGAGAGTCGCGTGCAGAAGCTTTCGGCCGAGATGCCGGCCGACTTCGTCGCCTTCGACCTCCTCCTGTGGAACGGCGAGGCGATCCACGAGCTCCCCCTCGAGAAGCGCCGCCAAAGGGTCGAGAAGCTGCCGTTCTCGGTCTCGCCGGCGACCAGCGACCGGAAGGTTGCCGAGGGCTGGCTCGACCGGCTCGAGGTGGCCGGCTTCGACGGCGTGGTCGCAAAGCGCAAGGCCCTGCCCTACCTCCCCGGCTCGCGAGAGGGCGTCGTCAAGGTGAAGGGTGAGAAGACCGCCGACTGTGTCGTCTTCGGCGTGACCTGGAGCGAGAAGGGCTCCGGCATCGCGAGCATCATGCTCGGCCTCTACGAGGGCGAGAAGCTCTGGCCGGTCGGGACCGCCTCGGCGGCGGGCAAGCGGCGAGAGGAGATCCTCGAGCGCGTACAGCCTCTCCTCGGGCCCAAGCCCGAACGCAAGCCGCGCGGCGAGCCGAGCCGCTGGCGACCCAAGGTCACCGGCGAGTGGAGCCCCGTGCCGCCGGAGCTCGTCGTCGAGGTTCGCTACGACAAGTGGCAGAAGGCCCGCTTCCGCCACGGAACCCGCTTCCTCCGCTTCCGCCCTGACAAGGATCCGGCGCAGTGCACGGTCGCCCAGGTGAAGCCGAAGCCGAAAAAGGGCGACCCTACGGTGCCGGGGCTTCTAGCCCGAGCTTCTCGAAGCGCGAAGCGAGGCCGACCTTCCGCCGCCACATCCCGGCGGTGAGGTCGCCCACCTTCTTGACCCGCGCCGGCATCGTCCGCAGCGTGAACTCCTCCGGCTCGACCTTCGGCATCTCGGTCCAGGAAAGCGGCGTCGAGCAGCGTGCGTCCGGCACCGGCCGGATCGAGTAGGCCGAGGCGATCGTCCGGTCGCGGGAGTTCTGGCCGTAGTCGACGAAGACGCCGCGCCGGTCGGCCACCTTCCACGTGGTCGTCGCCACGTCCTGGTCGCCGATGCGCCGTTCGACCTCCTGGGCCAGCGCCTTCGCGAAGCGGCGCACCTCGGGGAAACGAAGCTCGGGCCGGATCGGACAGAGGATGTGCAGCCCGGTCGCGCCGGAGGTCTTGGGATAGCTCGGCAGCTCGAGCTCATCCAGCAGCCGCTTCACGACCATCGCGATCTCGCGCACGTGCGACCACGGGTTGCCCGCGCTCGGGTCGAGATCGATGAGCATGTAGTCGGGCCGCTCGACGTCGCCCACGCGGCAGTGCCAGGTGTGCATGTCGATGCAGCCGAGGTTCGCGATCCACGCGAGCCCGGCCGCGTCCGTCACGACGGGGAAGTCCGCTGTTCGCCCGCTACCGGGGAAGAGGATGTGCACGGTCTCGAGCCAATCCGGATGCGGGTTCGGGACGCGCTTCTGGTAGAAGAACTCGCCGTCGACGCCGTGCGGGTAGCGGAGCATCTGCATCGGCCGGCGCGAGACGTGCGGGAGCAGGTAGTCGGCCAGCTCGACGTAGTGGCGGATGAGGTCGCCCTTCGTCAGGCCGCTCGCAGGAAAGAAGACCTTGTCGAGGTTCGTGACCTGGACGTCGTGGCGGCCGACGCGCATGGCGCGGAGGCTACCGGCGCAGAAATCACCCTTCGAGGGGACGGCACACGGAAGCCGCGAGCGCGATCATGGGTCTGCCGGCTCCCCTCACATATCCGGCGTCTGGCGAAGGCCCGTTTCGGAATGCGGCTCCATACAACCGTCCGAGGCGGGTCTCGTCGTTTGGGGAGCCGATCCGCGTTGTTACCATTGCCCGGCACGGAGAAGTGGCCGAGTGGACGAAGGCGGCGCCCTGCTAAGGCGTTAAGGGGGTAATCACCTCCTTCGAGGGTTCGAATCCCTCCTTCTCCGCTCTCGACTCCCCCGACATCCGACGGAGACCCGCGATGAGCGAAACGACGAGCGGCGCATCGATATCTCGTTGGGACGCCGAGCACTGGGAGCACGACGAGGAAACGGGCGGGCTCGTCCATCTCCTCCGCGCCGACGATGCGGTGCAGGCGGGGCTCTGGAAGCCCGGGGAGACCGCGGGCAGGGAGATCGAGCTCGAGCTCGTCGCGCACGAGACCATCCTCGTCCTGGCCGGCACCGGGACGCTCCGGGTCGACGGCGGCCCGGTGATCGAGCTGGCCGCTGGCGACATGGTCTCGATGCCCAAGGGCACGCGGACGACCTGGATCGTGGACGCCGACTTCAAGGAGTTCTGGGTCTACAGCGACCCGGACGCCTAAACGGCCGCCGCTACACTTTCCCCGCGCCGGAGGGGTGGCAGAGCGGACGAATGCGGCGGTCTCGAAAACCGTTATCCGTCGTTAGGCGGATCGAGGGTTCGAATCCCTCCCCCTCCGCTCCAAAGCGCGGCGCCGTATCCGGAAACGCGGGGCGCGTGCGCTAGTTCCGTCGGATCACTCCGAGCAGCTTCCAGTCGTTCAGGCAGCGCTTTCGCAGAGCAGCCGTCTCGGAACGAATCCTCGCAGTCTCCACGCGCAGGCCTTGCGCCCGGCCATGAACGCGTCGCGCCGTTACGCGCGCCTCGATTGCCATTCGGACGAGCGAGTCCTCCTGGGAACGCTTTCCCATCGGGCGTCGAGTACCCGGGAGGCGCGGCCTGTAACGCCGACGCGAGAATGGGCGCACCCCTGATCCCCCGTCGCGCTAGCGAGGCGGAGAATCAGAGGGGAGAGGGAGCCGGGCGTGACCAGAACCTACCTCTGCGGCCTGGGTAGTCCCTGGTGGACGCCTGTGCGCGTTCAGCCCGGCTCGAGTCACTCTTCGGCACGTCCACGACATTTGCCTTAGCTCGTTCGAGGGATGCCGTCGTGCGATGATCGGCTGGTGAAGAAATTCACGGTCACCATCGAGGGCTTGAACTGGAAGGACATCCAGGAGCTCGAGCTCCTCGACCTGCCGAAAGAAGGCGAGACCGTCGAGACCCGATATGGGACCTGCATCGTCACCGAGGCCGAGCTCCACCCGGACAGCGGCGAGCGCGCCGGCAAGATCGTCTGCCGCCTGCCCTGACGCCCCTCGCCTCCCTCCGCCGAGGGTGAGATGATCGGCGGGCCAACCCTTCGAGGAGGAGCACCGTGAGCGAAATGGCAGCCACCTCAACCACCGCGAGCGCGCGCGGTCCGGTCGGCGAGACGCGCTCGATCGGCCTTTCGATCCTGTGGTTCATCCTGACCCTCGGGATCTACGGGATCTACTGGGTCTACAAGACGCAGGAGGAGGTCAGGCGCTACTCGGGCAACGGGATCGGCGGCGTCCTCGGGCTCGTCATCTACATCCTCATCTCGCCGGTGACGTTCTTCATCGTCCCTTCCGAGGTGCGCTACATGTACGAGGATCTCGACGGAGGCCAGAGCCCGGTGCGCGGGATCTACGGTCTCTGGATCCTGCTGCCGATCGCGGGCCCGATCATCTGGTTCGTCCAGGTGCAGGGAGCCCTCAATCGCTACTGGGAGTCGAAGGGAGCTTCGCCGGCCTAGGCAGAAGGGCTCGGTCACCCGAGCCCTTCAACAGCCGCAAAGGGCGTCGTCTTAGGCGGTGACGACGTCGCCGGCGAGCGCAATGCGAGGCCGGCGGGCAAGCGCGATGCTCGCCCAGAGCGTCCAGACGGGCAGCCCGAAGATCAGGCCGGCCCAGCCGACCGGGCCGATGACGAGCACGACTGCGACCAGGATTCCGAAGTACGCGAGGAGCCTGGGCAGAGCCGCCGTTCGTAGGATCACGATCGCGGTAGCGACGAGGAAGGCGACGGCCGCCAGCTCGGCGCCGACGAAGAACGCATCTCCCAGGGTGTGAAGCGCGCCCGCTGACGAGGCGCTGACGTTGTCCTTGTTGATCGCAAGGGCCACGTCGCCGGCGGGAATCGCGAGACCGAACACCGCCCCGGCAACGGCACCGCCGAACGCGATCGTCGGGGCCGACCCGCTCGCGCCGGCTTCGGCCATCCGCCCGTGGAGGATCCCCGCGAAGGCGAGGAAGACGAGCGAGCCGAGCATGAAGAGCCAGCCCCCCGAGAGGATGTAGTCGGTGTTGCCCTGCACCCAGGCAAGCACCTGCTGGTCGCTTGCGTTGTCGGCGAGAGAGTCGCTCAATCCATCGGAGACGACGAGCCCGACGACCCAGAGGGCGACCGCCGCAATGCCGGTCAGTGAGGGGATCCTGCTGCCACGCTGGTTCATCTGGTTCTCCTTTCCCTTTGTTGATCAGATCGCCGCCCGCGCGCGCGACGGTTTCCGCCCGACCCCGAAGACGAGGCCGCCGGCCGCGAGCACGAGCACGGCGAGGATGAGGACGCCGAGCAGAAGCCGAGCGCGCATCGCTAGACGACCGCCGCGGCGGGCTCCGCGTCGGACGGGGCGTAGGTTGCCTCGTAGCCGAGCAGCCGGCCGGCCGGCGCGCCGAGGGCCAGCCCCACCCGCTGCAGGAACGCCGGCGGGAACGGAAGCCTGACCGTGTCGAAATGCGCGTCCGCGATCACGGCGAGCCGCAGCGGATTCGGCATGCCCTTGCGGTTCGTCTTGCCGTCGCTCGCGAGCCCGAACATCGTCTCGATCAGCTGCTCAAAACGAAGCGCCGGGCGAATCTCACAGACGAAGTGCGCCTCCTCTTCGCCCGCGTTCCAGAAGCGGTGCGCCGTCCCCGCGGGAACTGTGATGCGCTGCCCCGGCCCGGCGACGATCTCGTCGCGGCCGATGCGGAACCCGACGGTCCCTCGCAGCACCTCGAAGCGCTCTTCCTGGCTGGGATGAACGTGTGCCGCGGCGACGAAGCCGTGCGGCTGCACGAACGTCTCGACGATGACCAGCTCGCCCTTCGTGTCCGCCGCCGTCCGGCGAAAGACGAGGCGCTCCCCGGTCACGGGGTTCTCGATCGTCTGCCCTGTCCGAATCATCTCTGCTCCTTTCGTTCGTACCGACCGGCGGAGCATCGGCGGCGGCGCTTAAGATCCGCTTACGGCGCGCTTGTCAGGGAGGTACGCCGAACGGAGGAGGCACACCTACGGACTTCCGAATCCTGGGTCCGCTCGAGGTGGAGGACGACGGCGGGGCGCTCGAGCTCGGAGGCGAGAAGCAGCGAGTGCTGCTCGCGTTCTTGCTCGTCCACGCCAATCAGCCCGTCTCGCCCGATCAGCTGATCGAGGCGCTCTGGGGCGGCGAACCGCCGCGTTCGGCCCAGAACGCGCTCCAGGTGCGCGTCTCGGGGCTCCGGAAGCTCCTCGGACCGGACCGCATCGCGACGCGCGCGGGCGGCTACGCGCTTCTCGTCGAGGCCGGCGAGCTGGACAGCCTCCGCTTCGAGAAGCTCGCGGCCGAGGGCATTCAGTCCCTCGGGAACGGAGATCGCGACCGAGGCGCGAAGCTCCTGCGGGAGGCCCTCGGGCTCTGGCGCGGGTCCGCGCTCGCCGACCTCGCCTTCGAGCCGTTCGCGGCGGCCGAGGCGGGTCTCCTCGACGAGCACCGGCTCGCCGTTCTCGAGCAGCGCATCGAAGCCGATCTTGCCCGCGGGCTCGACGCCGATCTCATCGGCGAGCTCGAGGCCCTCGTCGCCGAGAACGCGTTCCGGGAGCGCTTTCGCGCCTTGCTCATGCTCGCGCTCTACCGCGCCGGCCGGCAGGCCGAAGCGCTCGACGCCTACCGGCAGGCGCGGCGCACGCTCGTCGACGAG
>DASSBN010000054.1:0-3787 GCA_035698665.1 Gaiellaceae bacterium
CTTCGGTCACGGCGCTGATCGAAGAGGTCGCGGCGCCAGTGGCCTGTCCGAAGCGCGTCATCTGCCGCGGCGGGGGCTGGCTGCACGCGAGCATTCCCGGCACCTTCGATCCGCCGCTCGCGTTCCCGCTTCGCTGGGACAAGACGCTCATCCCGAAGGGGCTCAATCAGAAGAAGTTCGCGGTCATCTACACCGAGTGCCTCGACGGGTGCCCGCTTCAGGTCATCACTGCCCGCTGCTCCTCGGCGACGCCGGATTCCTCCGAGCTACCGTGCCTCACGGGTGTCGCCAAGCTGTCCGACGGCGACTGGAAGGCAACGCTGGTCAACAATCACAACGGCCACATGCGCTAGCCGGCGGCCGCCGGGGCCCGAAGCGCTTCCGCCGCAGCGAGGTTTCCCTTCGCCTCGAAGAGCGCGACGGCGTCCCCGAGCACGTCGTCCGCGTCCTTCGGCTGGCCCGTGACCCGAAGCACCTCGGCCAGGTCGACCAACGTCTCGGCCTGTGCCACGACGGAGTCGGTGCGCTTGAGCAGGTCGACCGCCTCCCCTATGAGGATGAGCGCGGCGTCACGGTTGCCCTTGTGGGCGAGGACCTTCGCCTGAACCGTTCGCCAGAGCGTCGCCGACGCGACATCGTCCGCGTCCGCCAGATCCTGCGCATGCCGGCTGCAGCCCTCGGCCTCGTCGAGACGGCCCTGGGCGTAGAGGACTCGCGCCAGTTCGCCCGCCACCGTTGAGAGGATGTACCTCTCGCCGAGCGCCGTGAGCGCCTCGTAGTCGCGGCGGAGCGCTCCCTCGGCGGCCGGAAGATCGCCGGCGAGAGACTCGACCCGGGCAGCTTCGAGCGACGTGGACGCCCCCGCGACAGTCGGTCCGAGCTCTGTCAGCAAAGCTCGGGCCTCAGCGGAGAGGCGGCGCGCGCGGTCGAAATCCCCGCGCATTCCGAGGAGCGCCGCCAGGATGCTGGTCACGAGGCCCTGCGTGCGCCGGTCGCCCTGTGCCTCCGACGCGATCCTCTCGCAGCGCTCGATCGCTTCCGGGACCGGCGTCGGGCCATGCAGGGCTGCTAGTGCATAGAGCACCGCCGCGAGGCGGATTTGTCGTGCATCGTTCGCGCTCCGGGCGTGCTCCATCGCCCGCTCCGCAGCTTGGGTGGCGAGCCCGTAGCGCCCAGAGGTGCCGTGTGCCCAGGCGAGCAGGCGCCAGATCGTGGCGAGCGTTGCGTCGCCATGCTCCGCCCCGGACTGCTCCAGCATCCCGGAGGCCTCCTCGACCAGACGCTCGCTCCAACGCTCCGCCGAGCCGGCCTGCGCCTTGAGGCGAAGAAGGAGCAACTCTGCAAGCGGAGGCACCAGGCTGTCGCCGTCGGCCTGCGACTCGATCGCTTCTTCGAGGAAGAGCTCGGCCCAGGGAAACTCCCCCACCTCCAAAAGCGCTTCGCCGAGATCGGGGATGAGTTCCAGTCGCGAAGGATCGCGCTCCGGGAGGATCGTGGCGGCACGGCGGAGGAGGTTCGCCGCCGCCGGCATGTCGCTACGCGCGAAGGCTCGCCGGCCCGCCGACGAGAGCCGCTGGGCGGCATTGCGGCCGAGCTCGAGCCCGTGTTCGTCGAGCGGGCCGAGCTCGGACAGGTTCTTGTGCGCCTGCTCGAGGTGGTAGCCCAGGATCTCCTCGAACTCGACGGCGCGATCGCGATCGCTGTTCACGCGATCCGCCCAGCCCACGAAGCGTTCGTGCAGCATCGCCCGCGTCCGCTTCAGCATCCCTTGGTAGGCGGCCTCGCGAACGAGCGCGTGCGCGAAGCGGTAGTGGGCGCCGCCGCCGATCGACTCGACCCCCGTCTGAATCAGGTGCTTGCGACACAGCGAGCGCATGTGTGCATCGAGAGCGCCCGCGATCTCGCTGGACACGAGCTCTCGCAGTGCGTCCTCCGGGAAGACGAGACCCGCGACGGAGGCCGCTTCGATGATCGCGCGCTCCTCGGGCCCGAGCAGATCGAGGCGAGCAGCGAGAAGGGCCTGGATCGTCGGGGGCACGGCGACTTCCTCGAGGTCGGCCGTCGCCGTCCAGCGGTCGCCCTCGAGTTGGAGCAGTCCCTCGTCGACCATCATCGAGAGCATCTGCTCGACGAAGAGCGGGTTTCCTTCGGCTGCCTCGACGATGCGGGCCCGTACCTCCGTGTCGAGCTCGGCGTTGCCGAGGAGGTTCTCTGCTACCCGCGCGGCGTCTTCCTGCGAGAGGGGCTCGAGCGACACGATTGCGGAGCCCGCGAGCTGTTCCCAGGTCGGCCTGATGTCGAGCAGCTCATGGCGAGCAAGGCTCACGAGGAAGATCGGCCGCTCGGCCAAGCCGAGGACGTGCTCGATGAGGTCGAGCATCGTCGACTCCGCCCAGTGGATGTCCTCGAAAACGACCACGAGTGGCCGTGTGGAGGCCATCTCCTCGAGCAGCTTGCGCACGCCCCAGAAGGTCTCGTCGACGGGAAACTCCTCGCTGGAGAGCCCCACGGCCGAGGCGATGCGCCTGGCCACGGCATCGTCCGGTGCGAGCGCGGCGATCTTCGCGCGCGCGACTTCGGGTGGATCCTCCTCCAGGATGCCCGCGGCCTTGCGGACGATCTCGACGATCGGCCAGAACGTGATGCCTCGGCCGTGGGACAGACAGCGCCCGCGCACGACTGCAGAGGCCCGGCCGACTCGGGCGACGAGCTCTTCGACCAGCCGCGACTTTCCCATCCCGGGGCTGCCGAACACGGTCGCGAGGCGGCAGCCACCGGCGGCAACGGCGTCGGAGAAGCTTTCGAGGAGCAGCCCGAGCTCGCGCTCGCGGCCCACGAGCGGCCCCTGATTCCGCTCGACCGGGGCGCTCGGCTGGACGAGTGCCCGCACGCGGTAGGCAGGCACCGGCTCCGCCTTGCCCTTGAGTTCGAGCGGCTCGACAGGGTCGACCTCGACGGCGTCGCGAACGAGTCGGTAGGTGAGCTCTCCGAGGAGGACCTCGCCGGCGCCGGCGGTCTGCTCCAGGCGGGCGGCGACATTGACCGTGTCGCCGGTGACGAGCCGCTGGCCGGTCGTCACGTCTCCGGCGACGACCTCGCCCGTGTTCACCCCCGTCCGGTTCGCGAGGACGACTCCCCAGCCTTCCTGGAGCTCGACATTCAGGGCGACGAGCGCCGCCTGCATCTCGACTGCGGCGCGCACCGCTCGGACCGCGTCGTCCTCGCGCAGGCGCGGCAGGCCGAAGACGGCCATGATCGCGTCGCCGATGAACTTCTCCACCGCTCCGCCGTGGCTCTCGAGGACCGACTGCATCGCCTCGAAGTAGCGATGGAGGATCTCGCGCAACGACTCGGAATCCATCGACTCGCCGAGGCTGGTCGACCCGACGAGGTCGGAGAAGACGACCGTCACCGTCTTCCGCACTTCCGGCGGCGCATCGGCGGCCGCGAACGGCGTGCCGCAGAACCCGCAGAGACGGAACCGATCCGGGTTTTCCTCGCCGCAGTTGGAGCAGACTTTCACCGTTTGAGTGTACTCCGCCGAGACTCTCGTTCCTGGGCTCGCCAAGTGGGAATTTGCAGGCAGAACGAGGGGTTCGGAGTAGAATCTCGTACTCCGGAGATGCAAGTGGACGACCCGCTCAGTACCGATGGCAAGACCGACCCTGCCCCGCATCAGGCGTGGACGGGCCCGCGGCGAAGCGGGTCCGGTCGCCGAGCGCACCGAGCCACGCATCGCCGAGCTCGCCGCTAACGGGCTCACCTGGATCCACATCAACGAGCCGGG